>CAYQTH010000008.1:0-19296 GCA_964420415.1 uncultured Macromonas sp. | reverse complement strand
AAGAACCCCGCCATGCAGGCGCTGGTGGAGGGCGCTCCGAAGTTGATGGACTACCTGGGTGAAGCCTCCCTGGCGCATTTCAAAGGCCTGCGTGCCTTGCTGGATGCGCAAGGCATTGCTTACCGCGTCAACCCGCGTCTGGTGCGCGGCATGGACTACTACAACCTGAGCGTGTTCGAGTTCGTCACCACCTCGCTCGGCGCGCAGGGCACGGTCTGCGCTGGCGGCCGTTACGACGGACTGATCGCCCAGATCGGTGGCAAACCGGCCCCGGCCGTGGGCTGGGCCTTGGGTGTGGAACGGATTCTGGAGCTGCTCAAGGCGCAAAACCTGCTGCCCGCCGCTCCCGCGTCCGACTGCTACGCCATCATCCCTCTCGCCGATGGTCTGGCCACCATCATGCAGACCTTGCGCACCCTGCGCCAAGCCGGAGTGTCGGTGCAGATGCACGCCGCCGGCCCGGACGGCTACGGCAGCATGAAGTCGCAGTTTAAGAAAGCCGACGGCAGTGGCGCCCGCTACGCCCTGATTTTCGGAGAAAGCGAGCTGGCGGCCGGGCAGGTGGCGGTCAAGCCTTTGCGTGAAGGGGCGGGCAGCATCAGCGAGCAGACTTCACTGCCGCTGTCAGATGCCGAGCACTGGGCGACCAGTCTGCGTTGAAGCTTTCCGAAGCGTTCCAATCGCCCTCTACAATCGGACCCGGTTTCCACTCATCCACCGCACACGGAACACACGCCGCATGGCCTCTCATTTCGACCTTGAAGAGCAGGAGCAGCTCGACCAGCTCAAGCATTTCTGGAGCAAGTACGGCAACCTCATCACATGGGTGTTGATCGTGGTGATGGCGGGGCTGGCGAGCTGGAATGGCTGGCAATACTGGCAACGGAAAATGGCGGTGGAAGCGGCTGCACTGTACGACGAACTGGACATGGCGGCTCAGACCAAAGATTTGGAGAAGCTGGGCCGCGTGTGGACTGATATGCAGCAGCGCGCGGGTAACACCGTGCAGGCCCAGCAGGGCGCATTGCTGGTGGCCAAGCTTCAGTACGAAGGTGGTCAAGCCGCGCCAGCGCGAGAGGCATTGCAGTGGGTGGTCAACGGAGCCAAAAACGATGGCCTGGTGGCTGTGGCGCGGTTGCGGCTGGCTGCGCTTGAATTCCAGGACAAAAAGCACGAAGCAGCGCTCAAGTGGCTGGATGCAACCTTTCCAGGTGAGTTCCAGCCGCTGGCCGATGACCGGCGAGGTGATGTGTTGCTGGCCAAGGGCGACAGCGAGGGCGCCCGCCAAGCATACAGACAATCCTATGCTGGCTTGAAAGAAACTGACGATTTCCGCCGCATCGTTGAAGCCAAATTGAATGCGCTGGGGGTGGATCCCACCGCTGATGCCAAGCCCTGATGGGAGAGTTCCGGTGAAAGCAAATCTTTCTGTGCCGCTGTTGCGTACCTGTTGCCAGTGGGCTGTATTGCCCATGGCGGTTGTCTTGACAGCCTGTTCGTCGGGCGCAAAAAAGCCTGAACCAGCGCCGTTGACGGCAGTTCAAGCGCAGATCCCGGCCAAAGCGGTCTGGCAGATGCAGCTTGGCAAGGTTGACCCCATGCTGGTGCCAACGGTCAAAGGTTCGGCCTTGTTTGTGAGCAATGCCGATGGCGTGGTCTTTCAGTTGCAGACCGACAGTGGCCGTACCGTTTGGCGCGCTGACGTGGGTGCCCCATTGTCGGCCAGCGTTGGCTCAGATGGCGAAACAGCCGCCGTGGTCACGCAGGAGAACGAGCTGGTAGCGCTGGTTCAAGGCCGCGAGGTGTGGCGTACCCGCATCGGTGCCCGTGTGTTTACCGCCCCCCTGGTGGCCGGGCAGCGTGTGTTTGTGTTGGCGGCGGACCGCAGTGTGCATGCCTACGATGGCAAGACCGGCGCGCGCCTGTGGACGCAGCAGGCCCGTGGTACAGATGCCCTGGTGCTGCAGCAACCTGGTGTCTTGCTGGCCGTTGGTGATACCTTGGTCGCAGGCCATGGTGGCCGTTTGACCGGGATCAACCCGAACAATGGCAGTCAGCGCTGGAGCGTGGCTGTGGCCAATCCGCGCGGCACCAATGAAGTCGAGCGTCTGGTGGATTTGATCGGGCCGGCCGGACGATCGGACGACCAAGTGTGCGTTCGGGCATTCCAGTCCGCTGTGGGTTGCGTGGATGCCGGTCGCGGTACCCTGCAGTGGACCAAGCCTGCGGCGGGGGCGTTGGGTGTGGGCTCTGACGAAGATCAGGTCTATGGCGCTGAAGGTCATGGCCGCGTGGTGGCCTGGAAAGGCGCTGGCGGTGAACAAGTGTGGGTCAATGAGTCCTTGCTGCACCGTGGGTTGACAGCGCCTTTGGCGGCAGGGCGTTCCATTGCGGTTGGCGATGCGCAAGGTTATATCCACCTGTTGTCGCGCGCCGACGGTCGTTTCCTGAACCGCCTGTCCACGGATGGTTCGCCTGTGGTCTACGCCCCGCTGCTGTCGGGCAAGACGCTGATAGCCGTTACCCAAGACGGCGGTGTGTACGCTTGGCGCCCGGAATGAAGCCTGTCATCGCGCTGGTCGGGCGACCCAATGTTGGCAAATCCACCCTGTACAACCGCCTCACGCGCACACGTGATGCCATCGTGGCCGACTTTCCTGGCCTGACGCGGGACCGTCATTACGGTAGCGCACGTCTGGGCAAACGCGAATTCATCGTCATCGACACCGGAGGTTTTGAGCCGGATGCAGGCAGTGGCATTTACAAGGAAATGGCCAAACAGACGCAGCAGGCGGTGGCTGAATCGGATGTGGTGATTTTCGTGCTGGATGCCCGTGCAGGGTTGAGTGCGCAAGACCACGACATCGCCAATTACTTGCGCAAGTTGAGCAAACCCTGTTTGCTGGTGGCTAACAAAGCCGAGGGCATGGTAGCCGGTGGTCAATTGACCGAGTTCTATGAGCTCGGTCTGGGCGAGGTATTGCCAGTGTCGGCGGCGCACGGACAAGGTGTGCGCTCCATGATCGAAGCCGCTTTGGACAAGCTGGCCTGGCTGGATGAAGACGAAGAAGCGCCCGAGGTCGAGGCATCAGTCATCAAGCTGGCGGTGGCTGGGCGCCCCAATGCAGGCAAGTCCACCCTGATCAACGCCTGGCTGGGTGAAGAGCGCCTCGTGGCCTTCGACATGCCCGGTACCACGCGGGACGCCATTTCGGTGCCGTTTGAGCGCAACGGGCAAAAGTTCGAACTGATCGACACCGCAGGCCTGCGGCGCAAAGGCAAAGTGTTCGAGGCGATCGAGAAGTTTTCGGTCGTCAAGACGCTGCAAGCGATTGAAAACGCCCACGTGGTGCTGTTGCTGATCGACGCCACCCAGGGTGTCACCGATCAGGATGCACACATTGCCGGTTTCATACTGGACAGCGGCCGGGCGGTGGTCATCGCCATCAACAAATGGGATGCGATCGACAGCTACCAGCGTGAACAGTTGCAGCGCTCCATCGAAAGTCGCCTGGCGTTCCTGAAGTTTGCCGCCATGCACATGATCTCGGCCAAGAAACGCCAAGGCATTGGCCCGCTGTGGCAATCGGTGGCGAAGGCGTATGCCTCGGCCACCTGCAAGATGCCGACTCCAGTGCTGACCCGTCTGTTGCAGGAATCGGTTGCCTTGCAAGCGCCTTCACGCACAGGCATGTACCGGCCCAAGATGCGCTACGCCCACCAGGGTGGTATGAGTCCGCCAGTCATCGTGATCCATGGCAATTCGCTGGAGCATGTGCCCGATGCCTACCGGCGCTTTCTGGAAGGCCGTTTCCGCAAGGCATTCGATTTGGTGGGTACGCCTCTGCGCATCGAGTTCAAAACCTCGGCTAACCCTTACGACAACTAGATTTTGTGACGCCTTACCCGCCGTTGACGTGGCTGTGGTAAGGTGTCAAACCCATCACCACTTTGAACACGGAGCATATCGTGAGCAACAACAAAGGCCAACTTTTGCAAGACCCTTTTCTGAACCAGCTCCGGCGCGAGCATGTGCCGGTGTCCATTTACCTGGTCAACGGGATCAAACTCCAGGGGCAGATCGAGTCTTTTGACCAGTACGTGGTGTTGCTGCGCAACACCGTGACACAGATGGTCTACAAGCACGCCATTTCCACCATTGTGCCGGGGCGCCCCGTGCAGTTCAGCGCCGCGGCGGGCAATGACGGTGATGCCTGACCGGGCAGCTTTCGGGGCAGAGCAGAACAACCTCTGACTTTCCATTGACTGCTTCATCACCTGACCAGGCGAAACTGCCTGGCGTGATTCTGGTTGGTGTAGATTTGGGCTTGCCCCACTTCGATGCCGAACTGGAAGAACTCGCGCAACTGGCGGCCACAGCAGGCTATCAGGTGCTGGACCGCGTGACGTGCAAGCGTCGTGCCCCTGATCCCGCGTTGTACGTGGGGTCGGGTAAGGGCGATGAAATCAAGGCTTTAGCCTTGAGCCATGGAGCGCAGGAAATCCTCTTTGATCAGGCACTCAGCCCGGCACAACAGCGCAACCTGGAGCGCCATATGGGCATGCCGGTCAATGACCGGATTTTGCTGATTCTCGAAATCTTTGCGCAACGCGCACGCAGTCATGAAGGCAAGCTTCAGGTTGAATTGGCGCGTTTGCAATACCTCTCGACCCGTCTGGTGCGTCGTTGGTCGCACCTGGAACGGCAGAGTGGTGGCATCGGTATGCGTGGTGGGCCAGGTGAAACGCAGATCGAACTCGACCGCCGCATGATCGGCGACGCTATCAAACGGACCCGCGAGCGGCTCGACAAGGTCAAACGCCAGCGCAGCACACAGCGGCGCCAGCGTGAGCGGCGCGGTGCATTCACGATTTCGCTGGTGGGTTACACCAACGCAGGAAAGTCTTCGCTTTTTAATGCGTTGGTCAAGGCACGCGCTTACGCTGCCGACCAGCTGTTTGCCACCCTGGACACCACCACGCGGCAAATGTACCTGGGCGAGGTGGGGCGCAGTGTGTCCCTGTCGGACACCGTGGGTTTTATCCGCGATTTGCCGCACACACTGGTGGATGCTTTTGCCGCGACCTTGCAGGAGGCGCGCGACGCCGACCTGCTGTTGCATGTGGTCGACGCCTCCAACCCCGGTCACCTGGAGCAAATGGCCGAAGTGCAGCGTGTCCTGCACGAGATCGATGCCGCTTCGGTGCCGCAGATTCTGGTATTCAACAAGCTCGATGCCCTGGCCGAGGCTCAGCATCCAGTGACCTTGTCTGACTTTATCGAATGGGATGGGGTGCGGGTGCCGCGTGTGTTCCTGAGTGCGCGCACAGGCGAGGGGCTAGACACCCTGCGCCAGCTGCTGGCTGCACGCTTGACCACAGCTTCCGACGAGGTAAATCCTTGTCCCCCTCTGGTCCCGTTTGATTCGGCACAATAGTGCCTTGCTTGTTTCCAACCAATCATTGCCCATGAATCTGAATTTGCTGAGCCTTCGCCTGCCCCGCTGGAGCCGAGTGAGGGGCATGTTCAATCTCAACGATCCCCGCTGGGGGAAGGATGAGTCCGGTTCCGCGCCAGACAATGACGCTTCCAAGCCTCCGGGCGAAGAAGATCGTCCCCTTCGGCAGCAGCGTCCGCAGCGGCCCGATCAGGGCCCGCCGGACCTGGACGAACTGTGGCGTGAGTTCAACCGCAAGTTGGAGGGCTGGTTCGGCAAAGGTCCGGGGCAGGGCGGTCGTGGCGGTGCTGCTCAGCCCAGAGATCCCAAGGGGGCAGGCATCGGGATCGGGCTGATCGTTGGTGTCGCTGTGCTGATCTGGCTGGGCACGGGGTTCTTCATTGTGCAGGAAGGCCAGCAAGCCGTGGTCACGCAATTTGGCAAGTACCACAGCACGGTAGGGGCTGGTTTCAACTGGCGTTTGCCGTACCCCATTCAGCGTCACGAAACGGTGTTCGTGACCCAGATCCGTTCGGTGGACGTGGGCCGTGATGCCATCGTGCGGGCCACGGGCTTGCGCGAGTCGGCCATGCTGACCGAGGATGAAAACATCGTCGAGATCAAGTTCGCGGTTCAATACCGGCTGAGCGATGCCCGTGCGTTCCTGTTTGCCAGCCGCGACCCCGATGCCGCCGTACTGCAGGCGGCCGAATCGGCCGTGCGCGAAGTGGTGGGCAAGATGAAAATGGACGCTGCGCTGGCAGAAGAACGCGACCAGATCGCTCTGCGTGTGCGCACATTGATGCAGACCATCCTGGACCGCTACAACGTGGGTATTGAGGTTGTGGGCATCAACATGCAGCAGGGGGGTGTGCGTCCGCCCGAGCAGGTGCAGGCCGCGTTTGATGATGTGCTGAAAGCCGGTCAGGAGCGTGAACGCGCGAAGAACGAAGCGGAGGCTTATGCCAACGATGTGGTGCCACGTGCACGAGGCACGGCGGCACGTTTGCAAGAGGAGGCCGCAGGTTACAAGGCGCGCGTGGTGGCCCAGGCTCAGGGTGATGCGCAGCGTTTCCGCCTCATCCAGACAGAGTACGCCAAAGCCCCGCAGGTGACCCGTGAGCGCCTGTACCTGGAAACCATGCAATCGGTTTACAGCAACGTGACCAAGGTGCTGGTGGACACACGCCAGAACTCCAATCTCTTGTATTTGCCACTGGACAAGCTGATGCAAATGACCGCAGCGGGTAACGCCAGTGGCGCATCGGCGGCTGGCACGGCTCCCGTCACACCGCCTGCCACGGTACCGGAAGACCGCAACCGCGACATTTCCCGCTCGCGTGAGCGCGACGTTCGCTGAGAGGGAGAAAACACATCATGAACAGAATTGGATTCGTTCTTACATCCCTGCTGTTGGCCTTGGGCCTGCTGAGTTCCATGCTTTTTGTGGTCGATCAGCGCCAGTACGGTGTGGTTTACGCGCTTGGGCAGATCAAAACCGTCATCACCGAGCCGGGGCTGAACTTCAAATTGCCGCCGCCGTTCCAGAATGTGTCGTACATAGACAAGCGCCTGTTGACGCTCGACAGCTCGGACACCGAACCCACGCTCACTGCAGAAAAGCAGCGCGTGGTGATCGACTGGTACGTGCGCTGGCGCATTTCTGATCCACAGGCATACATCCGCAACGTTGGACTGGACGAACGCGCTGGAGCTACTCAGGTCAACCGTGTGGTGCGCAATGCCCTCCAAGAGGAAGTGAACAAGCGCACTGTGAAGGAGCTGCTGTCCACTCAGCGCGAGGAGTTGATGTCCGATGTAAAACAGGCGGTGCTGCAGGCTGTGCGTGGAGCAGAAAAACCCTGGGGCATGGACGTGGTGGACGTGCGCATTACACGGGTCGATTACGCTGAAACTATCACCAAGTCGGTCTATGACCGCATGGAGGCCGAGCGCAAACGCGTTGCCAACGAGTTGCGTTCGACCGGACAAGCTGAAGGCGAAAAAATCCGCGCCGATGCCGACCGCCAGCGCGAAGTGATCGTGGCCGAGGCTTATCGCGATGCACAACTTATCAAGGGGCAGGGCGATGCCGAGGCGGCACGTGCCTACAACGAGGCGTTTGGCCGTGACCCGGCTTTTGCCCAGTTCTACCGCAGCCTGGAGGCCTACCGCAGCAGTTTTGCCAACAAAGGGGATGTGGTGGTCGTGGATCCGTCCACGGAATTCTTCAAGGCATTCAAGGGGTCGGCTGCCGCTGGGCGCTGAACCGCTTCATGCCAGCAGGGCGGCGGCACCGGTCGGTGCGCCGCCTTTTCTGTGCCGGTTGGACGTTGATGGCCGACATGGTCGACCACAGCGGCTCAACCCGGTAAAATCCACTTTTTAACAGCCATCCACAATCCATGTCTGCCTGGGTTCTCCCGGATCAAATTGCCGATGTTCTGCCTTCTGAGGCCCGGTACATCGAAAACCTGCGTCGCGCTTTGCTTGACACTGCGCGCGTGTATGGCTATGAACTTGTCATGCCTCCTCTGGTGGAGCACCTGGAGTCTCTGCTCACCGGCACTGGGGAAGCGCTGGATCTGCAAACCTTCAAACTGGTCGATCAGCTCTCCGGTCGCTCGCTGGGGGTCCGTGCCGACACCACGCCCCAGGTGTCGCGCATTGATGCGCATTTGCTCAACCGCCAGGGTGTGACGCGCCTGTGTTATTGCGGCCCTGTGCTGCACACGCGTGTTGACCGCGCACATGCCACCCGTGAACCGCTGCAACTGGGCGCCGAAATTTACGGTCACGCAGGCTTGGAAGCCGACTTGGAAGCCATTGAGTTGGCCAGTGCCTGTTTGCGTGCGGCTGGATTGGAGCAGCAGGTGCTGGACGTGGGCGATGTGCGCATCGTTGACGCGGTGCTGGCGGGCACGGCGCTGGACGCCGATGCCGTGGCCCGCATCCACACCGCATTGGCCGCCAAGGACGCCGCCAGCCTGAGTGTTTTGAGCCAGAGTTTGCCCACCGATGTGCGCGACAGCCTGCTGGCCCTGCCCACACTGTACGGCGATGTGGAAGTGCTGGACGAAGCGGAGCGCCGCTTGCGACCCACCCCCTTGCTGACCCGTGCGCTGAATGACCTGCGTTGGCTGGCAAAGCAACTGTCCGGTGTGAAGGTGTCGTTCGACCTGGCGGACCTGCGTGGTTACGCCTATTACACCGGCGTGCGTTTTTCTTTGTTTGGTGTGTCTGGTGAGCAAGGACGGCTGGTCGAACTGGTGCGTGGTGGCCGTTACGACGAGGTTGGTGCCGTGTTTGGGCGCAAACGCCCGGCGGTTGGCTTCAGCCTGGACCTGAAAGAACTGGTGGCCAGTCTCGCTCCGCAGACCCTGCAACCGGCCATACGGGCCCCATGGGGCAGCGACGCCGTTTTGCGCGCCGCCATTGCCCAGCTGCGCGCAGCGGGTGAAACGGTGGTGTGCGTGCTGCCGGGCCATGAACACGAACTCGACGAATTCCACTGCAACCGCGCGCTGATCGAGCGCAACGGTGAATGGGTGGTACAGGCATTGTCTGCCTGAAGCCTTTATCTGATCGGTACAAGATGAGCGAAAACACTTTCAAGGCCCAGCCTGGGCGCAATGTCGTGGTTGTCGGCACCCAGTGGGGTGATGAAGGCAAGGGCAAACTGGTCGATTGGCTGACCGAAACTGCCAAAGGGGTGATCCGCTTCCAGGGCGGCCACAACGCCGGCCACACCTTGGTCATCAACGGTGTCAAAACGGCCTTGCACCTGATCCCCAGCGGCATCATGCGGCCGGGCGTGAAGTGCTACATCGGTAACGGCGTCGTGCTTTCGGTGACCAAGTTGCTGGAAGAAATCGAAGGTCTGGAAAAGGCTGGCGTGGAAGTGCGTTCGCGTCTGCGCGTGAGCGAGGCGTGTCCCCTGATCCTGCCGTTCCACGCCGCCATTGACGTGGCGCGTGAAGCCGCCAAGGAAAAGGCAGGTGCCGCCAAGATTGGTACCACCGGTCGCGGCATTGGTCCGGCCTATGAAGACAAGATTGCCCGCCGCGCGCTGCGTGTGCAGGACTTGAAGCATCCCGAGCGTTTCGCCTCCAAGCTGCGTGAACTGCTGGATCTGCACAACCACCTGCTGACTTCTTACCTGGGTTCTGCGGATTTGGATTGGGGCCCTGCGTTCGAGGGTTTCATCAAGGACGGACGCATCCAGTTCGAGCCGGTGTTTGAGCAGGCCATGCAACAGGCCGAGCAACTCAAGCCCATGATCGCCGACGTCTCGCGCGAGTTGAATGAAGCACACAAAGCGGGTGTTAACCTGTTGTTCGAAGGTGCGCAAGGCACGCTGCTCGACATCGACCATGGCACCTACCCGTTTGTGACTTCCAGCAATTGCGTGGCGGGCAATGCTGCCGCAGGGTCGGGTGTGGGACCTGGCATGCTGCATTACGTGCTGGGCATCACCAAGGCCTACTGTACCCGCGTGGGGGGTGGCCCGTTCCCGACCGAGCTGGACTGGGAAACCGAAGGCACGCCGGGCTGGCACATGGCCACTGTAGGGGCAGAAAAAGGCACCACCACCGGCCGTTCACGCCGCTGTGGCTGGTTCGATGCGGCATTGCTCAAGCGCTCGGCTCAGGTCAATGGCTTGACGGGGCTGTGCATCACCAAACTGGATGTGCTGGACGGATTGAAAGAGTTGCAATTGTGCGTGGGTTACAAGCTCGACGGTGAACTGATCGACATCTTGCCACTGGGTGCGGACGAGATCGCAAGCTGCGAACCCGTCTACGAAACCTTGCCGGGCTGGAGCGAATCTTCGGTGGGCGTGACACGCTACGAGGACCTGCCAGCCAACGCGCAGCGCTACCTCAACCGCATCGAAGCGGTGACCGGGGTGCCGATTCATGTGGTCTCCACCAGTCCGGACCGTGATCACACCATCCTCTTGCATCATCCTTTTGCGAGCTGACCTGGTGCAGAATGTGGGGCACACCCTAGGCCCATCACGGAGATCTGCATGCTGACTGAAGACGGTAAGCACCTGTATGTGTCGTATGACGAGTACCACAACCTGATCGAGAAGCTGGCGATCAAGGTGCACCAGTCAGGCTGGCAGTTCGACACCATTCTGTGCTTGGCGCGTGGCGGCATGCGGCCAGGCGATGTGCTCAGTCGCATTTTTGATGTGCCGCTGGCCATCATGTCCACCAGCTCCTACCGTGCAGCAGCAGGGACACAGCGCGGTGCGCTGGACATTGCCCGCTACATCACTACCCCGCAGGGCGAGATCGCCGGTAAAGTCCTGCTGGTGGATGACCTGGCGGATTCAGGGCACACATTGAAGGCCGTGATGGAGTTGCTGCGCGACAGTTACCCGCCCATCACCGAATTGCGTAGCGCGGTGATCTGGACCAAACAAGTGTCCATCTTCAGTCCGGATTACTCCGTCGAGTTTTTGCCGACCAATCCCTGGATCCACCAGCCATTCGAAAGTTACGACAGCATGCGTCCGGCGCATTTGTTGCAAAAATGGAAAATTTAGGTGCTGGCAGTGCAGGCATGTCGAACCCGGCTGAACTGATCCACCACCCATACCGGCCTCCGGCAGCCTTCGAGGCCGTCCCACCAGGGGTGTACAAAGCGTCTACCGTGTTTTTTCCCAATGTGGCGGCTATGCGTGCCCGTGAATGGAAAGACAAGTCGGCGTATACCTATGGCTTGCATGGCACACCCACCACGTTCACACTGGAAGAACGCCTTGCCACGCTGGAGGGCGGGAGGCATTGTGTGCTGGCCCCCAGCGGCCTGGCGGCCATTGCCTTGGTGGACATGGCTTTTTTGCAGGCGGGCGACGAGGTGTTGATTCCGGACAATGCCTACGGACCCAGCAAGGCGTTTGCCCAGGCTGAACTGGCGCGTTGGGGTATCGGGCACCGCTTTTACGATCCCATGGACCCGGCTGATCTGGCCAACCGGCTCACCCCGTCTGTGCGTTTGGTCTGGTTGGAAGCGGCTGGTTCAGTGACGCTGGAGTTTCCCGATGTGCCCGCGTTGGTGGCATGTGTGCAGGCCGCGAACCGGGGTCGCAGCGGGCGCCGGATACTGACCGCGCTGGATAACACCTGGGGCGCTGGGGTGGCATTCGCTCCTTTCACATTGGGGGTGGATATTTCCATGCAAGCGCTGACCAAATACCCCAGCGGCGGGGCCGATGTGCTGATGGGCGCAGTGGTGACGCGCGACGAAACCTTGCACCGTAGGTTGTTGATGACCCACATGCACCTGGGCCTGGGCGTGGGGGCGAACGATGCCGAACTGGTGTTGCGTGGATTGAATTCTTTGCACCTGCGTTACCACGCACAGGATGCGACGACGCGTGAATTGGCCCGCTGGGTGCAAAACCAAGGTGGCGTGGATCAGGTTTTCCACCCAGCCCTGGCAGAGTCGCCAGGGCACGTTGCTTGGGCTCGTGATGCCCAGGGAGCGGCTTGCCTCTTCAGTGTGGTGTTTCAACCGGACATTGCTCCCGAACGGGTGGATGCTTTCTGCGACGCCTTGCGCCTGTTTAGGCTGGGTTACAGCTGGGCCGGGCCGATCAGCCTTTGTGTGCCTTACGACATGCCGTATTTGCGTGAGCGACCCTGGCCCTATGCCCCGAGGCTGGTGCGTTTCGCGGTGGGCTTGGAGCCGGTCGACATGCTCAAGGCAGATCTGCAGCAGGCCCTGGACCAGTTGCACGCGTAAGACTGGAGCGGGGGGTCAGCGGGCAGGCAGAAGCTTGCGCAGTTCCGGCCAGACGTTTTTCAGCAGGAGGGGTTGCGCCTGTTCGTTGGGGTGGATGCGGTCGGGCTGGAACAATGCGGTGGGATTGGCGCCGTCGGCCACACCCTTTAAGAAAAACGGCACCAGCGCGGTGGGCACCGTGCGCGCCACATCGCTGTAAATCTGGCGGAACTCGGCTGTGTAGCGCTGACCGTAATTGGGCGGCATCTCCATGCCCAGCAGCAGCACACGGGCGCCACTGTCTCGGGCTTGCTGTGCCATGGCGGTCAGGTTGCTGCGTGTCATGTCGAGTGGTAAACCCCGCAAGGCATCGTTGCCTCCCAACTCCAGCACAACGACTGCAGGTTGGTGCTGGCGCAGCAAAACCGGTAAACGGGAGCGGCCGCCTGACGTGGTGTCGCCGCTGACACTGGCGTTGACCACACGGATGGTCTTGTTCTGTTGTGCCAACCGTTGCTCCAGCAACGCCACCCATCCGGAGCCGCGCCGCAAACCGTATTCCGCACTCAGTGAGTCACCAACGACCAGTACGGTGCTGGATGGGGCTGCTTGAACCGGCGCTGCAAGCACTGCAGGCCCAAGTGCAAGGAGCAGAGCAACGTGGCGCCGCATCAACAGCGGTGCTATGTGGGCCCAAGCACGGTTCATGCTTGGGCCAGCAAGTGCTGCTGGGTCGTGTTTTGCAGACGGAAAACAGCCACCGTTTGCACCAGTTCATCGGCCTGGTTTTTCAAGGCCGTGGCAGCAGCGGCCATTTCTTCGACCAGGGCGGCATTTTGCTGGGTGGTCTGGTCCATGTCGGACACCGCTTCACTGATCTGGCCAACGCCTGCGCTTTGTTCCCGGCTGGCCGCGCTGATACCGGCCATGACTTCGCTGACCGACTGGATGGCTTGCACGACCTGTTCCATGGTGGCACCGGCCTGATCGACAAGCTGGCTGCCAGCGTTGACGCGCTCGACACTGGTGTCGATCAGGGTTTTGATTTCCTTGGCAGCTTCCGCGCTGCGTTGCGCCAGACTGCGGACCTCGCTAGCCACCACAGCAAAGCCACGCCCTTGCTCCCCGGCGCGTGCAGCTTCCACTGCAGCGTTCAAAGCCAAGATGTTGGTTTGGAAGGCGATGCCGTTGATCACGCCGATGATATCGGCGATGCGCTGCGAACTGGCGCTGATGTCTTTCATGGTGTCGACCACACGGCCCATGACCTCACCACCACGTTGCGCCACTGCGGATGCATTCTGCGCGTATTGATTGGCCTGTTGCGCACTGTCTGCGTTTTGACGCACCGTGCTGCCCAGCTCTTCCATGGAAGCTGCGGTTTCTTCGATGGCGCTGGCCTGAGACTCTGTGCGAGAGGACAGGTCGTGGTTGCCCTGGGAGATCTCCGCGCTGGCCAGTGCCACGTTTTGCGCGCCCTGGCGTACGTTGGCGACCACGCTGGCCAGACTGTCTTGCATGCGTTTGAGTTGCGCCATCAGGCTGGAGGTGTCGCCAGCAGCAACATGAATGCTCTGGCTCAAGTCGCCCTGCGCCACTCGGTCTGCCATGTCTGCTGCTACTTTGGGATCACCGCCAATCGGTTGTAGAACCATTCTGTTGAGGGCGACACTGAGTACGGCTGAAACCACCAGAACGCTGGCTAGGCACAGCGCGACTGCCGTCCATGTCATTCTTTGGATGGCTTCAAACACTTTGGTGTCCTGGACTTCTGCCACAAAAGACCAGGGGGTAGCCGCATCCCCCACATGCACAGGTACGTAGACTTGTGTGATTTCTCCCAAGTCCTCACTGCGTGTGTTGAGTTGAATGCTTTGGCCGCTCTGAACGGCTTTTAAAGCTTGGTCGTAAGGTGCTTCCTGCGGTATGGTCATGCCCACTTTTTTCTCATCCGCGTCACCTACATACACCCCTTTGTTGGACAGCAGGCTGGCACGGCCAGTCTCCATGACCCGGATTTTGCTGATGGTTTCCTGTAGGCTCGACAAAGAAATGTCTACACCAGCAACACCCAGAAAACGCCCATCTTGGGTGATCGGGACGACCAAGGATGTGATCAGCATTTCCTTGCCGCCGACGCTGTATTTGTAAGGCTCAACCAGTACTTCCTTGCCGGTATGTTTGGGTAGCTGGTAGAAGTCGCCGACTCCCGGTTTGTCATAGTCCAACAGGGGTTCTAATTGTGCGGTGCCACTGCCGCGGTTCCAGTAGGGAACGAAGCGGCCAGTAGCGTCGTGTCCTGCTTGTCCGACATACTCGGCATCTTTGCCATCGAAAGCATCGGGTTCCCAACCTGTCCACACTCCGAGCAGTGCAGGGTTGCTCTCTAGCACACCCTTGAGAATCACGTTCGCGGTTGCTCGGTCTGCCAGAGCATGTGTCTTCAGGCTCTGTAAAGCAGAAGCCACCACACGGGCTGTATCCATGGCTTCGTTGAGAGCGGTCTCGACTGAGGCTGCTTCACGACCCGACAGTTCTTTTGCATACGCCATGGCACTGGTCTGCTGCATTTGTCGCGCTTGCAAAGACAGAACAGAAACCGTAACCACAAACCCCAAAAGCACGATGAGTGCTACCACGGTCATGAGTTTGGTGCGGAGACTGAGGCGAGTTGTGTCGACCATAGAGAAAGTGTTCATTCAAGTTGATGTTGTGGTGACACATTTCATGTCCATTGTGTGTCGTGTGAAATGATAATAAAGGCAATAAGCTTGTTGTGGTGCCAGTAAGACTTTTTGGAATAGTGCCAAACTTGGCGGTCACTGGGTTACTCGCAGCAGTCAAATTGATGTTTACACATTGAGGTCACAGCATGTCAAATGAAATCATCGCGGTTCAGCACTTGTCGAAATCGGTGACAGACGCCACCGGCACGTTGAACATTCTGCGCAATATCGAATTCACTGTGGCTCGCGGGGAAACCGTGGCCATCGTCGGGGCCTCGGGCTCGGGCAAAAGCACTTTGCTGGCCATGATGGCGGGGTTGGACACTCCCAGCCAGGGCGCGGTTTTCATCGATGGCATTGATGTGTTTGCGCTGGATGAAGACGAGCGTGCTGCATTGCGTGGCAAAAAAATGGGCTTCGTGTTCCAGAGTTTTCAACTGCTGGGTAACTTGACGGCACTGGAAAATGTGATGCTGCCATTGGAGTTGACGGGCCGCACCGATGCTCGTGCCGCAGCCGCTCACATGTTGCGTCGGGTGGGGCTGGGGGACCGTCTTGGGCACTATCCCAAAGTGTTGTCGGGTGGGGAACAGCAGCGCGTGGCCCTGGCCAGGGCGTTTGTGGTTCAGCCAGCGGTGTTGCTGGCCGATGAGCCCACCGGGAGTCTGGATTTCGCCACTGGCGAGAAAGTCATGGAGCTCATGTTTGAGCTGAACCGCGAGCAGGGCACCACGCTCATGCTGGTGACGCACGATCCCGCCATTGCACAACGTTGCGACCGCTGTATTCGCATCGAAGCCGGGCGTGCGCACGAGTCGGCGGCCGAGATGCAATGAGGGACTGACCTGCTGCGGACACACGGGGGATAATCACGACCTATGTCCTCACCCAAAGTTTTGTTCGGCTTCCATGCCGTGGGCGTGCGCCTCAAAACGGCGCCCAGTTCCATTATTGAAATTTATGTTGACCCGACGCGCCGCGATGCGCGTATGAAGCAGTTCCTGGACCGCGCCAAAGAAGCAGGCGCGCGCCTGATCGAAGCCGACAGCCTGCGTATTGCCAAACTGGCTGGCAGCCATGGCCACCAGGGGGTGGCGGCGCGCGTACAGCCGGTCGTGCAAGCGCGCAGCCTGGATGACCTGCTGGAGCAACTGGAACAGGGTGGTGAAGCGCCTTTGCTGCTGGTGCTGGACGGGGTGACCGACCCGCACAACCTGGGAGCCTGCCTGCGTGTGGCCGACGGTGCTGGCGCGCAGGCCGTGATCGCCCCCAAAGACCACGCGGCCGGTATCAACGCCACCGTGGCCAAAGTGGCCAGCGGTGCGGCCGAAACCGTGCCGTATTTCATGGTGACCAACCTGGCACGGACACTCAATGAGTTGAAGGAGCGCAACATCTGGGTCATCGGCACCAGCGACGATGCACCCAAAACCATCTACCAGGTGGCCTTGACAGGTCCGGTGGCGCTGGTGCTCGGAGCTGAGGGGGCGGGCATGCGTCAGCTCACGCGCAAAACCTGCGACGAGCTGGTCAGCATCCCGATGCGGGGTGCGGTGGAAAGCCTGAATGTGTCGGTGGCGAGCGCGGTGTGCTTGTACGAGGCCATGCGCCAGCGCAGTTGACCGCTGGGCTGGCGCTGGGCTCAGACCCAGCCCAGCGCGCCGAGCAGGCCACCTGCGCCCAGCAGCCACAGCAGGTGCAGCCGACTGCGCCACACCACCAGCGTGCTGATGGCTGTGACGCCCCAGAGCCTCCAGTCCTGTGCCGGGTCGTTGTGGGCAGAGCTCAACACCCAGCCCGTGGCCACGAGCAGCGCGATCACGATCGGTGCCATACCCTGTTTGAACGCTTTGACAATGCGTTTTTCCCGGTTCCGCTGCGCCCAACGGGTGGCCACGTAAGTCAGCGTGGATGAGGGCAGCAGCATCGCGGTCAGGCTCACCAGTACACCGAACAGGCCCATGGGCCAGGCGGCCATGCTGCCCGTTGCTCCCCCGGCGCTGTTGAGACCCACCTGCCAGCCTAGCAGGGCCACAAACAGCACGTTCGGGCCAGGGGCAGCCTGAGCCAGCGCAATGCTGGCACTGAACTCGGCATCGGTCAGCCAGGCTTGCTGCGTCACGATGTAGCGGTGCATGTCCGGCACCGTGGTGACTGCGCCTCCGATGGCCAGCAACGAAAGCATCAGAAAATGCAGAAACAGGTGCAGCCAGTCGGCGGTAGTCAGGACGGCGTGCATGGTGTCAGCCCTTCTGACAGGCGTGTTCGGGCAGCCGACCCAGCACGCGCCAAGTCCAGCAGCAGGCGCACCCGCCCACACCCAGCAGCACCCACACGAGCGGGATGCGCAGCCAAGCCACGGCCACGAAGGTGACGCTCAAGAAAAGCAATGAGGCGGGCCGACCCATGACGTTGCTGCGCAAGGCAGGCACCATCTTCAGGCCAGCCGCAGCAATCAACCCGGCAGTGACGGCCCCCAGGCCACGCAAAGCGCCTTGCACTTGCGGCAGCGAGGCTACGCTGGCGTTGAGTATGGCCAGACCCAGCAACAGCAGCAAAGGAAAGCACAGCAGCCCCGCCAATGATGCCAGCGCGCCACCGAGACCAAAGTAACGGCTGCCAATCATCAGGGCCAGGTTCACCACATTGGGGCCGGGCAGGGTTTGCGCCACGGCCCAGTCTTCAACGAACTGTTCGTGCGTGGTCCACTGCTTGCGTTCCACCAGTTCTCGTTGCGCCACTGTGAGCACACCGCCAAAGCCCTGCAGAGACAGCCAGGTCATGGCCCAAAACAGGTCGGCACGGGAGCGGGGGCGGTTGAGGGCTGGCATGGCGCGCGCGGGTGCAAAGAACGGAGCGAGAGGGCTGAGCTTAACCGAATGCAGGGTCTAGACTATCGTGCTAGGCATGCTGCACGTGGAGGCTGCGGGTGGCAGAACCGATCAGGACCAACCGAACAAGAAGGACAGCGGATGACGATTGCCCATACTCTGGTGTTGCTGGGCACCGGTGGCACCATTGCCGGCGTGGCCGACGACCCGCAACAACACTTGGCCTACCGCAGCGCGCAGGTGCCCGTCTCGGCGTTGGTCGAGAGGTTGATGCTACCCGCGGGTTGTATGCTGGAGTGCATGCAGGTGGCGCAAGTGGACAGCAAGGACATGGGGCCTGCGGTCTGGCGGCCTCTCTTGCAGCAGGTACAGCAGCAAGTGGCCAGGCCCGAGGTGCGCGGGGTGGTCGTTACCCACGGCACCGATACCCTGGAGGAAACAGCTTACCTGTTGCAGGCGGTATTGAACCCGGCCAAGCCGGTGGTGCTGGCCAGCGCCATGCGGCCGTCTACAGCCCTGAGTGCCGATGGGCCGCAAAACCTGCAAGACGCGCTGTGTTTGGCTGCTGAGCCTGGTGCGCGGGGGGTGATGGCGGTTTGTGCCGGAAGCATCCATGGGGCGCTGGAGGTGCAAAAAGAGCACCCATACCGCCTGGATGCTTTCGGTTCGGGGGAAGCCGGGCCCCTTGGCCGGGTGATGGGCGGGCAAGTGCTCTGGTGGCGTCCCACGCCGAATACACCAGACGGCAGACAGGCGCGGTGGCAGGACCGTTTGCTGTCCTTGGAAGATTGGCCGCGTGTGGAGTGGCTCACGAGCCATGCAGGAGGCAGTGGTGCGATGGTACGTGCGTTGCTGCTGCCAGTGCAGCCGCCCGAGCAGCCAGTGCTTGGCCTCCTGGTGGCGACCAGCGGAAACGGCACCCTGCACCAAGAATTGGAACAAGCTTTGCGGCAGGCCAAGGTGGCTGGCGTGCGGGTCTGGCGCAGCACCCGTTGCAGCATGGGTGCAATGTACAGCGCCTGCGCTGATGACGAATTTCCGTCGTGTGGATTGATCCCGTCCAAGGCCCGGCTGGCGTTGATGCTGGATCTGCTCTGAACGCACACAAAACAAAACCCCTGCCAACGGTGCGCTGGGCAGGGGTTGAGCAGATGCCTCGCCCAGTGGCGGGCACCTGTGCGCACGGTCAGTTCGCCAGGGCAGCCAGGGCGCGTGCGGTGATTTCTTCCACCGAACCGGTGCCGCTGATGGCACGGTACTTGGGCGCTGCCACTGGGTCGGCCTTGGCCCAGTTGCTGTAGTAGTCCACCAGCGGGCGGGTTTGGGCGCTGTAGACCTCCAGGCGCTTCTTCACGGTCTCTTCCTTGTCGTCGTCGCGTTGCACCAGCGGTTCGCCGGTCACGTCGTCCTGGCCGGCCACCTTGGGTGGGTTGAACTTGACGTGGTAGGTGCGGCCCGAAGCCGGGTGCGAGCGGCGGCCGCTCATGCGTTCAATGATGGCATCGAAAGGCACATCGATTTCCAGCACGTAGTCCAGCTTGACGCCGGCGGCCTTCATGGCGT
>CAYQTH010000007.1:322-27196 GCA_964420415.1 uncultured Macromonas sp. | reverse complement strand
CCAAAGAACTGCAATCCAAAACCTACTACGAGCGCTCGATCTGGCAACTCAAAGCGCTCGAAGTCGAGTAAAGCTTGCCTGCCCCCATGCGCGGCAACCGCCGTTTTTTACTTGCCCTGCTCACCACCACTTTGGTGATGGCGTTGGGCCTGGCCGTCATTCTGGGGGCCTTTTTGCGCCAGGCCCGTTCGGTTGAAACAACGGCGCGTTTACAAGCGGACTCCATCGTTCAGTTAACCTTTCAACTGGAACGCGAATTCCTGCGACTGCGTGGCGAATTGGGACTGGCTCTGGCCCAGCCCAGCCCAGAACAATGGGACCGCGTTGCGTTGCGCTACGAAATCTTCCTGAGCCGCCTGGACCTGATGCGCAACAACCCTAGCACCGCCATGCTGGGCAATCAGCCTGAATACCAGCGCCTGTTGCCACAACTGGACTCACTGATCGAACGGGCCGATCCGCTGATGCGCGACCCGAGCGAGCACAGAGACGGCCTGCGTGGCCTGTTCGATGAAATGAACGGGCTGGGCCCAGACGTGCAAGACTTGAGCTTCACCGTCAACCGCCTCATCGCCGAACAGATCGACGAACAAGTCAGGACCGTACAGAGCCAGAACCGGCTGATCATGGTGCTGGTGGTCATGCAGGTCCTGGCGTTGCTGCTGGCCGCAGCAGGACTGATCCGGCGTCAACGCCGCCAACTCACGGAGCAAAACGCCCTGGAAACCCTGAATGCCGAACTGCAACACGCCAAAGTTCAGGCTGAAGGTGCCAACCGTGCAAAAAGCCAGTTCCTCGCCAACATGAGCCATGAACTTCGCACCCCGTTCAATGGCATGTTGGGCATGCTGGACATGCTGGAAGACAGCCCCCTGAACCCGCAGCAACGAGAGCACCTGCTGACCGCCCGCGAATCAGCTCAACATTTGCTCAGCCTGCTCAACGATCTGCTCGACATGTCAGCGCTGGAAGCGGGCAAACTCAAACTCCACTTGGCTCCGGTGGCCATGGGCCGGTTGCTGAGCGACGTGCACACCTTGATGCAGCCGACCGCCACCCGCAAAGGCCTGACGCTCACACTGCAACTGCCCACCGTCATGCCCTCCTGGGTCATGGCAGATGCCAAACGCATCCGGCAAGTGCTCTTCAACTTGCTCAGTAACGCTATCAAGTTCACCGACCACGGGCAGGTGGATCTGCGCGTCCGCTGTGACCTGCATGGCAATCAGGCCCATTGGACCCTGGAAATGCACGACACCGGCATTGGCATCGGCCCGGAGCAACTGCCTCAGTTGTTCCAGCGTTTCGTGCAAGTGGATGGCACCGCCACGCGCCGCCATGGCGGCACCGGCTTGGGACTGGAAATTTCGCGCTCTCTGGCCCGTTTGATGGGTGGCGATCTCCAAGCCAGCAGCACACCGGGGCAAGGCTCGGTATTCACCTTCACTTTCAGTGTCGAGTTGTGCGATGCGCTGGACACCGGAACACCTGTGGCGCCCCCCCCCAAGCCTGCGCCGCCCGCAGTGCCGGCAAAGGCCGCACCCACACTGCCAGCCACACCCGCCTCGACCACCACAACAGGTCCGAGCTGGTCCGTGTTGGTAGCGGAAGACCACCCGGTCAACCGAAAATTCATCGGGGTGTTGCTGGAACGCCTGGGTCACCGTGTCAGTTTTGCAGAAACCGGCCACCAAGCACTGGAAAAAGTCAAGGCGGAGGATTTTGACATCGTGCTGATGGACATCCACATGCCCGAAATGGACGGCTTGACCAGCACCCGCCTGATTCGCCAGTTACCCGGTGATCGCGGACGCATCCCGATTTTGGCCTTGACGGCTGACGTGATGAACGAAGCCAAACAGCGCGCCGCTGCTGCAGGCGTCAACGAATTTCTCGCCAAACCGGTTCAGAAGGAACGGCTGGAAGCGGCTTTGCGCCGTTGGGCCAAGATGCACCACACCGTGGACCGCTGAACCGCATTCACCAGCCCAGGCCAATGCGCAACGGCAAGAATACCGCCATGCCGCACACGATGGTGCCCAATACACCGCCACGCCAAAATGCCCAGGCCGCCCCTGCCAAGGCCGCAAACAAGCGTGCATCCTGCCAAGTGGACACCACCACTCCTTGGGTACTGACCACATCGGGCAGCACCACGGCGGACAAAGCAGCAATCGGGGCGTAGTGCAAGCCACGCTCGGCCCAACGCGGCAAATGCCAGGGTCGGCTCGACAGGAAAAACAAGCCGCGCGTCAGCACAGACACCACCGCCAGCCCCACAATACCCAGCCACACACTCCATTCAGCCATGCCCGCCACCTTGCACGGGAGAACGGCCACGCAGCCAGGTGGGGCCGTGTGCTTCGGCGACCAGGCAAACCGCCACAGCAGAAGCAATCGCCACCACCACATTGAGTTTCAAGGGCAAGGCCCAGGCTGCCACCGCCGCTGTGCCCGCCACCGCCGCCGACAACAAGCGCAGCCTGGAGGTGACCAGGGAACAAACCACCCCCAGCAGCGCCAGCGTGCCGGCAAACCCTACACCCCATTGCGTGGGGACCGCATGGGCCAGGGCCACGCCCACCAAGCTGGCCGTCATCCAGCTGGCGTAATTGATTGCACAGTGCCCAGCCAGGTAGGCCTGCTGCCGCTCCAGCGCTTCGGGCGTTTGGCCTGGCTGGTGGTAGCGTTTGGCAAAGAACACATAACTCAAATCACCCACGGTGTACCCCGTGAGCAACCGCTCGTGCAATGGCAGATGCATGACAAAAGGCCGCAAATGCACTGAAAACACGACAAAACGCAAATTCACGCAACAGGCAGCTGCCCAGATGACCCACAACGGCGCCCCAGACACCAGCAAGGGGACCGCCGTCAACTGAGCACTCCCCGCATAGACCAGCAGCGTCATGCCCACCGCTTCTAGCGTACTCAACCCGGACTTGACCATGGCCACCCCGGTCATCAGGCCCCAGGCAGCCACCCCCACCGCCACACCCAGTTGTTCCTGCACGCCTTCACGGAACTCTGGCCAGCGCTGGTAGGCGGGCTTGAGGAACATCATGCGGCTGGCACCCCCACACCCAGACGAGCACCCGCTTCCCAAGGCTGACCGCGCAGGAAATCGGCCACGGGCAAGCGCTTGCCGCCCGCACGCTGCAATTCGGTCAGGCACAAGCACCCAGCCCCGGTTTGCACAACCACCCCCTGCTCGTTCACGTCCAGCAAGGTCCCAGGCGGCGTGTCCGCAGTAGGCAACGCCCCTCCTTCGGCTCGTGCCCCCCATACCTTCACGGTCTCGCGGTTGTATTGGATGCTGGCACCAGGAAACGGATCGAACGCGCGCACCCGGCACGCCAGCACAGCAGCAGGCAAAGCCCAGTCCAGCGGCGCTTCGGTCTTTTCGATTTTGTGGGCATACGTCACGCCCTCGGCAGGTTGCGGCGTGGCGTTCAAACCACCTGTGGAGGCCTGGGCCAGTGCCTGAACAATCAAACGGCCGCCCTGCGCCGCCAACTTGTCATGCAGGGTGGCAGTGGTGTCTGTCGCCTCTACGGACATGGTTTCAAGCAACAACATGTCTCCCGTGTCCAGCCCCTCGTCCATCTGCATGATGGTCACCCCGGTCTGCGCATCGCCGGCCTCAATGGCACGGTGTATGGGCGCCGCGCCGCGCCAACGCGGCAGCAAAGAGGCATGGATGTTCAAGCACCCCAGGCGCGGCAGCGTCAGCACCCAAAGCGGCAGTATCAGGCCATAGGCGGCCACCACCATCACATCGGCGCCGACGGCCTGCAATGCGTCTTGCACGGCACGGGCATCGTCGGGGTATTTGCCGTCCAGTTTCAGGCCGCGCGGCTGGGCAACGGCTATGCCATGCTGCAGCGCCAGCTGCTTGACGGGCGACGCCTGCAGCTTCATGCCCCGACCGGCCGGGCGGTCCGGCTGCGTCAGCACCAAAGGCACTTCATGCCCGGCACCCAGAATCGCCTGCAGCGCCACGGCGGCGAACTCGGGGGTTCCCGCAAAAACAACCTTCATGGCGCCCCCTTTCAGCGGCGCGATGCGTCGCGTTCGGCTTTGAGCAGTTTGGCCTTGATGCGGTCGCGCTTGAGCTGCGACAGGTACTGCACAAACACTTTGCCCATCAGGTGGTCCATTTCGTGCTGAATGCACACCGCCAGCAACCCTTCTGCTTCAATGGTGCGGCTCTGACCTTCGCCGTCCAGCGCGCGCACGCGCACCGCAATCGAACGCTCCACACCATCGTAAATGCCGGGCACAGAGAGACACCCTTCTTCGCCCTTGCGCTTGGTGTCACTGGCCCATTCGATTTCCGGGTTGATGAGCACCAGCGGCTGGTCGCGTTCTTCACTCACGTCTATCACCACCACCCGCTCGTGGATATCCACCTGGGTGGCCGCCAGACCAATCCCGCTGGCGTCGTACATGGTGGCCAACATGCTCTGGACGATGCCACGCACCCGCTCATCCACTTGGTCCACCGGTTTGGCAACCGTGTGCAGGCGCGGGTCAGGGTAGCGCAGGATGGTCAACAATTCAGGAGAACTCGTATTCATGTGGTGATTTTCGCTACTTTCGAGCTATCCAGCACAGCGGTGAACGCTATATCATTGCGACAACTGGGGCTTGGACGCAGAATTACCAGATCTTGACGCGAAAACGTCAAGCCAGACCAGGGGAGGGGCGTGTCGGCCCATCTTCTGTGCAACCGGCAACCGGGGCCAAAGAGACGCCTATGACCACACAGAGCACCGCATCCACCGCCGTTACCCCACCGCACCAGGCCATCCGCTGGCAGCACACCTTGCTGGCTGGGCTGATCGGGTTGACCGCCCTGGCCTGCGTCAAGGCCACACAGGCCGCAGACCTCTCCCATTACCCCATCACCGCCGGGCAACGCAGCACCGCACAGCAGGTGGCCCAGGCCGGGGTGCCCTTGAGTGCCCTGACCCCCAATGCGCCAGAGCGTTACACCATCAAGCGCGGCGACACCCTGTGGGACATCTCGGCGCTGTACCTGAACCAGCCTTGGCGTTGGCCCGAGTTGTGGGGCATGAACCTGCAGCAAATCCAGAATCCGCACCTGATTTTCCCTGGGCAGGTGCTGGTGCTGACCCGCATCGGTGACCGTGCCGTGCTCTCGTTCGACCAGAGTGGCCTGCCCACCACCCGCCTGTCCCCGCGCATCCGTGCAGAAAGCCTGGCCGATGCAGCGATTGCCCCCATCCCCCTGCACGTCATCGAACCGTTCCTGACCGAATCGCTGATCGTGGACGGGGCCACCCATGAGCGTGCGCCGCGCATTGTGGCCGCGCCCGAAAACCGCGTGCTGCTCAGCCGCGGCGACCGGGCCTATGCCCGCGGTCAATACGGCTCTGGCGACACCCTGGAAGGCAGCGCACTGCTGCTGGGCAAAGGCCAGTCACGCTTCTACCGCGTGTACCGCAACGCCGTCGCATTGAAAGACCCGGCCACGGGCGAAGTGCTGGGCTATGAAGCCCAATTCATTGGCAAAGCCGCCCTGGCCCGCGAGGAAAGCACCCGCACGACTGCTGGCGACAATGGCAGCAGCCGCGTCAGCATCGAACCGGCCACCATCGACATCACCCAATCCAAAGAAGAGATGCGGGTGGGTGACCGGCTGCTGCCCGAACCCGCGCGCGACATCCCCTCCTACGTACCGCACGCGCCAGCATCCGGCATCACGGGGCAAATCGTGAAAGTACATGGGAATGCGGTGCAGTTTGCCGGCCAGAACCAGGTTGTTATCCTCAACCGCGGCACCAAAGACGGGCTGGAACGCGGTCATGTGCTGGCCATCCAGAAAGACGCCAACGTGGTGACGGACACCACCGACAACGCCAAACCCCAGTTGCAATTGCCGGGTGAGCGCAATGGTCAAATGATGGTGTTCCGCACCTTTGACCGTGTGTCCTATGCACTGGTGCTGCAAATCACCGACGGCGTGAAGGTGGGCGACCACTTCACCACGCCCTGACCGCCCCTCGGCTTCGCATGGATGACGCCGAACTGGGCGCGTGGCTGCGCCTGACCTTCACCCCTGGGGTGGGCAACGCCACGGCACGCAAACTGCTAGCGGCGTTCGGCCTGCCCACCGCGGTGTTCCAGCAACCCCTGGCCGCACTGCGGGCCGTGGTCGGGCCGCGTTTGGCCACGGCCTTGCAAGCGGAACCCCAGGACTGGGCCGCCCAGTGGGCGCTCACGCGCGACTGGCTGGCCGCCGCGCCCAACCGTCACTTGGTGGCGTTGGGCGACCCAACCTACCCGCCCGAGTTGCTGCAAACCGCCGACCCGCCCCTGCTGCTGTACGTGCTGGGCCAGTTGGAGGCCTTGCAACACCCACAGCGCGTGGCTCTGGTAGGCAGCCGCAACCCCACACACCAGGGCCGCGAAAACGCCCACCGTTTCGCCCACAGCCTGGCCCAAGCGGGTGTCTGCGTCGTTTCGGGGCTGGCACTCGGCATCGACGGGGCAGCGCACGAGGGCGCGCTGGAGGGCGGCGGTTACACCCTGGCCGTGGTGGGCACGGGCCTGGACCGCGTGTACCCGAGGTGCCATTTGGCACTGGCGCACCGCATCGCCGAACACGGCGCTCTGGTCAGCGAATACCCGCTGGGCACCCCGCCCGTTTCGGCCAACTTCCCCAAACGCAACCGCATCATTGCGGGGCTGTCACAAGGCACCTTGGTGGTAGAGGCGGCACTGTCTTCGGGCTCGCTCATCACGGCCCAGCAGGCCATTGAACAAGGGCGAGAGGTGTTTGCCATCCCCGGCTCCATCCACGCGCCTCAGTCCAAGGGCTGCCACGCCCTGATACGCCAAGGGGCCAAGCTGGTCGAGTCCGCGCAGGATGTGCTGGAAGACTTGCGTTTGATACTGCCCGGCAGCGCCCGCCCACCATCTCCAGCCGCTGACAGCATGGTTGACCAGCCCTTGCTCAAAGCACTGGGGTATGAGCCTGTGGGCCTGGATGCGCTACAAGCCCGCACTGGCTGGGACACCCCGGCCCTGCAGGCCGAACTGTTGACGCTGGAACTGGAGGGCGCTGTGCAGCGCCTGCCTGGCGGCTTGTTCCAACGCGTGGGCCTGGGGTGATGACGCCCGGCGAAGTGCCAAAAAATACCCCCGCTCAGCATTGACTGGCGGGGGTATTTTTTGACCCCGGCCCCCATAGGGGTCAGGCCCTGGCGGGCGTCACACCACCGCCCCCGCGTTCGGGTCGTCTGGGTCACCAGCCTTGGCCGCCGGAACCGCTGACACCAGATCCTCACGGCGGATGCCCAACCACATGGCAAGGGCAGCTGCCACAAACACCGAGGAGTAAATGCCAAACAAGATGCCGATGGTCAGCGCCAACGCGAAATAATGCAGTGTCGGACCGCCGAACAGCAGCATCGACAACACCATGATCTGCGTCGAGCCATGGGTGATGATGGTGCGGCTGATGGTGGACGTGATGGCATGGTCGATGACCTCTATGGAACCCAACTTGCGCTGGCGCTTGAAGGTTTCACGGATGCGGTCGAAGATCACCACCGATTCGTTCACCGAATAGCCAAGCACCGCCAGCACCGCCGCCAACACCGCCAGCGAGAATTCCCACTGGAAAAAAGCGAAGAAACCCAGAATGATGACGATGTCGTGCAGGTTGGCGATGATGCCGGACACAGCGTACTTCCACTCGAAGCGAAAGGCCAAGTAGATCATGATGCCGAACACCACCACGGCCAGCGCTTTCAGACCGTCGGCCAGCAGTTCCTTGCCCACCTGCGGCCCCACAAACTCGGTACGGCGCAGCGTGACCGCCGGGTTTTGCACCTTCAATGCAGCCAGTACCACTTCACTCTGCTGACCCGAAGTTTGCCCGGCCACTATGGGCAAGCGCATCAGCACATCGCGCGAGGTGCCGAAGTTCTGCACCGGCACATCGTGGTAGCCCAATTTGGCAATCACTTGCCGCACGGATTCCAGATCGGCCGGTTGCTCGTAAGCCACCTCCATCACCGTGCCGCCGGTGAACTCCACCGACAGGTTCAGCCCGCGTGTGACCAGAAAGAACACCGCCAGCGCGAAGGTAATGAACGACACCGCGTTCAGCACCTTCGCGTGGCGCATGAACGGGATGTCTTTTTTGATGCGGAAAAATTCCATTTTCTTGATCTCGTTCAGTCGGCCTGGGCCGGGGTGCTGCCGGCATTCCACACGGTGCCAATGGACACCGACTTCAGCTTCTTCTGGCGACCGTACCACAGGTTGACCAGCCCGCGCGAAAAGAACACCGCCGAGAACATGCTGGTGAGGATGCCGATACAGTGCACCACGGCAAAGCCGCGCACCGGACCGGAACCAAAGGCCAGCAGCGCCACACCGGCGATCAGTGTGGTGATGTTGGAGTCCAGGATGGTGCCCCAGGCGTGCTCGTAACCGGCGCGGATGGCCGACTGCGGTGCCGAGCCGTTGCGCAGTTCTTCGCGCACACGCTCGTTGATCAGCACGTTGGAGTCAATGGCCATGCCCAGCGCCAGCGCCATGGCGGCAATGCCGGGCAGCGTCAAGGTGGCCTGCAGCATGGACAGCACCGCCACCAACAGCAGCAGGTTGACGGCCAGTGCCACGCTGGAGAACAGGCCGAACACCATGTAGTAAATGCACATGAAGCCAACGATGACGACAAAGCCCCAAACCACGCTGTGGAAGCCCTTGGCAATGTTTTCCGCTCCCAGGCTGGGGCCAATGGTGCGCTCCTCAATGATTTCCATCGGCGCTGCCAGCGAACCGGCACGCAGCAACAGGGCGGTGTCATTCGCCTCTACCGTGTTCATGCGACCGGAAATCTGCACCCGGCCACCCCCGATCTCGCCGCGAATCACCGGCGCCGTCACCACTTCGCCTTTGCCCTTTTCGAACAGCAGAATGGCCATGCGCTTGCCGATGTTGTCGCGCGTGATGTCGCGGAAGATGCGGGCACCCTTGGCGTCCAGCGTCAGGTGCACGGCGGGCTCGTTGTTCTGGCCGTCAAACCCCGCCTGGGCGTCGGTCAGGTTTTCACCCGTCAGGATCACGTCGCGCTTGACGATGACGGCTCGGCCATCACGCTCCAGGTAGCGTTCGGAACCAAACGGCACCGGGGCAGCGCCGGACTCGGCCGCACGGCCTTCGGCACTTTCGTCCACCATGCGCAGCTCCAGCGTGGCGGTACGGCCCAGAATGTCTTTCGCCTTGGCGGTGTCCTGCACACCCGGCAGTTGCACCACGATGCGGTCCAGGCCCTGCTGCTGGATCACCGGCTCGGCCACTCCCAGCTCGTTGATGCGGTTGTGCAGGGTGGTGATGTTCTGCTTCAGCGCTTGCTCTTGCAGTTTGCGCGCGGCTTCGGGCTTGAGGGCCGCCCGCAGGGCCACCTCGGTTCCAGCGCCGACTTCGGTCAACGTCAAATCGGGGAATTGCTCAGCCAGCACGCGGCGCACGGCGCTCAGAGTCTCGGTATCACGCGCGCGGACCTCAACGGCTTGGCCCTCGCGACGCACGCCGCCGTGGCGTATGTTTTTGTCGCGCAACGCAGTGCGGATGTCCCCCGCCAGTGATTCGGCCCGTTTGTCCAGCGCGCCGGGCATGTCCACCTGCAGCAGAAAATGCACCCCGCCACGCAAATCCAGCCCCAGGTACATGGGCGCGGCATGCAGGGACTGCAGCCAAGCAGGCGTGCGCGGCAGCAGGTTCAAGGCGACGATGTAGCCGGGGTTGGCCGGGTCGGCATTGAGTGCATGGTCAATCGCGTCGCGCGCCTTGATCTGCTCATCGGTGCTGCTGAACCGTGCCTTGACAGAATTGCCGTCGAACTGGATGGCGTCCGGCATCAGGCTCTGTCCGGCCAAGGCCTCTTCGACCCTCGCCACCATACCGCCATCCATCTTGACGGTGGCCTTGCCCGAGGACACCTGCACCGCAGGGGCTTCGCCAAAGAAGTTGGGCAGGGTATAAAGGGTGGCGATCAACAAGGCCACCACAATGACCACGTACTTCCACAATGGGTAACGGTTCATGTGAGCAGGCTCGCGAATTACTTGAGGGTGCCCTTGGGCAGCACCTGCACCACAGAGGAACGCTGCAACTGCACTTCCACGC
Organism: uncultured Macromonas sp.; assembly: GCA_964420415.1. GTDB lineage: Bacteria > Pseudomonadota > Gammaproteobacteria > Burkholderiales > Burkholderiaceae_C > CAYQTH01. The sequence continues at coordinate 17,026 of CAYQTH010000007.1, read as the reverse complement.
CGTTGGCCACTTCCAGGCTGATGACGGTATCGCCCACCTTGCTCACCTTGCCCAGCAGGCCGCCTGCGGCCACCACTTCATCGCCCTTGGCCAGGGCTTCGACCATGGCTTTGTGCTCTTTTTGGCGCTTCATTTGCGGGCGGATCATGACGAAATACAGCACCACGAACATGAGCACCAGCGGCAGCAGGCTCATGAGGCTGGAGGAGGCGTCGCCACCAGCAGCGGCGGTTTGGGCATAAGCAGAGGCAATGAACACGGCTATTCCTGTATATGAATCAAACATTGGCCCGCCCGCGAGGGCGGAACCCGAAGCGGCCATTCTAATCGGGGGAAAAGAGCAACCATCCGCCCAAGGGATACCTCTTATTCCAAGATGAAGCGGGCGCGCACGTCAGCACAAAACTCGGCGCAACCGCTGAGCGTCAGTGCCAAGGTATACCGTGGCGGCGCCCTGTCTGCGGGCACCAGTGTCAGCGCCTCTTCAGCCGCACAGTAAACCACCTGCAGCGGAGTCAGGCACTCCTGCGCGGCGCTCACCTGAACATCCCATACCCCGCCTTCGTCCAGCGGCTGAGGCGCTCCCCATGCGCTCTGCGCCCAGGCCAGCACAGCCGCCGCTTCATGCTGCACCGCCTGCCAGTGGGTTTCGCCCACGTTGGCCAAGGCATCAAATGTGCCAATTCCATCGGGGGTTTCGCTGTAATCAAACACCAAAAATCTCAACGGCGCCACATGCTTGCCTCAGTTGGTCAAACCACCACTATAGCGAGGCCACGGCAACCTATGAGATGCGACAGTGTGGCTCGGCGCATACGGTCACCATGCACGGTTACTGATACATTTATGCGCTGACACGACTGGCACTTTTTCACTTTGGCCCACCTATTGCTCCTGAACCTGCTGACCGCCCTGGCCTACCTGGTGTGCGGCTGGGCATCGCTGCAAGTGGTGCTCCCCCCCGACTACGTTTCCGTCATTTTCATGGCCGCCGGCATCGCTGTGGGCGCGGTCCTGATCGGCGGTAACCGCTTGCTGCCAGGCATTTGGCTCGGGAATTTGGGGGTCCAAATCCTGGCCCATCTGCAAGTAGGGCTCCCCCCCTGGTCACTGGTCACCGTGCTCGTTCCTCTGGGGGCCACGGTGCAAGCCTGGGCTTCGGCCACATGGATAAGGCATCGTATCGGCTACCCCACCTCGCTGGACAGTCCATCCGAGGTGGTACGGCTGCTGTTTGTGTACTTGCCTGTCAGCTGCACCCTCTCGGCCACCGTGGCGGCCCCCACCTTGGTGTTCAGCGGCATCACGCCCTGGGACAACACCGCTGAGGTCTGGGTCAGCTGGTGGCTGGGCGACACCCTGGGCGCTGTGCTGTTCACCCCACTGATGCTGGTGCTTTTTGGTCAGCCCGCCGATGCCTGGCGGCCCCGGCTCAAAACCGTGGCGCTGCCTCTGTTGGGTGCGCTGCTGTTGGTCGGGATTGTGTTGCAGCAATTGAGCAACATGTACGAACGGACCCTGCAGGAACAATTCAGCAAGGTGTCCCAAGACCTGTCGCTGCGGTTGCAGCGCCGCTTCGACGCACAGACCGATGCGGCGGTCGCCATCGGCAAGCTGATGGAGCTGGCCCCACATCTGCAACAAACCGATTTCGAGAACGCCACCCGCCCGTGGCTGCAACGCTACCCTGGCACACAAAACTTTGGCTGGAGCCCGCTGGTCACCCACGAACAAAGGCCTGCCTACGAACAGCAGACGGACGATGGCCCTGCGCACCACCCCATTCTCGGTCGCAATGCCGAAGGCCAGACGGACCGCGCTCCAGAGGCCGACCGCTATCTGCCCCTGACCTGGATTGCCCCGCTCGCCAGCAACCAGGCCGCGGTGGGGCTGGACATTGGCGTGCTGCCCGCCACCAACCAAGCGGTACGGCGCACCATCGAGAGCCAACGCCCCGAAGTGACCGAAGGTTTCCGCTTGGTACAAGAGATAGACCAGCAGCGCAGCGTGGCGATGTACCTTGCGGTGTACGACCACCCATCCGATGAAGTGGCCCGGCCCCAGCCACTCAAGGGCGTTGTGTCATCCATCTTCCGTATGGACGACGTATTGCATTCCGTGCTCGGCCCTGTCGACCCGCAATGGCTGCAGTTGTGCCTGACCGACACACAGGCAGCCCCCGCCAACCGCCGCCTGTCAGGCCCCAGCGGATGTGACAGCGCACCGCCCCCGGACGGTATGGCCCAGCGCTGGCAGACCGCTCTGCCTTTGCAGATCGGCAACCGTCAATGGAGCCTGCAGGTTCAGGCCGGGCCCAAATTCTGGACATCGGGCAACAGCATCAATACCTGGGCCATCGGAGCCGTCTCGTTGCTGGCGGCATCCATCCTGGGAGCCTTCCTGCTCGTCATCACTGGCCAGAGCCGCCGCACCTCCCAACTGGTGCTAGAACGCACCCAAGAGCTGGCGCTGAGCAATGCCAGCCTGATGCAACTGGCGCATTTCGATCCGCTGACCGGCCTGACCAACCGCACTTTCTGGATCGAACAAGCAGAAACCACCTTGTCGGCCGCGCACCTGAACAACAAGCACGTGGCGGTCATTTTTCTGGATCTGGACCGCTTCAAACACATCAACGACAGCCTGGGGCACAACCAAGGTGACTTGCTGCTGAAAACCGTGGCCGAACGCCTGCACGCCTGCCTGCGCACCCGCGATGTGCTGGCACGCTGGGGCGGCGATGAATTCGTTGCCCTGCTGCCCTGGGTCAAAGGGCGCGACGGCGCGACCGTGGTCGCCCGCAAGATTGCTCGCGTGCTGTCCGAACCCATCGCGCTCTACGACCAGGAAATCACCATCACCGCCAGCCTGGGCGTGGCCATGTTTCCCGAGGACGGCACCTCTGTGGAGGCCTTGCTGCGCCACGCTGACACCGCCATGTACGACGTCAAATCCGGCGGTCGCAACAATTGGCGGTTCTTCTCCGCAGACATGCACGAGCATGTGACGCAACGGCTGGTGATTGAATCCGGTCTGCGCCGCGCGTTGAACCATCCTGCAGGCGGGCTGCGTCTGGAATACCAGCCCCAGATCGACGCCCGCACCGGTGAAGTCACCAGTTTGGAGGCGCTGGTGCGCTGGACAGACCGCGACTTGGGCACGGTTCCCCCGGCCCAGTTCATTCCCGTGGCCGAAGAAACAGGACTGATTGAAGCGCTCGGGAACTGGGTGCTGCAAACCGCCTGCCGTCAGTTGCAAACCTGGCACAACAGCCCTGACGTCGAATGGCTGAGCCAGGTGCGGGTGTCGGTCAACGTGTCGGCGCTGGAATTCAACCGTCCGCACTTCCTGGACCACCTGCAACAGGCGCTTGCACTGATGGAAGTTCCCGCACACCGCCTGGAACTGGAATTGACCGAAAGCCTGTTGATCCAGGCGGGACCGGACCTGAACGCCCGGCTTCAGGCCATCACGCGCATGGGCATCAGCTTGGCACTTGACGACTTTGGCACAGGCTACTCCAGTCTGGGATACCTCAAGCGCCTGCCTTTGAGCCGCCTGAAGATAGACCGTTCTTTTGTGCAAGATGTGCCTGGCAACCCAGAAGACGAGGCCATCATCCGGGCCACCTTGTCCATGGCCCACGACCTGGGTCTGGAGGTGGTGGCTGAAGGGGTGGAAACGAGCGCCCAACTGCAGTTCCTGCGGGCCCACGGCTGCGATGTGATCCAGGGCTGGATCTACAGCAAAGCGCTGCCCCCGGAACTACTCCTCCCCTGGCTGAAACAACACAGCCAGACGGTTTCACCTCTGGCCAGCGCAGCCACCATCTGATCTAGGGTTTCCTTGCCGCGGGATCAGTCCTCCGCGCCAGACTCCATTTCACGCACCACAGTCACGGGCACCGGCGCGGACTCCAGCATGGCCTGTGACACCGACCCCAGCCAGGCTCGCCGCACCAGTCCCTTGCCATGGCTGCCCATCACCACAGCCTCGCATCCGTGGCGCTCGCACACCTCACGCAGCATGGCAGCGGGGTCGCCCACCAGCACTTCTTGCACGAAAGGCACCTTTGCTGCGGTCGCAGCAGCCACCGCAGAGGCCAGCATGTCCATCCCCGCGCCTTCGGCCACCCGTGCCAACGCATCGCGGTCGTGCAAAGTCACCATCTCGTACAACGAGGCCGGTTCCTGCACATTGGCCAGGACCAGTTCCGCGCGCAAACCACCCGCCGCCATGCGCAGTGCGTATGCCACCGCTTTCAGGGACAAATCGGAACCATCAACCGGTATCAGTATTTTCATGGCAGCAACTCCTCATTGCCGCGGACACCATGTCCGCATGTGTTCATCATAGACCGCTGCCCGCACCCTTTTCACCGCACAATCAGGATTTATCACGGCATTCACTTTCCGCTATGAATCTGCAAGCCCTGCAAGGACTGAAAGTGCTGGAACTCGGCCAGCTCATTGCTGGCCCGTTCGCGGCCAAAACCCTGGCCGACTTCGGCGCCGATGTCATCAAAATCGAACCGCCCAATGGCGGCGACCCGCTGCGCAAGTGGCGCATGCTGAGAGACGGCACCTCGGTCTGGTGGGAAGTGCAGTCGCGCAACAAGCGTTCGGTCTGCCTGGACCTGCGCACCCCCGAAGGGCAAGATGCGGTGCGCCGCCTGGCCCAGGAAGCCGATGTGCTGATCGAGAACTTCAAACCCGGCACGATGGAAGATTGGGGTCTGGGCTGGGACACGCTGCACGGGCTCAACCCGCGCCTGATCATGCTGCGCCTGTCGGGTTACGGCCAGACCGGCCCCTACGCCCACAAACCGGGCTTCGCCATTCTGGGCGAGGCCATGGGCGGCCTGCGCCATGTGACGGGCGAACCAGGCCGGGTGCCGGTGCGCTCCGGCGTGTCGATTGGCGACTCGATTGCCGCGCTGCATGGCGTGCTGGGCCTGCTGCTGGCTCTGTACCACCGCGACGCGCGCGGTGGCGTGGGTCAGATGGTGGACGTGGCGCTGTACGAAAGCGTGTTCAACATGATGGAAAGCCTGCTGCCGGAATACGATGCCTTCGGCGCAGTGCGCGAACGCGCTGGTGGCGCCTTGCCGGGCATCGCGCCATCCAACGCCTACCGTTGCCAAGACGCTGGCAACGGTACGAGCTACGTGCTGATCGGCGGCAACGGCGACAGCATTTTCAAGCGCCTGATGCACGCCATAGGCCGTGACGACTTGGGCCAAGACCCGGACCTGGCGCACAACGACGGCCGCGCCCGCCGCAGCACGGAACTGGACGCCGCCATCGAAGCCTGGACCCGGCAACGCACCGTGGAGGAAGTGATTGCCTTGCTCGACGCCGCCGATGTGCCAGTGGGAAAAATCTACACCGCCGCCGACATTGCCCATGACCCGCAATACCAAGCGCGCGACATGGTGCTGCAGGTGACCGACCACGCCGGGCAACCGCTGAAAGTGCCAGGCATTGTCCCGAAGCTGAGCGCAACGCCCGGCGGCATCCACCACGCGGCGCCGCGTCTGGGCGAACACACCGCCGAGGTGCTGGGCCAAACCGGCTGGCCTGCACGGCGCGACTGACAGCGCCACGCCCGCCCCCACAGCAATCCTCGACAATACACCCCGCAACACTGCACGCCACATCCAGCACGCCATGAAAGAGTTTCGCTTTTCTTTTCTCGTCACCGCCGTCTGCCTGGGGGTGGCTGCTTGGTGGGGCACTCAAGGCCAGTTGGGTCTGTGGACCGCCCTGTGGCTGGCCCTGGTGCTGGCGGTGCTCGAAGTCAGCCTGTCGTTCGACAACGCGGTCGTCAACGCGGGGGTGCTGCGCGACATGTCGCCCCTATGGCGCCAGCTGTTCCTCACGGTAGGCATTTTGGTGGCGGTCTTTGGCATGCGGCTGGTGTTCCCGGTGGTCATTGTGGCGGTGTCGGCCGACATCGGCGCCTACGACACCATGCGCATGGCGCTGGACGACCCTGACGCCTACGCCCGCGTACTCACCGATGCCTACCCCGTCATCTCCGCGTTCGGCGGCATCTTTCTGCTGCTGGTGTTCTTGAATTTTTTGTTTGACCGCGACAAGGAAACCCACTGGTTGGGGCCGGTGGAGGCCAAGCTGGTACGCATCGCCAAATTCGACGAAATCAGCGTGTTCCTGGCCTTGCTGGTGGTGTTTTCCACCCACTGGTGGGTGCCCGCCGTCGACCAGACCCGCGTGTTCGTGGCCGGCGTGCTTGGGGTGTTGCTGTACCTCGCGGTGGATGCCGTGGGGGCGCTGTTCGAGGACGAAACCGAAGGCGACATGGCCGTCAAAGTGGTACAGCGGTCTGGCTTCGCCAGCTTTCTCTACCTGGAGGTGCTGGACGCCTCGTTCTCCTTTGACGGCGTGATTGGCGCTTTCGCGATCACCAAAGACGTGGTCATCATCATGCTGGGACTGGCCATTGGCGCCATGTTCGTGCGCTCCATGACGGTGTACCTGGTCAACCGTGGCACGCTCAACGCCTTCATCTACCTGGAACACGGCGCTCACTACGCTATTGGCGCACTGGCCGCCATCATGATTCTGGGCACGGTGATGCATGTACCCGAGGTCGTCACCGGGCTGATCGGGGTTGGCTTCATCGCCGCGTCGGTGTGGTCGTCGCTGCGGCACCGCCGGACTCAGGGTCTGGGCGTTTGAAGCTGCCAGGAAACTGCATGGACAACCCCGCCTGTCGCGACTCGGACGAACGCCTGACGCAACTTGAAATCAAAGCCAGCTTCGCCGACGACCTGATCGACCACCTGAACACCATGGTGTACCAGCAGCAATTGCAAATCGACCGCCTGCAGCGCGAACTGCAGGCCTTGCGCGAGCAGCTCCAGGACCAGGGCACACCCGCCTTTCGCAGCTTGCGCGACGAACTGCCGCCGCACTACTGAAACCGGACGCACGCCACAACCCCGCGCCATTCGACCAAAAACCTGACCGCCCCAAGGGTACGCGCGCATGGCACCGGGAGCCCTGCCGCCCCCTGGGTAAAATCGAATACCTTCTGACAGGGCATCGAGCCCGCTGTTGTTCCCGTCCCGCATGAGCCCAGCCCACCCCCACACCGACTTGAAAGCCTTTCGCCAGGCTTTGGGCAGCTTTGCCACAGGCGTCACCATCATCACCACCCGCAAAACAGACAGCGAACCTGTCGGGTTGACTGTCAATAGCTTCAACTCGGTTTCGCTCAGCCCCCCGCTGGTGCTGTGGAGCCTCGCCAAATCGTCGCGCAGCTTGCCGCATTTCACCGCCAACTCGCACTGGGCTGTGCACATTCTGGCGGCCGACCAGCAAGATCTATCGGACCGATTTGCCCAATCGGGCGGCAAAAAGTTCACCGACCTGAACGTGCAGCACGGCGCGGGCGATGTGCCGCTGCTGTCCGGCTGTGCGGCGCGCTTGGAGTGCCGCACACAAGCCATGTACGAGGGCGGCGACCACCTCATTTTCATTGGCGAGGTGCTGCACTTCGAACACACAGACCGGCCGCCCTTGGTGTTCCATGCCGGCGCCTATGCCTGGGCTTTGCGCCGACCAGCCGAAGCAGACTCCTCCACACCATCCTCCCATTAACCCCTCCGGGCAGTCGTTTCAGACTACCACTGCGTCAGCAATGTCGTCACGGCGTGCTGTAAATCGTCCAGACTGCCGTCATTGTGCAAACGCCAGTGCACCGGTCGCCACGACGGCGGAACTGGCTCGGCAAACCCGGTTTGAAGCGCCACCACGTCCCGTGTGGCATCCGAAGCATCCTGCCCCTGGGCCCGGCGGGTGTCCAGCCTCGTGCCCAAACTTCGCGAGTCGGCCACACACTCCACCAACGCAAAATCGGCCCCCTGCTGCTGAGCCAGCCCCCGCATGACTTCACGTTCTTCTTGCCTCAAAAAAGCCGCATCCAGCACAACGCAGAAACCGGCATGCAGCAACCCTTGGGCCACTTGCCATAGCCGTTCGTAGGTCTGCACAGTAGCCTGTGCCGCATACAGTTCGCGGGCCTGCTCAGCCGTAGGGCGCTCGCGAGCTTCCAGGCCAAACAGGCGCTTGCGCTCCACATCCGAGCGCACCCGCACCGCGCCCACCCCTTGCTGCGCCCAGGCCTCAAGCAGCATTTGTGCCGCGGTGGACTTGCCGCTGCCGCTCAGTCCCATGGTCAACACCAGCCGCGCAGGCGGCCCTTCGGCCAGCAGCGTCTCGGCGGTTTGCCAGTACCGCTCCATGGCGCCCTCCTGCGTACTCAGCAACGCCACCTTGGCCCGCACCAAGGCGCGGTAGGCGGCAAAACCGCGCAAACCCAACAACCCGTCGTAATCCCCGGTGACCTCCACGTAGCGGTTGATGAAACGCCAGGCGAACACTGGCAAACCGTGCGCCAGCAAGTCCATAAAGGCAAAGGCCACGTCGTTCATCACATCTATGCATCGCAGCCCGGCATCGAACTCAATGGCGTCGAACGCCCGCACCTCACCCTGCCAAACCACCACATTGCCCAGGTGCAAATCGCCATGCCCCTCGCGCACCCAACCTTCACGCTGCCGCTGGCAGCGCCAGCCCGCCTGGCTGTCCAGCAAACCCAGCAGAGTGTGACGCACGGCCTGCAGCCGTGGCCCCGGGCGGTCGGGGTGTGCTTCGATTTCTTCCAGGCTCTCCTGTGCCCAAGCGCCCACATCCTTGCCGGGCACGGTATGGCCGTTCACGGCAAGCAGGGCGGAATGGAAGGCAGCCACGTGGTCCGCCAGGGCATCCACCGTCGTGGCCGTGAGCCGCCCCTGGCGGGCCTGCTCTGCCAACAACGCATCGGCCGGAAAGCGCCGCATGTGCACCACCCAATCCAGCACCTCGACGCCGTGGTTTTGGCCATCACGGCCCAAGCTAGGCGTCTCCACGGTGCCCAGCACAGGCAACACACCCAGGTACAAGGTCGGTGCCGTGCGGTAGTTCAGGCGCAATTCCTCGCGGCACCAGTGCTCGCGCAGTGCCAAGCTGGAAAAATCCAGAAACGGCAACACCAACGGCTTCTTCAGCTTGTACGCCTGCTCTCCCGCCAGCAGCACCGTGGAAATGTGCGTTTGCAACACCTCCACCGGCTGCCCAGCCTGCCCCAATACCACCACCAAATGCCGTACCAGCGTGTTGTGCTCCACCATGTTCATGTCGCCAGCGTAGCGAAGCGCAGCCGTGCAGGCAAGGCATTGCCACCCTTCCAGGGGGCGAATCGACTTACTTACGCGTATCTGACAACTTCATGACGGTGCACAAAACTGTCACAAAACCCCAACAGGGTGCACACCACACTGCAAGCGACTGCCGAATGCACAAAAAGCTGCGGTTTGCGCTGGCACGGGCCTTGCCTTGAGGAACCTGCGCAGGGACACAATCCCGGCGCCAAAATCAATCCAATCAACCAACGGAGTTTCCCAAAATGAACCATGCCCCCGCTCGCCATCTGGCGCTGGGTTCCTTGCTGTGTCTGGCTGCTTTCGGTGCCTCGGCGCAAAGCAACGTCAAGTTGTATGGCACGCTGGACCTGGGTGTTGGCTACAGCAAAGCCATTGGCACCGCGGTGTCGCAAACCACTGTGGACAGCGGCAAAATGACCACCAGCTTCTACGGCCTGAGCGGCAGCGAAGACCTGGGTGGCGGCTTGTCCGCGCTGTTCAAGCTGGAGGGCTTCCTGCGCGCCGACACGGGCGAACAAGGCCGCAACAACACCGACATGCAGTTTGCACGCGCCGCCAACATTGGTTTGGCGCACAAAGACTACGGCTCCCTCACACTTGGCCGCGCTGCCACCCCACTGTACGTCACCCTGCTGAAGTTCAACGCCTTTGGCGACTCTTTCGGCTACTCGCCCACCATCCGCCATTACTTTGGTGCGGGTCAGGCCGCCGTCACGGGCGACAATGGCTGGAGCGACTCCATTGGTTACAGCAGCCCCAGCTTCTCTGGTTTTACTTTTGGCGCGACTTGGGCCTCCAAAGAAAGCTTCACGAACGTGGGCAGCAACTGGAGCGTGAACGCCAGCTACGGCCAGGGCCCCTGGGCAGCCGCCCTGGTGGTGCATGACGTGAAGAAAGACAGCGCCACCGCAACCCTCAACGACACCCACACCACCCACGTCAGCGGTTCTTACGACTTTGGCGTGGCCAAAGTGTTCCTGCAATACGGCGAAGTGGAAAACGACACCACCTTCAACGACCGCAAACTCACCGACCTGAGCGTGCGTGTGCCGTATGGCAAAGGCGCTTTCATTGCCGCCTGGGGCCAGAACAACCCCGACACCGGGGCCACCCGCAAAACCACCTCGGTTGGCTATGTGTACCCCTTGTCCAAGTTGACGGACATTTACGTGGTTGGCATGAGCGACAAGCAAACCGGTTTGACCAGCGGCTACGGCTACTCCGCAGGCATGCGTCTGCGTTACTGACGCAAAAAAAGCCTGGCTGCCTTGCGGCGGCCAGGCCCAACGCTCTGTCTAGAAATAACTCAACCGTGCCTCAGAAAGAGTGGCGCACGCCCAGGGCAAACTGTTTCAGTTCGCCGGTTTCCACCCCGGCACCATTTTCCCGGCTCACGCTCTTGTAAGCAGCATACAAGTCGGTGCGTTTGGACAACGCATATGTCCCCACCAGGCTGAAGCCGTCGGCCTGCACCTGTTTGGCGCCTGCCGTGTTCTCAGTTTCAGCATTGGCGTACCCAAGGTACAGGTTCACCGCGCCCATCGGCACAGAAACGCCGAACTGGTATTCGCTGTCTTGGTTCAGCGTGGCACTGGAGTCACGGTCCACAGCGGTGTAAGACCCCACCAGCTTGAATGAGCCAAAGTCGTAGCTGCCGCCCACCAAACTGAACGTGGTGTCACCCAAGGCAGCTTCCTGGTTCTGGTAGGCATAACCCACCTGCAGCGGCCCGTTGGCGTACTTCAGGTACAGCGACACCGTGTCATTGGCACTGGTGGTCGTGGTCTTGTCTTCACCGAACTTCATGCCGATGGAGCCTGAAAAACCGCCCATGGTGGGCGATGTATAGGTCACCATGTTGCTGAGGTTGCTGGTGTAGTCGCCGCCTGCAGCCGCGTTCACGGCATCGGTCGGGCTCATGTTCATGTTGCCCACCGCATTCACCGCGTCGTGGAACACATCAAACGGTCCCCAGTTCTTGCCCAGTTGCACCGTACCGAACCCACCCTGCAAGCCCACCCAGGCCTGGCGGTCGAACTGGGTACCGGCTGTCGGACCTGCACCGTCATCGGCTTTAAAACCTTGCTCCAACTGGAACATGGCCTTCAAGCCGTTGCCCAGATCCTCGCTGCCTTTCAAACCCCAGCGGCTGGTGCTCAGCCCACCGGAATTCACCCCGGTTTGCGAAATACCGCTGGTATCGGCGCAGCTGTAAGAGGCTGCCCCCAGACTGTTCTTGCACGACCCCACATGTGCATCCACGATGCCATACAAGGTCACGGAAGACTGTGCCATGGCAGCGCCAGAAGCCGCCAACACAGCCAGCGCGATCACACTCTTTTTCATTTGTCTGTCTCCTAAAAGAAATATGGACAAGGTATGCCTGTCACATTGCGCCCCAACAGCGGGAACAGGCGCGATTACAACAAGCCCCTCACCGTTTTCCAATAGGGAATCTCCGCCACAGTTGCCCGCAGGCAACGTGTTGATTCAAAAAGAGAAATTTGAAGAATATGTCAGGAAAAAGTCAGACTGACATGCCGCTGACAAGCGACCACAACAGGTTTGCGTCCCCATGCAAATCACCCCACTGTGTTGCCACGGCGGGGTGATTGGTTCTGTCACACAGCTTGCCAGCTCAGGCTGGCATCAACCTCAGAAAGTGTGACGCACACCCAGGGCGAACTGGCTGATCTTGCCCTGGTCCACACCCGTGTTGTCGTTTTCTTTCTTGATTTGCTTGTAGCCCACGTACAAGTCGGTGCGTTTGCTCAGCACGTAGTTGGCGGCAAGGGTGTAGCCTGTGGCCTTCACGTCCGCGCCAGCAGCCACGGCATCCCAAGTGGTGTTCACGTAACCGAAATACACATTTACAGCCTTGGCCACCGGGGCTTGCACGCCAAAGTAGTAGCTGTCAATGTCGCCGGTCTTCACGCCCAGGGCTTCACGCTCGTCGGACTGGTAACCACCCACCAGCTTGGCCACGCCAAAGTCATACGAAGCGGCCAGCAGGTTGAACGTCTTGTCGTTCATGCCGGTGCCGTTCTGGGTTTCTTCGTTCTGGTAACCATAACCTACCAACAGCGGGCCATTCTTGTACTGCACGGTGAAAGCCGTGTTTTGGCTCGCGTCCACAGTGTTGGACTTGTTTTCACCCAAGCCCAGCGACAGGCCAGCGCTGAAGCCACTGAACGATGGGCTGCGGTAAGTGACCGAATTGTCCCAAGTGCTGCTGTAGTCGCCTTGCACTTCCTTGATGGCATCTTCCACGGGCGACAGGTTGGTGTCGGCAATCGGGTTGGTACCGTCACGCAGGTCGTCGTACACCGGGGATGCACGGCCCACCGTCAGCTTACCGAAACCACCTTCCAGGCTCAGGCTGGACTCGCCCTTGAAGTTCACGCCATCCAGGGAACCGTCGTCGGACTTGAAGCGCTGTTCCAGCTTGAAAGAAGCCTTCAGGCCGTTGCCCAAGTCTTCCGAGCCGCGCAGGCCCCAGCGGTTGGACTTGAGGCCACCAGAGTTCACCACCGACTGGCTTTGCGCCGTGGCGGACTTGGCGGTGTTGCCAGCGCCGGCCGTGGTGTCTTTGGTGGAGCCAACGTAAGCATCCACAATACCGTACAGGGTCACAGAAGACTGCGCCATGGCAGCACCGGAAACGGCCAGCACGGCCAGAGCGATCAGACTTTTTTTCATGGAAAACTCCAAAGTTAATACGAAGAAAGCGACAACTCGCTTCAAAACCACCCCCAATCAAAGGGTTGGACGTATTACCTCAAAGCCATGTGACAGTTCGGCGACAAGCCCTTCGGCGTTGCGAACACACAACAACTTTTTTGTAAGTCACAGAGGCCGCAACGCGCATCCATGAAAAAACCCGCTGCGTTGCCACAGCGGGTTTTGTTTTCTAAACCTTCAACCGACTTGCGTCAGCATGGGCATTAGAAAGTGTGCTTGATGCCCACAGCGTAAACGGTAACCTTGCCCAGTTCCAGACCAGCAGCAGTCTCGGTCTTGGCTTGGGTGAAACCAGCGTATGCAATGGTGCGCTTGCTCAGAGAGTAAGCCACGGCAGCACCAAAACCGCTGCGCTCGTTGCCGTTGGCACCGGTGGTGGCGTTTTCATCTTCCGACTTAGCGTAACCAGCAGACAGGGTCAGGTTGCTGGACAGGGGCACATCCACGCCGATTTCGTATTCGGTGGTGTCGGTGTTGCCAAATTCGTCGCTCACGTCACCGTAGGTACCCTTCAAGGTGGCCACGCCGAAGTTGTAAGCAGCGTTCAGGCGCAGGAAGTCAGCGCTCTGGGTATTGTTCTGGTCGTAGCTGGCGTAGGCAGCACCCACAAACAGAGGACCATTCTCGTACTTTGCAGCCAGGGCGTAGCTGTCGGTTGAGTCAGTCACCAGAGTCTTGTTTTCACCCAGGCTGTAGCTACCCGACACCGAGAAACCACCGAAAGCCGGGGAAGCGTACTTGATAGTATTGGCCGGGTTGTCAGCAGCAGCAGTAGACACGAACACGTTGTTCATCGGGGTCAAAGCACCGTCGAACACCGTGGCGGTAGCACCGCTGATATCGTCAAATGCATTCCAAGCCTTACCGAAGCGGATTTCACCGAAACCACCGGCCAGACCAACGTTGGCTTCGCGGCTGAAAGAAGAACCTGCAGCAGCTTGCGTACCTTCGTCCAGGTTGAAACCTTGTTCCAAGGTGAACACTGCCTTCAGACCACCACCCAGGTCTTCAGAACCCTTCAGGCCGAAACGGCTGCCATCTACGCCACCATCCACCAGTTTGGTGTCACGCAGGCTCACACCGCCGGCTTCGGTCTTCACCGAGCCAAACCAAATGTCAGCAATACCGTACAACTGCACGGAGGATTGAGCGGAAGCGGCGCCAGCGGCAGCCATCACGGCCAGAGCGATCAGAGACTTCTTCATTGAATTTCCCCAAAAAAATTACAAGGATTGGTACAGCGAACCGTACCAAGCAGATCCCCTTGAACAAGAGGATGCCTATGCATTGCACCAGAGTTTTGCCCGACTTGGCCAATTGCAACCCCACTTTTACCCTCGGGTGTGTCATAAATGCGACATTTTGATCTGCTAGACCTCGTGCTCAGCCAAGGCCAGCCGTCCCAGGGCAAACCCTTGTAGGGTTTTTGCCATAGCCCACGGGAAGCGCACCTACACCTTGACGACAAGCACTACCATCGGAGCCACCGCACCCACAGAGTGCGGACGCGCCTTTATTACAAGTACCAAGGAAAGTGTCCATGTCGTTCTTCCACCGCCCCTTTCTCGCCCTGGCCGTTGGCCTGGGCGGCACCGCCGCCGCGCAGGCGCAATCCACCGTGCAGTTGTATGGCCTGCTGGACGCTGGCGTGACCCGCGTGTCCGGACTGGCGGCCGGTTCGGTCACGCAGCTTGCTGGCGGCATCATGGAAGGGTCGCGCTGGGGGCTCAAAGGTTCGGAAGACCTGGGCGGCGGTTACCGTGCTCTGTTCACACTGGAAAGCCGCGTGGATTTGGACACCGGACTCTCTTCTAACCGCCCCATCACCGGCACACAGCTGCCGGACCGCATTTCCAGCGCCACGACACTGGGCTTGCCTGGCTTGCTTGACCCGGCCGTGGCGGCCGTGAATACCCAGCTGGCCAACCGGCTGGGCGTGAACGTGGACGGTGCGTCGCCACGCCAGTTCGATCGCCAGATCTTCACCGGCCTGGTCACACCCTTTGGCGCTTTCCTGGCCGGGCGCCAGTACACCCCGGCCTACGAGGTGTACGCCACGTTTGACAGCATGCAAACGCAGTCGGCCCTGGCGGCCGGGCAAGTGGCATCGTTCCCCGCGTCCATTGACATTCGCCTGAGCAACACGCTGCAGTACCGCATAGAACTGGGCGGCTGGGCCGCATCCTTCATGGTGGGCGCCGGTGAAACAGGCACCAGCCAACGGAACAAACGTTTCTGGGGCGCCATGGCCCGCTACCAGGGCGACGGCTACGCCTTCGGCCTGGGCTACAACACCCGCAACAACGAACTGGGCCAGCGCTCGCTGACCAATGTGAGCACGGGCTTCAAGCTGGACATGGGACCCGGCACCTTCAATGTGCTGTACGCCACCAACCGGGACGACCACCCCTCTGACCTGGCCGCCATTTCCGACTTGCTGAGTGGCAGCATCGGTCTGGGCAACGCCACGGCTGTGGAAAATGCTTACTTGTCTGCCCTCCAGCAAGACTCCCACCTGCTCAACCTGGGCTACCGCATCAGCCATGGGCCGCACACGCTCACGGTGGCTTACAACACCCTGGACGACCGCACTGCGCATGACGCCGATGTGCGCTCCTACGGTGCCGCTTACAGTTATGCACTGTCCAAGCGCACTGACCTGAATGCCGTGCTGGTGCGGCTGGACAACAGCGCCAACGCCCAGCTCGCCCCTGGCGGCAATGCCTACCTGGGCGGATTCACCCGTGCGGCTGGGGTGGACAGCACCAGCCTGGCGCTGGGCATTCGCCACCGTTTCTGATTTTCGACCACCCACTTTTCACCGAACATGAACCCCACCACGTCGCACCTGGACAACACCGTCGTTTTCAGCACCGAAGACCTGCTCGTCAGCCTCTGCAATTCGGTCACCAAGGTGCTGAACGTGGCCACGCAAAGCCACATCCAGTATTCGGGCATGGTGCAACGCATCAGCAAAACCTGCCTGAAACCGGACATTGGTTGCTTTGTGCTGTTCGACGGTGGGTTTTCCGGGCTGGTGATTTTGAACTTCAGCGCAGCTGCCGCCATGGAAATTTACCAACGTTACATGCTGAGCATGGGGATGGCCAAGGAAGAACTGGCGCATTCGTTCACCTCTGACGAGGTGGGCAACGTGATGGGGGAACTGATGAACCAGGTGCTGGGCGACTTCACCAGCAAAGTGCGGCGTGAACTGCAAACACACATCACACAAAACCAGCCCAAGATGCTGGCCCTGAACACCCAGGTGGTGCTGAGTGTGGACGCCAACCTGGACCAGCCGGAAGCCCGGCGCGTGACCTTTTACACGGGCCAAAACCACATCTTTTACCTGGAAATGGCGGTGGACCGCACCGAATTCGTCAAGCTGCACGACTTTGAGCCGCAAGCCGAGGTGGACCCGGACGAGGTGATGGCTCAGAATCAAGCGCCCACAAATGCCACCCCCCCGAACCCTGCCGCCAGCGCAGGCGGATCATCCGACACGGATGACCTGCTGAAATCCCTGGGTATGTAACCCCCGCCCCTTGAAAGCGGGCATTCCAGCCCTTATCATTAGCACTCGCTGGAGTTGAGTGCTAACAAGCCTGCTGACCAGGCTGCGGCGCCGCTCCACGATCAGTCCAACCAACCCATCTATCTGTCAATACAGGAGATCTCATGAAACTTCGTCCTCTCGCCGACCGCGTGATTGTCAAGCGCATCGAAAGCGA
>CAYQTH010000007.1:0-312 GCA_964420415.1 uncultured Macromonas sp. | reverse complement strand
GGGCGAAGTCCTGGCTGTGGGCCCGGGCAAGAAGAACGACAAGGGCGAAGTGTCCTCCATGAACGTGAAAGTGGGCGACCGCGTGCTGTTCGGCAAGTACAGCGGCCAGACCGTGAAGGTCGACGGCGACGAACTGCTGGTCATGAAGGAAGACGACCTGTTCGCAGTCGTCGAGAAGTGATCGCGCATCCACCCATTCATTGAATTTCGGAGTACATACAAATGGCAGCAAAAGACGTAGTGTTCGGCGGCGAAGCCCGCGCTCGCATGGTTGAAGGCGTGAACATCCTGGCCAACGCGGTCAAGGTGACC
>CAYQTH010000006.1:0-29954 GCA_964420415.1 uncultured Macromonas sp. | reverse complement strand
GGTCCTGGTAGCGGGTCAGAATGGCTTCGGAGATGGGCAGCGAGCGCGCGTTGGCCAGGTCGCAGAAGTCGCCGCCGGGGCAGGCGATCATGTCGGTCAGCAGGCGCACGTTGGCCAGCGCCAGGCCCAGGCGCTTGGCTTCGCGCCAGACGTCGGGCAACTGGTCGGCGCGCACCCAGGGCAGCACCAGGTTCTGGTTGTGCGTGACGCGCACTTCACCGGCGCTGTAGCGGTCGGCCAGCACGGCCACGGCGTCGAGCTGGTCGGCGGTGGCGTCGCCAGGGTACTGGCCCAGGCGCTTGAAGGACAGGAAAACGGCGCGCAGGGCGGGGTTTTGGTGCGGTTGCACGTTGCGCTGGACCCAGCGGTCGTACTCGGCCTGTTCCGCAGTGCTCACCGGAGCGGCAGCGGGGGAGGTGGTGTCCAGCATCGGCGGCACGAAGCACGCGGTGACGCGGTCCAGCTCAGCCTGGCTGATGGTGTGCGGGGCACCGTCCTGTTCCAGGATGCGCTGGTACTCGGCTTCGACCTCGTCGATGTAGCGCTGGCCTTCGGCCTTCACCAGGATCTTGATGCGGGCTTTGTAGATGTTGTCGCGGCGGCCCCAGCGGTTGTAGACGCGGATCACGGCCTCCAGGTAGTTCAGCATCTGGTTCCAGGGCAGGAACTCGCGGATCACCGGGGCGATCACCGGGGTGCGGCCCATGCCGCCACCGGCCAGCACCGTCATGCCCAGTTCACCGGCGGCGTTTTTCACCAGTTTCAGGCCGACGTCGTGCCAGTGGGTGGCGGCGCGGTCTTCCGGGGCACCCACGATGGCGCACTTGAACTTGCGCGGCAGGAAGGTGAATTCCGGGTGCAGCGTGCTCCACTGGCGCAGCAGTTCGGCGAAGGGGCGCGGGTCGGCCACCTCGTCCACGGCCACACCGGCCAGGGCGTCGCTGGTGGTGTTGCGGATGCAGTTGCCGCTGGTCTGGATGCCGTGCAGGCCCACGGTGGCCAGCAGGTCCATCACGTCGGCGGCCTGGGTCAGGGGAATCCAGTTGAACTGCACGTTCTGGCGTGTGGTGAAGTGGGCGTAGCCGGTGGGCAGGCGGCTGCCAATGGCTTTGCCGTCGCGCAGCTGGATATCGCCCAGCTTGTTTTGCGCGGCCACGGCGCCCTGGAACACCTCGTGGGTGGGCTGGTCGTATTCGCGGGCCACGCGGGCCAGTACGCGCACCTGGGCGGTGGACAGTTCACCGTAGGGCACGGCCACGCGCAGCATGGGGGCATGGCGCTGGATGTACCAGCCGTTTTGCAGGCGCAGCGGCTTGAATTCGTCGCCCAGCAGGGTGCCGGCGTGGTAGCGATCCAGCTGGTCGCGGAACTGGGCGGCCCGCTGGCGGACGAAAGCGCGGTCGAAATCGGTGTACTGGTACATGGTGTGTCAGGTCGAGATCAAATCGGAGAAAAACGTGAAACAGATTGCGGGTCAGATGGCCAGCAGCTTGGTGCCCGCATAAGCCAGCAGCACCGACAGCATGGAACGCACCAGGCGTTCCGGGGCCTTGTGGATGAGGCGCGAGCCAATCCAGATGCCGGGCAGTGAACCGGCCAGCAGCTTGAGCAGCAGCGGCCAGTCCACCGAGCCGAGCGAGGCGTGGCCGAGGCCCGCCACCAGCGTCAGCGGCACGGCGTAGGCAATGTCGGCCGCCACGATGCGCGGCAAAGGCAGCAGCGGGTACAGAATCAGCAGCACGGTGACGCCGATGGCGCCTGCGCCCACGGAGGTGAGCGTGACCATGGTGCCGATCAGCACACCGAACAGCACCGGCAGGCTCCAGTGGCGGGCGTGTTCGGCTTGGGCGGCACTGGCGTGCTTGCCTTTGGCGGCGTCAGACAGGCCCAGGCCCGGCTGGCGGCTGCGCATGGCTTTGTAGAACATGGCGGCGGCGGTGAGCAGCAGGGCCACGCCCAGGGTGCTGGTCATGAGCTTTTGCACCGCCGGGTCGGCCGGGCCCACGGTGTGCAGGATGTACAGGGTGCCCAGGGCGGCCGGGATGCTGCCCAGGCTGAGCTGGCCCACCACGCGCCACGGCACTATGCGCTGGCGGATCATGCTCAGTGTGCCGCCCGCCTTGGTGACGGCCGCAAACAGCAGGTCGGTGCCCACGGCCAGGTAAGGCTTGACACCGAAGAAAAAAATCAGGATCGGAGTCATGAGTGAGCCTCCTCCCACGCCGGTCATCCCAACGATGAGACCCACGAAGAAACCGGCGAATACAAAGGCAAGATCATGCATAGGATCCGCACTTTATGTGCTTTGTTAATAAGAACAAACTATTTTTTTATTGTTTCTAAATTCTTTAATGGAATATAAGTTTGAGCCAGGTGCCAGGCGCCGGCTGGTGCAGAAGATCAGGCCGCCGCGTCTTGCGAGTAGAGCACCTTGATGGCGTCGACAATGGCCAGCGCTGCGGGCGAGAG
The DNA here is from genome assembly GCA_964420415.1 of uncultured Macromonas sp. Classification (GTDB taxonomy): domain Bacteria; phylum Pseudomonadota; class Gammaproteobacteria; order Burkholderiales; family Burkholderiaceae_C; genus CAYQTH01. Next base: position 27,485 of record CAYQTH010000006.1, on the reverse strand, counting down.
GCTGCGGCCCGCCAGGGTCACCATTGATATCTCCCAGGTGGTGGTGCTGTCAAGGTACGGGTTGGGTATGGGCAGTTGTACGGCGTCTTCAGCCAGCAATTCGTCATGTACCAGGGCCTGCGCGGTGTAAAGGATGGCATCGCTGCGCTGCATGAGCAGTTTGAGCAGGAAGATGTTGTCGCAAGTTACGGACATCGGGCTGGGGCCATGTGCTCCCTCGCCCAAGGCGCTTTGCAGCACCTGGTGGACCGATTCCGGCATGCGTGTGCTGACCAGCGGGTAAGTGACCAAGTCAGCCAAAGCGGGGTGAGAATGGCGCGTCAGTGGATGACCAACCCGGCAAAAGAACCCCCCGCCTTTGCACACCGAGCCCAGCGGGGTGAAGGCCAACCCGCTCTGGTCTTCCAGGTAATGCCGGTTGGCAATGAAAAATTCGATGGTCTCGCGCCGCAGGGAGGCCGCCAGCACCTCCCAGTTGTTGATTTCCACGCCCACCCGCAATTTGGGGTGTTGCTGGGTCAGGTCCGTCAACAGTTCAGGCAACAGCACAGCCGGGCCGGGGCCAACGCCAAACTTCACTTCCCCGTATTCGCCCAGCCGCAGCCAGTCCATCTCGTGCCGCAGGTTGCGGGCATCGTGGACCAGGCGCCTGGCCCGTTGCAGGAATTGCCGCCCCGTTGCGGTGGGGACCACGCCTTGGGCCGTTCGGTCAAACAGGGGCATGCCAGCTTCCCGTTCCAGTGCCTGGATGCTGCGGCTCATGGCCGATTGGGTCAGGTGGACCTGTTCGGCCGCACGGGAGAAGTGCCCGGTGTCGGCCAAGGCTATGGCATGTTGAAGGCTTCTCAAGTCCATGGTATGAGTTTGAATCATTCAGATCTTGATATTTTTGCATTGGACGGATGGCTATGGAAAGGCAAAAATGCCCGCCTAGCCCGCCAATGGGCATGCACCAGAGGAGACAGAAGATGAAAGTGTTGGTCATTGCATCGGCCTTGTGGCTGGCCGCCTGGCCCTTGGCCGGGGGCGCTCAGCCCGCCGTTGCCAGCGAGGCGGCAATACCCTCTGCGGGGCGCGTGCTGCCACTGGCGCCGCCAGCCTTCAAAGGGAAAATTGGCCGTACCCTGGCCGAATCGGTGCAGGATTTCCCTGGTTTTATCGAACCGCCCGCCGGAGCGCCGAACGTGGTGGTGGTGTTGCTGGACGATGTCGGGTTTGGTCATACCTCGACTTTTGGTGGTCCGGTGCCCACACCGGCCCTGGAGCAGTTGGCCCGCCAGGGCCTGCGCTACAACAGGTTCCACACCACGGGCATCTGTTCGCCCACGCGCGCTTCACTGCTGACGGGACGCAACCCGCAGCGGGTGTCCACGGGCATGGTCAGCGAAGGGGCCAGCGGTTTCCCTGGCTACAACTCCATGTGGGGCCCCAATGCGGCCTCTCTGGCCGAGATCCTGCGTGCTCATGGCTACAACACGTCCATGTACGGGAAGTGGCACAACACCCCCGACTGGGAATCCGGCCCCACCGGTCCCTTTGACCGCTGGCCTACCGGCAAAGGCTTTGAGTATTTCTACGGTTTCATCGGCGGCGACAGCGACCAGTTCCACCCGGCCCTGTACGAGAACACGGTGCCCGTGGATGCCCCCCAGCAGCCCGGCTACCACCTGACGACTGACATGGTTGACCATGCGATCCGCTGGATACGCACGCAGCACTCGGTAGCGCCCAACAAACCTTTCTTTACCTACCTGGCGCCGGGTGCCACGCATGCGCCCCTGCAGGCGCCCAAGGCGTGGATTGACCAATTCAAAGGCCAGTTCAACCACGGCTGGGACCAGGAGCGTGAACGCACATTCGCGCGGCAGAAGGCTCTGGGCGTGATCCCGCCAGATGCCGAACTCACGCCGCGCCCCGAAGGCCTGCCCGACTGGGATTCCTTGTCGGCCGATGAACAAAAGGTGGCCGCGCGGCTGCAGGAGGTTTACGCGGGTTTCCTGGCCCACACCGACCATGAAGTGGGCCGCCTGCTGGCCACGCTGGATCAGTTGGGTGTGCGCGACAACACCCTGGTGGTGTACATCGTGGGCGACAACGGCGCCAGCGCAGAAGGTTCGCCCACCGGCACCACGAACGAGCTGATCCCCATCAACGGCCTGACCCCGAAGGTGAAAGATGTGATGGCGCACCTGGACGAACTGGGCGGCCCGCTCACCTACAGCCATTACCCCTCGGGCTGGGCCTGGGCCGGTTCCACGCCCTTCAAGTATTTCAAGCAGGTGGTGTCCCACCTGGGCGCCATGCGCAATCCCGTGGTGGTGTCCTGGCCCAAGCGCATCAAGGATACGGGCGGTCTGCGCAGCCAGTACCACCATGTGGTGGACGTGATGCCCACCATTTTGGAGGCTGTCGGCGTGCCGGTGCCAGAGGTCGTCAACGGTGCCCAGCAACTGCCCATGGACGGCGTGTCCATGCTCTACAGCTTCGACCACGCCCAGACGCCGTCACCGCGCAAGACCCAGTACTTCAACCTGTGGGCGCACAGGTCCATTTATCACGACGGCTGGATGGCGTCCTCGCTTTACGGGCACTTGCCGTGGGAGATCGGCAAGGGTGCTCCCGCTTCACGTGGCGGGCTGGACAGCGCCCCATGGGAACTCTACAACCTGAACGCAGACTTCAGCCAGGCACACAACTTGGCGGCGCAGAACCCGGCCAAACTGGAGGAGCTCAAGGCCCTGTTCTGGCAGGAGGCTGAAAACAACCAGGGGTTGCCAGTGGTGGAGCAGCTTGGTGTGGCCCCTAGGCTGCCCAGCCTGACGCGCGGGCGCACCAGCTTCACGTTCTACCCTGGCACCGTCCGGGTGCGGGAGGCGGTGGCGCCGCGGGTGTTGAACCGGGCCCACACCATCAGTGCCGATGTGGTGGTGCCGCGCCATGGTGCGCAAGGCATGCTGCTGACCCAGGGCGGCCGCCACAACGGCTATGCGCTGTATGTGCGCAATGGCCGATTGACCTATGCCTACAACTACTTTGGCCTGCAGCGCACCGTGCTCCAGGCCAAGGAACCGTTGCCAGCCGGGCCGGTGCAGGTGCGTTACGAGTTCACCCCCGATCAGCCGCGGCCTGGATCGGGCGGCGTGGGCAAGTTGTTTGTCAATGGCAAGGCGGTGGCCGAGGGGCATATCCCTGTCACCATTCCTGCCCGCATTTCGCTCGACGAAACCCTGGACGTGGGTGAAGACCATGGTACCCCTGTGGTCGAGGACTACCAGACCCCGTTCCGCTTTCAGGGGGGGCTCAAATCGGTCACGGTGGAACTGCGCTGATATGCAGGGAAACTCAATGAACTCAACTTGGACACGGCGGGGCTGGCTTTGGGCGGGGCTGGCGGGTGTTCTGGCAGGCTTGGGAAGCCTGGGCACGGCCGTGCATGCGGACGATGCACCGGTTTGCGCGACGCCATCGCGTGCTGCCGCGATGAGCACGCCAGCCCCGAAGGGCATGGTCTGGGTGCCTGGTGGCACCTTCTGGATGGGGGCCAACGACCCTGCCATGAAAGACGCGCTGCCGCAGCACCAGGTGGCGGTCAACGGCTTCTGGATGGACGCCACCGAGGTGACCAACGCTGAGTTCGCCGTTTTCGTCAAAGCCACCGGGTATGCCACCCTGGCCGAGCGCGCGCTGGACCCGAAAGACCACCCTGGCGCGCCACCGGAACTGCTGGTGGCCGGTTCCATGGTGTTCAACGCACCCTCACAGCCCGTGAGCCTGAACGACCACAACCAGTGGTGGCGGTTCGTGCCAGGGGCCAACTGGCGCCACCCGGAAGGGCCGAAAAGCCATATCAAAAGCCGCATGGACCATCCTGTGGTGCACATCGCTTTCGACGATGCCCTGGCCTACGCCCGCTGGGCAGGGAAACGCTTGCCCACCGAAGCGGAATGGGAGCGGGCCGCCCGTGCCGGGCTGGACCGCAAACCCTATGTGTGGGGCGACGAATTCATGCCGAAAGGCAAACACCAGGCCAACACCTACCAGGGGCACTTTCCCAACCAAAACACCGCGGCTGACGGTTACCGCGCCACTTCGCCCGTCAAAGCGTTTCCGGCCAACGGCTACGGCATGTACGGCATGGCGGGCAATGCCTGGGAATGGGTGGCCGACTGGTACCGGCCCGACTATTACGAAACCTTGGCCTCACAGGGCGGTGCAGTGAACAACCCCACGGGGCCCGCAGCCGGGTACGACCCGGATGAGCCCGGTGTGCCCAAGCGGGTGCAAAAGGGCGGGTCGTTCCTGTGCACGGCTCAGTACTGCACCCGTTACATGCCCGGCAGCCGAGGCCGAGGCGACCCCGGCACCAGCACCAACCACGTGGGGTTCCGGTTGGTGAAATCCACTTCTTGAAGCACACACACAACCCAGTTCAGGCGTGGACAGTATGAATACACAAATCGTCCGCTGGAAAGCGGCGCTGGTTCTGCTGGCCGTGGCCGGCACAGCCGTTGCGCAGACGGTGCTGCCCTTGCCAGACCCGCGTTTCGAGGGGGATGTGGGCCGGACCTACAAGGAGTCTGACCCCGCGCCATACCCAGCCCCTGTACGGGCGCCCAAGGGGGCCCCCAACATGGTGGTCATTCTGCTCGACGATGTGGGTTTCGGGCAGTTCAGTGCCTTTGGTGGTGGTGTACCAGGACCCGCCATGGAGCAGCTGGCCCGGCAAGGTGTGCGCTACAACCGCTTTCACACGGCTGGCATTTGTTCGCCTACCCGCGCTGCATTGCTGACCGGACGCAACCCCCACACAGCCGGGTTCGGTCTGGTGGGTGAGCTGGCCACTGGGTACGACGGTTATGTGGGAGCCATTCCGCGCAGCACCGCATCCGTGGCCGAAGTGCTGCGCCAGCATGGCTACGCCACCGCCATGTTCGGCAAGAACCACAACACCCCCAGCTGGGAAGGCGGGCCTGCGGGGCCGTTCAACCACTGGCCCACAGGCAACCTCGGGTTCGACTATTTCTACGGCTTCAACGGCTGGGGCACCAGCCAGTGGCAGCCCGTGCTGTACGAAAACACGCGCCCGGTACCGCCATCCACAGACCCGAACTACCACCTGACGCCGGATCTGGTCAACCACGCCATCGATTGGATGCGAGCGGTCAAATCCACCGATGCGGAGAAGCCCTTCCTGCTGTACATGGCGACCGGCGCCACACACGCCCCGCACCACGCGCCGCAGTCGTGGGTTGAGCAGTTCAAAGGGAAGTTCGATCAAGGCTGGGACCGCTACCGCGAAGAAGCGTTTGCGCGGCAAAAGGCGCTGGGCGTGGTCCCTGCCGATGCCAAGCTGAGCCCGCGCCCAGCGAATATCCCCGCGTGGGACTCGCTCTCGCCTGAACAGCAACGCCTGTTTGCGCATCAGATGGAAGTGTTCGCGGCATTCGGCGCATATACCGATCACGAAGTGGGCCGCCTGCTCGACGCGGTGCGTGCCATGCCCGATGCGGACAACACCCTGGTGGTGTACATCGTCGGGGACAACGGGGCCAGCGCCGAGGGTGGTCCGGTCGGTGAAATCAACGAAATCGCCCCCGCCAACGGTTTGCATGCCGAAGGCGCGTTCACGCCGGAAGTAGTGCAGGCCCTGGGCGGCCCCAAGTACAACAACAACTACCCCATGGGCTGGGCCTGGGCCATGAGCACCCCGTTCCCCTACTACAAGCAGATCGTGTCGCATCTGGGGGCGGTGCGCAATCCATTGATTGTTTCCTGGCCCAAACGCATCAAACCCGACGGGCAGATTCGCTCACAGTTTCACCACGTTATCGACATTGCACCTACTTTGCTGGAAGCCGCAGGCATCGAGTCGCCCAGCAGCGTCAACGGTGTGGCGCAAAAGCCTGTGGACGGTGTGAGCATGCTGCCCACGTTCACCAACGCCCAGGCCCCGGAGCGGCGCCTGACGCAGCACTTCGAGGTGTTTGCCAACCGGGGCATTTACCACAAAGGCTGGTTTGCTTCCGCACCGCTTTCGCTCTCCCCCAGTAACCCCAACCGTTCCAGTCTTGACCCGGACAAAGTGACCTGGGAGCTGTATGACCTGACGCACGATTTCTCGCAATCCACCAACGTGGCGAATGAGCATCCGGCGGAATTGCGTCGCCTGCAAGATTTGTGGTGGGCGAAGGCTGGAGCGCACGACGTGTTACCGCTTGACTGGCGTGCTGGTGAGCGGCTGGTCAGCAGCGCACGGCCCAACCCCGCCAAGGGCCGACAGCACTTCGATTTCTACCCAGGCATGATCGGTTTGCCTGAAACCATCGCCCCCAACATCAAGAACCGTTCCTGGAAAATCGCGGCCAAAGGCAGCTTCACACGGCAGACCTCCGGCATGCTCATCACTCAGGGCGGCATGACCGGCGGCTGGGCGTTCTATGTGCAGGATGGCAAGCTCGTGTTCGACTACAACTACAGCGAATACAGCTGGTACCGTGTGGTCTCCAGTCGGCCTTTGCCAGCCCAGGGCAGCGTGCTGGAGGTCCGTTTTGCCTACGACGGCAAGACAGGGAAAGACTTTGGCGCTGGCGGCACGGTCAGCCTTTGGGCCGATGGCGCGAAAGTGGGTGAAGGTCGGCTGGACAAAACCTTGTCTGGTCTGTTCTCGATCACCGATGGCATGGACGTGGGCGCCGACTACGGTTCCCCGGTCAGCGACCATTACGCTGTGCCATTCCCGTTTTCTGGCGGGAAGCTGCATTCGGTCGCCATTGACCTGGTGCCCTGAACGGTTTTGAAGGCACTGACGGCGGGCCGTGGCGGCAGTAATATGCGCCATGGCCCACCGATCTCATCCCGTTCAGTCACCCGCTGCTTTGCAAGCGGCTTCCGAAGCGCACCAGCGAGCCGATGACACGGCCCAGGCACTGGACCGCCAGGCCAATGCCCTCATGGCCCGGTTGTGGAGCGGACTGTCACCCATTTCGCTCTCGCTGGCCTACACCGACTGGTGCCTGCACCTGCTGAGCTCACCGGGTTCACAGGTGCGGCTGGCGCGCACCGCTGCCGAACAAGGCGTGCAGTGGTGGGCCGATGCGGTGCAACCCACGGGGGCCATGAACGAAGGCTTGCAGCAGGACGCCCGCTTCGACGCTCCAGCCTGGCAGCAGTGGCCCTGGCGTAACCTGGCCACCGCCAACAAGGCCGCCGAAACCTGGTGGCAGCAGGCCAGCAGCCTGCGCGGCATGCAGGCACACAGCCGCGACCAAATGCGCTTTTACGGGCGTCAGTGGCTGGACATGTGCTCCCCCGGCAACTGGCTGTGGAGCAACCCGCAAGCCTTGCAAACGGCCTGGGCCAGTGGAGGGCAGTCCCTGGTCAAAGGCATGGGACACATGCTCGACGCCCTGCGGGAGAGCCAGGGTCTGGAGCCATTGCACGCGCCCGAAGAAGATCTGGCTCCCGGTAAAGGTCTGGCCATGACGCCGGGGCAGGTCGTCATGCGCAATGAGTTGATCGAACTCATCCAGTACACCCCCACCACGCCCCAGGTACACGCCGAGCCGGTGCTCATCATCCCGTCGTGCATCATGAAGTACTACATCCTCGACCTGTCGCCGCACAACTCGCTGGTGCGCTGGCTGGTGGAACAGGGGCACACGGTGTACATCCTGTCGTGGCGCAACCCCGACGAAAACGACGCCTTGCTGGGCATGGACGATTACGTGCGCGATGGCGTGCTGGCGCCGCTGGATCATGTGCACTGCACCACCGGGCAACAGGTGCACCTCATGGGCTACTGTCTCGGCGGCACCTTTGCGGCCGTTGCCGCGGCGGCCCTGGGTGGGGGTGACGCCGTGGCCTGCGCACCCGACCACCGCCACGCTCAGCCCGGTCCACTGGCCAGCCTGAGCCTGCTGGCGGCCGAAACCGATTTCACCGAGCCAGGGGAAATGGGGGTGCTGATCGACGAGGAGCAGGTGCGCCTGCTGGAGGACATGATGGCCGCGCGCGGCTTCCTCACCGGACGCCAGATGGCGGGTTCTTTCCAGTTTCTGCACTCGCGCGAACTGGTGTGGTCGAGCATGAACCGCCGTTGGCTGATGGGCGAGGAGGAGGTGCCCAACGACCTGATGCTGTGGAACCAGGACGTGACCCGCTTGCCTGCCGTGATGCACAGCCAGTACCTGCGCACTTGCTTCTTGCGCAACGACTTGGCCGAGGGGCGCTACCTGTTCCAGGGCCAGCCCATTTCGCTGCGCGACATCCGCGTGCCGGTGTTTGCGGTGGGCACCGTGAAAGACCACGTGGCCCCCTGGCGCTCCTGCTACAAAATCCATCGCCTGGTGTCGGGCGAGGTGACGTTTGCCCTCACCAGCGGCGGTCACAACGCGGGCATTGTGTCGGAGCCCGGCCATGCCGGGCGCCATTACCAGTTGCTCACCACCCCTGTAGGCCAGTCCTGGCGTTCGCCCGACGAGTGGCAGCAGGCGGCAGAACATCGCGATGGCAGCTGGTGGACCGCCTGGCACGGCTGGCTGCAACAGCACAGCAGCGGGCGTACCGTGCCAGCGCGTGTGCCGCCGCAAGACCCGGCTCTGGGTGCTGCGCCGGGGCAGTACGTGATGGTGCGTTACGGCGATTGACGTGCTTTCCCTGCCGGGGAGCGGAAACGCTCGGCCAGCAGGGCCTGGGCCAGTTTGCGTTCGGCGGCCCAGGGTTCACCATGCAGCCAGGAAGCCAGCACCTCGCCACACAACACTGACAGGGTCAACCCGCGTGCGCCCAGACCGGCGCACACGTACAGGCCGGGGGCCGCAGCCCCATCCACGGGGCCCACGGCGGGCAGGCGGTCGGCCAGTGTGCAGCGCACGGCGGCCCACATGTCGGCCTGGGCCAGTGCATCGGTCATGGCCGACGCCAGTGCGGGCAGCAGGCGTGCCAGCTTGGTTTGGTTGGCGGCACGGTCTTCGGGTTTCAGCACCGCTTGTGTCACCCCGCGCTCGAAGGTGGAGCCCAGCACCCACACCGGGGCCGCTGCCCAAGGTGAGCCTTCGGGGCCTGGCATGCCCTGCAAAAAGTTGCCGTGGCCGTTCACCGGAACAGCGGGGAGCAAGGCCTGGGCTGCTGCGGGCAGGTCGCTCACCCGGCCCCAGCTCACCTGTCCGCGCAGGGCGTTCAGGGGCACGGTGGGCAGCTTGGCTTCATCCAATAAAGTGCGGGTGGCAAAGGCGGTGGCCAGCACCACGTGTTCGGCCTGGGCCAAGGTGTGGCCTGCTGCATCCAGCACATGCCAGGTGGTGCCTTGGCGCTCCAGTCGCTGCACGCTGCAGTTGCCGCGCCAGTGGATGCGCGGGTGCTGCAACTGGGCGCGCACCAGTTGCGCTGGGCGTATCCAGCCTGCCAGGCCATGCCACAGGCCAGGGGCATCGGCGTTCAAATGGGCCGCTTGCATTTGCGTGGGCAGGGCGGTGCGGCTCCAGGCCGTGCCAAAGTGTTCCCAGATGGCTGTGGCGGGCAGGGCGTGCTTGCCTTCTACGCGATGTTCCAGCACGCCGCTGGCGGCCCAGTCTGTGCCTGCTTGCAGCAGTTGTGCGGCGCGTTGCAGTGTCAGGCGGGCACCGGCGCGGCTGATGCGTGACAGGGGTGCGTCGTCGGGCGAGGTGTGCGGGGCCACGATGCCTGCGGGCAGGGCAGATGCGCCCGCAGCCGGGTGGTCGGCCTGGTCCAGCACCTCCACCGTCCAGCCGCGTTGCGCCAGGCTCCAGGCCACGGCGGTTCCGGCCAACCCGGCCCCCACCACCACGGCATGCGACGGTGTGCTGGTGTGGGGCAGGCGCAAGGTGTGGCGGGGTGTCCAGCGCGGGGCATAGGTGGCTTGCAGCCGGTGGCGCTTGGGTGGCACGCCCGCCACTTTTTTGACCTCAAAACCTGCGCTCGTCAGCCCATCGCGCACGGTGCGTGCCACGGTCCATGTGGCCAGGCGGCTGCTGGGGCGCACCAGGCGGCCGATGGCTTTAAGCACCTTGGTGTCCCACATCTCGGGGTTCACGCTGGGGTCGAAACCGTCCAGGAACACGCTGTCGGCAGGGGTGTCCATCATGGGCAGCATGTCATGCACATGGCCAATGCACAAGGTCAACTGCACTTGCTCGTGTTCAAACACCAGCCGGTGCGTGCCGGGCAGCAGGCCTTGCCACTGCTGTGCCAGGGCTTCGGCAAGGTCATGCAGTTCAGGGAAAGGTATGGCGCTGCGCCGTATGTCTTCGGCGCTGACGGGCCAGGCCTCGACAGAGGTGAAAAACAGCCGGGCCGGGCGGTGCGGGTCTTGCTGCCAGGCGTGCCAGGTGGCCAGGAAGTTCAACCCCAGGCCAAAACCCGTTTCCAGAATGTGCCAGCGGGGTTGGTCCGCCCAGGCCGTGGGCTGTATGCCATCGGGCCACAACCCGCAACCAGCCAGAAAACCTTGTCGGGTCTGGGCCAGGCTGCTTTCGCCGTTGGGGGCCGCGCTGTGGTACCTGTCATTGAACAGCGTGCTGCGCGGGGTGCCGTCGGCAGCCCAATCCACCGGCGAGGCCGCCGTTGTTCCCGGCTCAGCGCTCATGCGGGTTCAGTTGGGGGCCGGGGGCACGTAACCGGCCACCTGGTCGGCACCTTCGCCGAAGAAGTGCTTTTCCATTTGGCGCGCCAGGTACTGGCGGGCGCGGGCGTCGGCCAGGTTCAGGCGGTTCTCGTTCACCAACATGGTTTGCTGCTTCATCCACTCGGCCCAGGCTTGCTTGCTCACGCTGGCGTAAATGCGCTTGCCCAGTTCACCGGGGTAGGGCGGGAAGTCCAGGCCTTCGGCTTCCTGGCCGAGCTTGATGCATTGGACGGTGCGTGCCATGGTGTGTCTTTCTTTTCAGAGATTAAAGTTATGAGCAAATGAATTCTTATTCGTTCTGGTTCTCAGAAACATTGGGCAAAATTCACACTTGCGCTAAAGTGAGAACTTTAGCAAGCTTTGCGACTGCTCGGCGGTTGTGGGGTTGCGCAGGGCCGGGCTTTAGCCAGGCGCTAAACTAGCAGTCTCTCGGCTGAGCTGCAGCTGTTTCCTCTTTACGACTTACCCAGGGCGCGTGGTTGGCTACCATGCCGAAGGGCGCTGGCCCCCTGCTTGCCCTTGTTCACCATGAGTGCTTTCCACGAAGAAACCGTTCTGTCCGTTCACCACTGGACGGACCGCTTGTTCAGTTTCACGACCACCCGCGATCCAGGGCTGCGGTTTTCCAATGGCCATTTCACCATGATCGGCCTGAAGCAGGAAAATGGCAAACCGTTGTTGCGCGCCTACAGCATTGCCAGCGCCAATTACGAAGAGCACCTGGAATTCCTCAGCATCAAGGTGCCTGACGGCCCGCTGACCAGCAAGCTGCAGCACATCCAGGTGGGGGACAAGATCATCGTTGGCAAGAAGCCCACGGGCACGCTGCTGATCGACTACCTGCTGCCTGCCAAGAACCTGTACCTGTTCGGCACCGGCACGGGTTTGGCACCGTGGATGAGCCTGATCCGCGACCCGGCCACCTACGAGAAATTCGAGAAAGTGGTGGTGGTGCATGGCGTGCGCCAAGTCAATGAACTGGCCTACCGCGACTACATCAGCAAGGAACTGCCGAACGACGAAGTGCTGGGCGAGGTGGTCAAAGGCAATCTGCTGTACTACCCTACCGTGACGCGCGAACCGTTTGAGCGCCAGGGCCGTATCCCGGACTTGGTGCGCAGCGGCCAGATGGCACGTGAACTGGGTTTGCCGCAACTGAACCCGGAAACCGACCGCGTGATGATTTGCGGCAGCCCAGCCATGCTGCGCGACCTCAAGCACATGTGCGAGGAACTCGGTTTCAAGGAAGGCAACACCAGCACGCCGGGCGACTTCGTCATCGAGCGTGCATTTGCGGAGTCCTGACCGGACCATGCTGAACTGGTTTTTCCACCACCCGCGTCGCCTGTTGCTGCTGGTTGCCGGGGCCAGCTTTGCCATGCTGGGGTTTGGTTTGTACCTGCAGCACCGCGTGGGGTTGGAACCGTGCCCCATGTGCATCGTGCAGCGTTACGCCTTGATTCTTGTGGCAGTACTGGCCACCGTGGCTGCTTTGGTAAGGGGGGGCAAAACGCGTACAGGCCTGGTGTTGACGCTGCTGGGTGCGGCGGTGTTCGGGGCTTTTGTGGCCGCTCGCCAAAGCTGGCTGCAGTGGTTTCCGCCTGAGGTCTACACCTGTGGTCGCGACTTTTATGGCGTGATCGAGAACTTTCCGCTCAAACGGGCCATTCCCATGCTCTTTCGCGGCAGCGGAGACTGCTCTGCCGTGGACTGGACCTTCTTGGGGCTGAGCATTGCCAACTGGTCGTTCCTGTACTTCGTGGGGGTGGTCGGCCTGGCGCTGGCGCTGCTCTGGCAACGCCAGCGGTAAGCCCGCTGCCGCCGGCTCAGAGCAAGGCGTTGGGTTTTTCGCCGCGCTCGTACACCACATGGGCGCGGCCCACGATCAAAGGGTCGAGCTTGCCCACCTGTTCCACATCTTTGTTGGTGTAAGGCAACTTGTGCAGCACGTAGCGCATGGCGTTGAGGCGTGCGCGCTTCTTGCAGTCGCTCTTGATCACCGTCCAAGGGGAATCGGCGGTGTCGGTTTCAAAGAACATGGCCTCTTTGGCGCGGGTGTAGTCGTCCCATTTGTCGAGCGAAGCCATGTCGATGGGGCTGAGCTTCCACTGTTTCAGCGGATGCACCTTGCGTTCCTTGAAACGGCGGCGCTGTTCTTTCTGGCTGACTGAGAACCAGAATTTGATCAGGTGGACCCCGCTGCGCGCCAGGTGGCGCTCGAAGTCAGGCGCTTGCCGCATGAATTCCTGGTATTCGCTGTCGCTGCAAAAGCCCATGACACGCTCCACCCCGGCGCGGTTGTACCAACTGCGATCGAACAGCACAATTTCGCCTGCCGTGGGCAGGTGCTGTATGTAGCGCTGGAAGTACCACTGCCCGCGTTCCACTTCGCTGGGTTTTTCCAAGGCCACCACGCGGGCGCCGCGTGGGTTGAGGTGCTCCATGAAGCGCTTGATGGTGCCGCCTTTGCCAGCAGCGTCGCGGCCCTCGAACAGGATCACCACACGCTGGCCGGTTTCCTTCACCCAGGCTTGCAGCTTCAGCAATTCCACTTGCAGCTTGTACTTCTGCTCCTCGTAGCTGGAGCGGCGCATCAGGTGCTGGTAGGGGTAGCCGCCGTCGCGCCAGTCGGGAGCGAGTTCTTCGTCCGGGTTTGCCTGTATCGTGCTGGGCTTGCTCGACAGCAGCGCCTCACGCAACACGGCCAGGTCGTCGGACGATGCGCCTTCCAGTGTGGCGCGCAGCGCGGCAGCCCGTTCGCTGCTGGGCAAACGGGTGTTGTTCAGCAGGCCCAGCACGGTGGACAACTGTTTGCCTTGAGCAGCTTGCGCGGCTTCCTGAGGCACGTGGCGCGACACGGCGGTTTTTGTGAGCACCGGAGCCACGTCACCCTGCTGGGTATGGCGTGAGGTGCTGGATGGCCCGGTGCGGCGGGCTGCTGTTTTTCGGACGCGGGCAGGGACGTTGGCGGAAGCGTTGTCAGCGGCGGTGGTGGGGGTTTTGTCGGTCATGCGGGGCTGTTTCAAAGTGCCAGATTCAATGGGCAATTCTGGCATTCTTTCACACGCTTGTCATTTTCCCGAGCAAGCCAGTCGGGCAGCCAAACCCACAAACACCCGAGCGCTGAACCGCTGCAGCCACCGTTGCATTGCCGGATTGTTCAGCAAAACATCATCGGCCATACACGGTGCCTTGCGCCCGGCTGCCAAAGGCGTAAATGCCCAGCACACCAGGGAAGGCCGCGCGTAATTGGGCCACTCTGGCGGCAGAGGGCATGGCGAGGTTCATAAACCGTTCAGTGTAGTACGCCTCTTGGTTTTGGGCTTGTCTGCGGGGAGCAGGTTGGTAATGCGCTGGTACAACTCGAACAGGAAGGCCACGCGCTCGGCGTCGCTCTTGTAGCTTTTTTTGCCGCCGCTGGCCTCGTAGGCTTTGTCCACAGCGGCGTCCAGCTTCTGGTGCGCTTTCAACAGTGCGGGCGGCATGGTGAGCGGGTCGTACAGGTCGGCCAGGGACGAGCCGGGGAAGGCGGCTCGCGCATCCAGCATGCCCTGCGCGGCGGTTTCGATGGCTGCGCGCTGCTTGTCGCTCAACGCCTCGCCAGCGCAGCCGGGCCAGGGAAAGGGGTTGTAGGTCATTTGACCGAGTAACGGATATCGCTTTTCAAACGCCCTGCCGTGACATCAACTCAGGTACGGTGCATCAAACTCGATAGCACGCCAAAGTGGAACAACGATGCTTCCGGCACGAGTTGTAAATCGTTGGCCGCGATCACGGTTGACGCGAAGTACCCTAAGGTCAGGCCCGCCGCGCTTTCAGCGCCTGGGCCGCCTCCGTCACCAGCGCGGGCCCTTGGTAGATGAGGCCGGTGTAGATCTGCACCACGTCGGCCCCAGCTTCGAGCTTGCTCACTGCATCGGCCCCGCTGAGGATGCCGCCCACGCCGATGATGGGGAAGCCCTTGCCCAGGCGCGCGCGCAACTGGCGGATGACCTGGTTGCTGGCCTCCAGCACTGGCGCGCCCGACAGGCCGCCCGTTTCTTCGGCGTGCGGCAGGCCCTGCACGGCTGTGCGGCTGAGGGTGGTGTTGGTGGCCACCACGCCGTCCATGCGGTGGTGCAGCAGGGCGTCGGCAATGGCGTTGACCTGCTGTTCGTCCAGGTCGGGTGCAATTTTCAGGAACATGGGCTTGCTGGCGCCGTGCTTCTGTGCCAGTTCGGCGCGTTTTTTCGACAGGGCGCTGAGCAACTGGTCCAGCGCCTCGTCGCTTTGCAGGGCGCGCAGGTTTTGGGTGTTGGGGCTGGAAATGTTGACGGTGATGTAGTCGGCGTGCGGGTACACGCCTTCCAGGCACAGCAGGTAGTCGCTGGTGGCGTTTTCAATTGGGGTGGCGGCGTTTTTGCCGATGTTCAGGCCCAGCAGCATGCCGCCCGCCTGCGCTTGCTGGCGCAGTTTGGAGCGCTGCACGTTGGCCAGAAAGGCGTCTAGCCCTTCGTTGTTGAAACCCAGTCGGTTGATGAGTGCGTTGCGTTCGGGAATGCGGAACATGCGCGGCTTGGGGTTGCCTGGCTGGCCCTTGGGCGTGACGGTGCCCACTTCCACAAAGCCAAAGCCCAAGGCGCCCCAGGCGTCGATGCAGCGGGCGTTTTTGTCCAGCCCGGCGGCCAGGCCCACGCGGTTGGGGAAGGTCAGCCCGGCCAGGGTGACGGGGTCGCTCACGCGCGGCTGCGAAGCCAGGCACATGAGCGGCGTGTTCTGGAGGCGCGCCAGGCTGTTGATGGTGTGTTCATGCGCTTCCTCCGGGTCCATGTTGAACAGGAAGGCGCGGGCAAGGGAATAAGGCAGCAGAGACATTGGATAATCGCGTTCAAAGGTGGCCAATGCAGGCCACATAGCCCGGAATTGTCCCAGATTGCTTGCCATGACCACTGCTTCCCTCACCCAAGACGAACTCAAGACCCTGGTGGGCCAGGCCGCTTTGAAATACGTGGTGCCGGGCGAGGTGGTGGGGGTGGGCACGGGCTCCACCGTCAACAAGTTCATCGACGCGCTGGCCAGCATGAAGGACCAGATCAAAGGCGCGGTGTCCAGCTCGGTGGCATCCACCGAACGGCTGCGCGCTTTGGGCATTCCGGTGTTTGATGCCAACGAGGTGGAGCGTCTGGCGGTGTACGTGGATGGTGCCGACGAGATCGACCCGCAGGGGCACATGGTCAAGGGCGGTGGCGCGGCGTTGACGCGCGAAAAGATCGTGGCCGCCCTGTCGGAACGGTTCGTGTGCATTGCCGACGAAAGCAAATGGGTGCCTGTGCTGGGCAAGTTCCCGCTGCCCGTGGAAGTGATTCCCATGGCGGCGGCACAGATTGAGCGCCAGTTTGCGGCGCTGGGTGGCACGGCCCGCTTGCGCGTGAAAGACGGCGCCCCGCTGGTGACGGACAACGGCCAGCACATTCTGGACGTGACGGGCTTGCACATCACCGACCCGCTGGCGTTTGAGAGCCAGGTCAACAACTGGCCCGGCGTCATCACCGTGGGTGTGTTTGCCCACCAGAAGGCCAGTGTGTGCCTGCTGGGCACCAGCAGCGGCGTCAGAACCATCGAGTTCTGACGCAGCCCAGCCGCCTGCCACTCAGGCCGCGAACGGCAGCAGGTCGGTGCCTTGCACGTGCAGCAGCGGGTCGGCGCGCACGGCGGCGTCCAGGTGGTCCATGACGGCGCGCAGGCGCAGCGGCAGATATTCCTGCGGGCGGTAGAGCATGAGGAGGTCGCTCTCGTTGCGCAAGCGCCATTGGGGCAGCACCACTTTCAGTTCGCCTGCCTGCAGCAGGTGTTTGATGAGCGGAAACGCCGCCACGCCTATGCCCAGGCCGCCCAGCGCGGCCTCAATGCCGCCTTCGTATTGCCCGGCAATCACCAATTGGCCGCCCGGTTGATGGATGAAGCTGGGCTGGCGCAGGCTGTGGTTGACGCGGCGTGACACATCGTCTGCGGGCACGAACTCCCAGGCGTCGATCTGGCCCTGTTCCGTTTTGGGACTGATGCACTGGTGCTGCACGAGTTCGGCGGGTGTGCGGGGCACACCACGGCGGGCCAGGTAAGCCGGGCTGGCCACCAGCAGGTACCGCCAGGTGCACAGCAGCCGGGCGGTGTAGCTTTCCCTGGCGGCCTTCGGGTGACCAATGCAGAGGTCGTTGCCCAGGGGCAGCATGTCTTCGTGGCCCTGGCAGAACGTCAGCTCCATTTTGACGAGCGGGTTTTGGTGCAGGAATTCAGTCAGCGGCGTGACCAGGTGGCTCCGCGCGAACGATGAATGTGCCGCAATTTTGAGCATCCCCGACAGGGTGCCAGGGGTTTCATGCAGCAGGGACAACGAGGTGTCGAGCTCGTTCAGCGCCTTTTGCACCCGCTGCAGGAACAGCGTGCCGTCCGGGGTCAGCTCCACGCGGCGGGTGGTGCGCTTGAACAGGCTGAGCTGCAGCAGGTCTTCCAGCCGCCCTACGCTCTTGCTGACCGAAGCCTGTGTGCACCCCAGGCGCAAAGACGCTGCGGTGAAACCGCCGCATTCGGCCACGCTCGCGAAGGCGCGCAAGGTGTTCAGGTCGGTGTTGGGCAGGGTATTGCTCATGCGCATAAAGAATAAATCAAATTCAAGATTGATGCTTTTTCTTTGGCTGGCAGCCCCGCAGAATGCACCGATTCCAGTAACAACGAGGCAGACGGAGACACCCATGGAACACACCTTGAGCCCCTGGCAGCGTGCCGATCAACTGGCAGCCGAGGCCCAGGCGGGCCGGATTCTGGCCAGCGATGCGCTGCGGCAAGCCCGCGCCCACGTCGGCTACCTCTGGCGGCTGGCTTATGGCACCGACGCCTCGGAACACGCGCTGAAAACATTCGATGCCGCCATGGACGAATACTGCGCCAACTGGGTGCTCAAGGCCACGGCCAGCGACGCCAACCACCCGCGCTTCGTCTGCAATTTCATGACGCCGCGCGGCCCGGTGGCGCAGGGCCTGATGGGCGCGCGCGCTGGTGGCGACAACCCGGACAACATCTACCGGCTGGCCGGCATTGAGCATGGCGGCCGCTACCGCGTGCAGGGCCAGGTGCGGGGGCTGCTGCAAGGTGGCATGCCCAGCAATGTGTCGTTCACCCTGGTGGGCAACTACGGCACTTCGGTCACATTGCAGACCATCGAACTGCATAACATGCAGCTCGATGCGCAAGGCCGCTTCACCATCGACATCGATGACCAGCCCTCGACTGGGCAAAGCAACCACCTCACCACCACGCCGAACGTGAAGTTCCTGTTCGTGCGTGACAGCCTGTGTGACTGGTCGCGCGAGCAGCCGCTGGCCCTGGAGATTGAACGGCTCAACCCCAGCGCGGCCGCACCCATTGACGAAGCCGAGATGACCCGCCGCGCTGTGTCCCGCATGGTCGAGGACGTGCCGCTGTACTACTGGTTCACGCGCCTGTTCAGCGGCAAGCCCGTCAATTTCATGCAGGTGCAGGCCTCCGCTGGCATTGGCGGTTTGGTGACACAGGCTGGCACCCAGGGCAACTTCCGCATCGGCGACGATGAGGCGCTGGTGATCCGCGTCGACCCGGCGGGGGCCAAGTACTGCAGCATCTGGGTCTACGACTGGTGGTTCCGCAGCGTGGACGCCGACCAGCGCCTGACAGGGCGCACGCTGGCCAGCAGCGATGTGGACCCCGAGGGGCGCATCACCTGGGTGCTGTCTGCCCAAGACCCCGGTGTGGCCAACTGGATCGACATTGCCGGCTTGCCCGAGGGGCTCATGGGTTGCCGTTGGCAGAACCTGCCCACCGCGCTGGTGCGCCAGGGGCCTTTCATTGAGCAGATCCAGCGCGTCAAGCTGGCGGATCTGTCCAGCCATCTGTCCGCCCAGCATCGCCGTGTTTCGCCCAGCGAGCGAGCCGCTGAGCTGCAAACCCGTGCCCGCCATTTCCAGCGCCGTTTCCAGTCTACCGACAACGCCTCATGAACACCTCCACTTCCTTGCTCGACGCCGAGCGCCTGCTGCGCGCGTCCGAATTCGCCACGGCCACCTGGGGGCTGGCCGATGCTGGCCTGCGCGACCGTCTGGGCCAACTGGTTGAAGCGGTCCAAGGCTCTGGGCGCCTCAACGAAGCCAACGCGGCGCAAGCCCACAACCAGTTGCAGATGCTGCTGCACCGCCGCCTGCGCATGGAGGCCGACATCCAGCGCGCGCCGGCCATTCTGGAGGAACGCATCGAACGCCCGGTGTTCGTGATTGGCTACGCCCGCACAGGCACCACCTTGCTGCACGCCTTGCTGGCACAGGACCCCGCCAGCCGTGCCCCCACTTGGTGGCAGACCCACGAGCCATCCCCGCCGCCTGGCGAGGTAGCGCCCACCCCGTTCCGCCTGGAACGGGCGCGCCACCAGATGCAC
This sequence comes from uncultured Macromonas sp., assembly GCA_964420415.1. Classification (GTDB taxonomy): domain Bacteria; phylum Pseudomonadota; class Gammaproteobacteria; order Burkholderiales; family Burkholderiaceae_C; genus CAYQTH01. The sequence goes on along the minus strand of CAYQTH010000006.1, from coordinate 8,403 downwards.
AGTTTGCTCGATGCCATGCCCGGTTTGCTGGCCATGCACCCCTATTACGATGAGGGCGAGCACATGCTGAGCGAGGACGAAGAGATCTTTTCCCTCGACCTGCACGGCACGTACCCCACCATGCTGTACAAGGTGCCAGGGCTGGACAGCATGCAGACCGGGGCCGATGCGGCTGGCTCGTACCGTTTCCAAAAACGGTTTCTGCAGCACCAGCAGTACAAGCTGCCCGCCAAACGCTGGGCACTCAAGGGCGTGATGCACCAGTTCCAGCTTGACGCACTGTTCGAAACGTTTCCAGACGCGCTGTGCCTTTGGCCGCACCGTGACCCTGCCGAGGTGTACGGCTCCACATTGACCATCACTTCTGTGGTGTACGGGGCCATGTCGGGCGGCCGCATCGACTGGCAGCAGTATGCACAGCACATGATCGAAGGGTTGCGCGAGGCCATGGGGCAATTGCTGAGCAATCCCATCATCAATGACCCCCGTATCCGCCACCTGCGGTTCAAGGAGGTCACGGCCGATCCGGTGGGCACCTTGCGTGCCGCTTACAACGCCTGGGGTTTGTCCTTCAGCGACGAGTTTGAAACACGCATGCGCCACTGGCTGGCGCACAACCAAGGCGACCGCTATGGGCGGGTGCACCACGCGCTGGAGCCTTTCGGTCTGGATGCCGAAACCGTGCGCGCGCAATTTGCCGACTACCGCGCCCGGTTCGGCGTGTGAGAATGCGCAGCAGCCATACAACGGAGACAAACATGCCCATGACGATGGAAGAACTCGAGATCCGCAACGTGATCGAACGCTACACCGACGCCCTCAACACCCAGAACTGGGCCGCACTAGCCCCCCTGTTTGCCAGCCAGGCGGTGTGGGAAACCAGTGGCGGCCCCATTGAACTGCGGTTCGATGGCCGTGATGCGGTGCTGGGCGCCCTGCAAGGCATGCTGACTTCCCTGGACTTCCTGGTGCAATCACTGGGCAGTGTGGTGATTGAGCTGAACGGCGATCAAGCGCGTGCGCGGGTCAGCCTGCAAGAGCTGGGCCGCGACAAAGAGGGCCGCGGCATGCTCAATGTGGGTGTGTATTTCGACGATCTGGCCAAAATCGAGGGCCGCTGGCAGTTCGTGAAACGCTCATTCCGTTTCCGCTACGCCGATGCACCGGCTCTGGCCGGTGCGGTCTTTGCTTTGCCAGCCAGCCATCCGTAGGGTAAAGCTGGGCAAGGACGAGGGGTGGATATGTCTAGAATCCTGGGATGAAAGCGCTTGCGACCCCTGAACATTTCACCCCCGATTCTTTATCTGCCGCCCCGGTCTCAGTCCAGGACGACATTGACCAGCGCGCCCGCGTTTTTGAGCAGCAACGGCCAGGCATTCCCGCTGGGGTGTATGCCATTGGTCAGCGTCTCACGCGTTTGGGTGCGCATGTTGACCGGGCTTTGAATGAGGCGGCGGCTCAGCTGGATTTGCTGGGCGTGGAGCTGTTGCTGCTTGATGCCCTCATGCTGACTGAACCCGATCACACACTCACCCCCACGCAGCTGCGCAGCCGCTTGCACATCACACAGGGTGGCGTGACCAAGTGCATTGCTCGGTTGGAGGCCATGGGGCTGGTGCAGCGCCGACCTGATCCGCGCGATGGCCGTGGGGTGCTGGTCACCATGTTGCCGCATGCCCGGGAACTGATGTTCCGCAGCGAACTCTGGGGTGCAGACGCCGTGGCGGCCATGCAAATGCAGCCCGAACGCCGGGCGCTGCTGTCGGAGTTGTTGCGGGAAATACTCAGCTTGGCGGACCAGGAGGCCGCCCGCCGAGAGAAGGAACGCCGGAAGCGGTGAGCTTGCTGTTACGCAGGTTCAGCCCCCCGCTACCCAGAATTTGAGTTTTCACAACAAGCAAAGAGGATGACATGGGTGTACTGGACCAACGAGGCAATTTGGCTGGCCGCAAGGCCATTGTGGTGGGCGGTGGCGCTGGCATAGGCCGTGCCGTGACCTTGGCGTTGGCGCAAGCGGGCCTGCAGATCGCGTTTTGCGACATCGATGCCGCGGGCGTTGAACAAACCCGTGCCGACGTGGAAGCCGCAGGCTGCAAGGTACTGGGCGTGGTGGCCGATGCCACGGTGAGCGCCCAATTGGCAGCGTTCTATGCGCAGGCCGGGCAGTTCCTGGGCAGCGCCGATCTGGTGCTGAACATCGTGGGCGGCGTGTTGCTGCGTCCCTTCATGGAAAAGTCTGCTGAAGAGTGCGCTCAGGATATTCAACGCAACTACGGTTATGTGATCGAGTCCACGCGTCACGCCGTCCCGCTCATGCGTCAAACCGGACGGGGCGGATGCATCATCAACTTCACCACCATCGAAGCGCATCGCGCGGCGGGGGGGTTCTCGGTGTACGCAGGAGCCAAGGCGGCCACCACACAGTTTTCCAAGGCCATGGCCTGGGAGCTCGGGCCAGAAGGCATCCGTGTCAACGTCATCGCTCCCGACACCACCGACAGCCCCGGCAACCGTGCGGCCTTGGCACAGGCCGACTACATCCGGCAACAGCAGGCTGATCTCAAACCAGAATGGCTGGGCGATGCCATGCGCATGTATATCCCGCTGCAGCAGCCGCCCAGCCAGGACGATCTGGCCAATGCGGTGCTGTTCCTGGCCTCGGACCTGGCCAAGTCCATCACCGGGCAGGTGTTGCACGTGGATGGCGGCACGGCGGCGGCTCTGGGCATGATCCGTTGGCCGGGCGAGGGCGGTCACACCCTGCCCGTGCCGGTGGGTGCAGCGTTGAAAAAGCTGTTTGCCTGACCGTGCTCAATCCGAGGTCCTCGGGTTTGTCCGGACTCTCGTATTCGGGTTTATCCTGATGCGCAATCTTTGACGGGTATTTACTTTCCTGGTAAAGTAAATACCCGTCAGGCAAATGTCGCCTGGCACGACTCAGACATTGCAGGAGACACAAGCCATGCGCGCAGCGTTTTTCAAGAAGGTAGGTCAGCCTCTCGCCATCGAGAACGTGCCTGACCCCACGCCCGGCGAGGGCCAGGTGGTGATCAAGGTGCACCGCTGCGGGATTTGCGGCTCCGACGTGCACCTCACCAGTGGTCATGCGGGTTTTTTTGGTTACCCCGAAAACTGCCCTGTCGGGCATGAATTTGCTGGCGAGGTCGTGGCCACGGGCAGCGGACTCAGCAAGCTCAAGGTGGGTGACAAGATCACCGCCTTCCCGTTCACGGGCTGTGGCAAATGCGCGACCTGTCTTTCAGGTCGCCCCAACTTCTGCAAAGAATTCGCGGGCATGGCAGGCGGCATGGCTGAATACCTGCTGGTGAACGAGCGCGTGGCCACGTTGCTTCCGCAAACCTATTCGCTGGAGGATGGTGCGCTGGTTGAACCGTTGGCCGTCAGTCTGCACGGTGTGGCCATGGCCAAAATCGCACCCGGCGCCAAAGTGCATGTGATGGGTGCAGGCCCGGTGGGTCTGGGGGCCATCTTCTGGGCCAAGCGCCTGGGCGCAGGCAAAGTGGTGGTGACGGCGACTTCGCGCCGCCGTGAGGCACTGGCCCTGCACATGGGGGCTGACGCCTTCGTGGTGCCCCAGGGTGAGCAGGACATCGCTGTCCTGGTGGCTGATGCGCTGGGCGGCCAGCCAGATGTGGTGCTGGAATGTGCGGGCCAGGCGGGTTTGCTGGGTCAGGCGGTGCATTGCGTCAAGCCGCAGGGCGACGTGGTGTCCATGGGCTTCTGTACCGCGCCGGACCCGGTGTTGCCCGCCATGGCCACCTGGAAGGAAGTGCGCATCCAGTTCTCCATGACCTACAGCATGCAAGAATTCCAGTACGTGGCCGACACGCTGGGTGCAGGCCACGTGGAGCCGCGCGCCATGATCACCGACCGTGTGTCGCTGGACCAGTTGCCCGATGCCTTTGAAGCGCTGCGCAAACCCACGGCGCAGGTGAAGGTGATGGTCGATCCCTGGGCCTGACCGGCGCCACAGCCGCCCCCTCGCACGCCTAACTTCGCCTCACCTCGCCGCGCAGAGCGTTTCCCCATGCAAAGACGTGAGTTTTCATTGGCTTTGGGGGTGGCTGCTGCATGGCCTGTGTGGGGGCTGGCACACCCACTTTCACCCCAAGTGTTGACGAAAGACCCATCCATGAGCCGCTTGAAATCTTGGTCCGAGTACCTGGCCCTCATGGCGCCCGCAGACGAATTGCTGGCGCTGGCCGAAGAACCGCATGACGACCAGGCCCGTGCCGAGCTGTACCGCCAGTTCGCCATGAACTACACGCTGGGTTACTTCATGTATTGCGGCGCGGACCCGGAGCATCCAGACTGGATGCCCTTTTTGAATTCCGTCTTCATGCTGCAGCCGAACCCGGACGACGCCTATGTGCTGGCGCCGGTCCGTGGGGACCGCACCTACCGCATCACTGGTGAACGTGGATCGGTTCACTTGCTGACCCTGGACGTGGGTTCGACGCTGATGGGCGAGAGCGACACCATGAGCGGCGGCACCAAGTCCGTGCAGATCGATCTGGACAAGATTGAACGCGATGCCCAGGGCCGTTTCGAACTGCTGCTCAGCGCCGAACGGCCTGCGGGCCACACGGGCAACTGGGTGCAGCTCATGCCCGATGCCAAGACCGCCATGGTGCGTATGCGCTCCTATGACTGGGGGCGCGAGCGCGACGCCCGCCTGGCCATCGAGTGCCTGAACCCCAGCGGACTCAAGCCCCGGCTCACGCCCGCCGAAGTCGACCGTCAACTCACCGCCATTGGCACCTACACGGGCCGCTTGTCCAAACTGTGGCTCAACCACATGAAGGCCCTGCGCGAACGCAAGCCGGTCAATGAATTCGAGTTCCATACCTTTGGCGGCGGTCTGGCCAAGCAGGCCTACTGGCAGGCGCTGTTCGAACTGGCCCCCGGTGAGGCATTGATTCTGGAAACCGACATGCCCCAGCAGCACCGCTACTGGAACGTGCAGCTCAACGACCCCATCTTCAACACGCTCGAATATGTGCAGCGCCAGAGCAGCCTGAACGGCCACCAGGCCCACATTGATTCCGATGGCCGCTTCCGCGCTGTGTTGTCCCTCACCGACCCAGGCGTGCCCAACTGGCTGGACACCTGTGGCTACACCCGCGGCACCGCGATAGGGCGTTGGTACGAGTGCAGCGACACCCCCATGCCGACCCTGAAGCGTGTGCCACTCGCGCAGTTGCGGAGCCACCTCCCGGCCGACACCCCCCATGTGACCGCTGAGCAACGGGCCGCGCAATTGAGCGAGCGCCGCGTAGGCGCACAGATGCGCCGCCGGTGGTGAACCGCGCTCTGTCAACACACCAAATATTTCGATTCAAGGAGCTTTTGTGACCATTTCCGACCGATTCACTGGCAGTGAAGAAGCCTTGCACCAGGCGGCCAGCGCAGCTGTAGGTTTGACCGACTTTGGCGACCGCAACGAATACCTGCCCGGCCTGACCCAGCTGCTGCAGGCGCTGGACAACGACGGGCCGCGCTTTGCGCCTGGCGGCCGTGAAGCTGTCTGGGGTGCCCTGGTGGGTGTGCTGATTTCACGCGCGTTCGTGGAAAAAGGCTTGAAAGACCGCGCTGACTGCTTGGCCCGTCCCATTCGCCGCCCGCTCATCATCACCGGCGTGCCACGTACTGGCACCACCGTGCTGCACAAGCTGTTGTCGATGGACGAGCAGTTCCAGGGACTGGAAAAATGGCTGACGGTGTTTCCCATGCCCCGTCCGCCCCAGGACACCTGGGCCGCCAACCCGCTGTACCAGGCCGTGGTGGCCGGGCTCGAAACGTTTTTTGAAAGCGCGCCGCAAATGCGTGCCGCGCACAACATCGTGGCCAGCGATGTGGATGAGTGCCTGGAGGTGATGAAACAGAACTTCTGTTCAAACCATTTCGGCTCCACTTTCCGCATCCCTGCGTTTGACCGCTGGTGGCGCACGCAAAGCGAACTCGCGTCTTACCAGCGCTTGGGTAAGGTGCTGCAGCTCATTGGCGCGGACGATTCGCGTCCCTGGCTGCTGAAGAATCCGGGGCACATCAAAGAGCTGGAAGCTTTGCTGGAGGTGTTTCCCGACGCCTGCGTGGTGCAGACACACCGCGACCCTGGCAAGTCGCTGCCTTCCCTGTGCAGTGTGTTGCAAATGGCGCGTGGCATATACGAAGGCGGCAACGTGGACCCGAAAGAGGTCGGCGCGCGCGAGTTTGACAACTGGGTGCAGGCATCCGAGGCCGCCATGGCCGCCCGCGAGCGCCTGCCCAAAGAACAGTTCATGGACGTGCGCCACCAGGACTTCCATGCCGACCCGATGGGCGTGGTGCGCCGCATCTACAGCCAGTTCGGTTTCACTTTGTCCAAGCAGGCAGAGGCAGCCATGCAGGACCGCATCCATACCAATCCGGAAGGCCAGCACGGTGAGCACCGCTACACGGCCCAGGAATTCGGACTCGACCCTGTGGCCGTGCGCGAGCGCTTTGCCCGTTACATGCAGCAGTACCAACTGGCCTGACCACTTTTGACGACAGGAACCCCCCCATGACCCCCACGCTGCCCACCTTTGCCGGTTTTGTTCAAATCGGTTACGTCACCACCGACCTGACCCAGGCGATCAAGCTCTTCGCAGACCAGCACAACGTCCAGCACTGGGCCGAACTGCGTGACCTGACCATTGAAGTGCAGCCAGGACAAAACGCCACCTTGAACATTGGCTTGTGCTGGGTGGGCAACGTGCAGTTGGAGCTGATCCAGCCCGTCAGTGGTGCCACCGAGGTGTACCGCGAGCCTTTGCCTGCACAGGGGTTTGCGGTGCGTCTGCACCACCTGGCCCAGCTCATTGGCACCGAGGCTGAGTTCGAACGCCAGCGCAACGAGTTGCAGGCACAAGGTCAGAAGCTGGCCATCAACGGCGCGCAGGCGGGCGGTGCCGTGCGCTACTTCTACACCGACCAGCGCGCCACGCTGGGGCATTACATCGAGCACATCTACTACTCGCCCGAGGCCAGCCAAGGCATGCAGCAACTGCCTCGCAACTGAATGGACGGTGCGGTCCCGTTCACAAGAGGGTTCTTTCGGCAAATTAATAACGATTGGTAATTTATTTAATGCTTGAAAAAGTCTTTATCGGAATGATGTGGAACTCTAACATGCCGCTACAACAAACCATGACCCCCCGGCTTTGGACCGGATTTCACGTTAATTCGACGTGTACAGGAGACATTTGATGAACGATCACCAACTGGCGGCCGACATTGCCGCCACCGCAGGCCGCCTGCTCAACGCCATGCGCACGTCGCCGGTCCTCACGGGCAAACCGCTGGGTGCCGCCGGAGATGCCACCGCCAACGTCCTCATCACCAAAATGCTGGAACAGGCGCGGCCTGAGGACGGTTTCCTGTCCGAGGAAACCTCACCCGATCCCAAACGCCTGGTCATGCAGCGCGTCTGGATCATCGACCCGCTGGACGGCACACGCGAATACGGTGAAGTGGCCGACGGCCGCGAGGACTGGGCGGTGCATGTGGCGTTGACCGAAGGCGGCAAGCCCACGGCCTGCGCGGTGGCCATGCCCGCCGCTGGCCAGCTCTTCAGCACCTCCGAACCTCAAGCCCTGCCGCCAGCACCCGCAGGCAAGATCAAGATACTGGTCAGCCGCACCCGCGCCCCCGAAATCGCCCACAAAGTCGCTGCCGCGCTGGACGCCGAACTGGTGCCCATGGGTTCGGCTGGTGCCAAGGCCATGGCGGTGCTGCGCGGCCAGGCGCACGCTTACCTGCACGCCGGCGGCCAGTACGAGTGGGATTCCTGCGCGCCGGTTGGCGTGGCATTGGCCGCAGGCCTGCATGCCAGCCGCATCGACGGCAGCCCCTGCGTCTACAACCAGGCCGACACCTCCATGCCCGACCTGCTGGTGTGCCGCCCGGAACTGGCCACTGCCATGCTGGCCGCAATCGCCCAAGCCACGGCATAAACCGCTGACCTTCCTCTTCCTGACCCGGTTTCTACAAGGACCATCCCATGACCACACTCACGCACCTGCAGCGACTGGAAGCCGAAAGCATCCACATCCTGCGCGAAGTCGTCGCCGAAGCTGACAAGCCGGTGATGCTGTATTCCGTTGGCAAGGACAGCGCGGTGATGCTGCACCTGGCCAAGAAAGCGTTCTACCCGGCGCCGCCGCCGTTCCCGCTGCTGCACGTGGACACCACGTGGAAGTTCAAGGATATGTACGCGATGCGCGACCGCATGGCCAAAGAACTGGGCATGGACCTGCTCGTATACCACAACCCCGAGGCGCAGGCACTGGGCATCAACCCCTTCGACCACGGCTCGCAGGTCCACACCGACATGTGGAAAACCCAGGGCCTGAAGCAGGC
>CAYQTH010000005.1:29544-30734 GCA_964420415.1 uncultured Macromonas sp. | reverse complement strand
TGGAACGCACAGCCGACGCCACCGACGGCCGCGCCAAGCAACTGCGGTACACCCCAGACGGGCTGGCGCTTCTCGCGGACACCCGGACCTGCATTCAAGAACTGAATGATGAAATGCTGACCATCCTGGGGCCGGAAAAAACAGCACAGTTGACCGAGCTGATGAGTGAACTCACTAACGCCATCCGTCAACGGCGCAAAGCCCAGGCCTGAGCCAGCGCAACCCGCACCCGGCCATGGTCAGCGCCCGCCATCCAGCGCCTTCTGCTGCCAGGCCAGCAGAGCTCCCAGCCACAACGCACAGGCCGAAAACACCAGACCGCGCGCCAATCCACCCGGCCCGTCGGCGATCCAGCCAACCATTGCTGGACCGACGATCTGACCCAACGCAAACACGGTGGTGAACAGGCTGATGCCACTGGCCCACTGCTCGGGTGGCAAGTTGTGTCGCACCAGTGCCGTGGTCGACGCCACCACCGACAGAAACACCCCGCCAAACAACACACCTGACAGCAGCACCATGGGCCAGGCGGTTGTCACCGCAGGTAGCAAAACAGCCACCCCCAGCAGGGCATTGAGCCGCGCCAGCGGCTGGCCGTCGCGGTGCCGGTCCAGCAGCCCAGCCCACACACGCGCCGCTGCGACGGTGGCCAGGCCCAGCAAGCCGTAAAACAGCATCACCGCATCCGTTCCCACCCCCTGTTCGCGCAGCAAAGCCACCACAAACGTCATGTACCCGATGTACCCCACACCGAACAAGCTGTAACCTGCCAAAGCAGGCCGCAGCCGTCGCCACGGCAAATCCACCCCCACAGATGCAGCGGTCTGGGGGGCCATTGCCATTCCATGGCGGCGCAATTCCCGCACGCCCCAAGCCAGCACCAGTGTGGCCAGCACGCACAGGCTGGCCAGCAGCCACCAGGCCCACATCCAGCCATGCGGCACGCCCACCGCGTGTTCCAACGCCCAAGGCACCCCCAAAGCCGACACCACAATCCCCAGCCCGGTACCACCGTAGTACAGCCCCAGCAGCCAACCACTTTGGCGGGGCCATGCAGCCCCCCAGCGTGCCGCCAGCACCCCCCCGGCAATGAACACCCATGCGCTCGCCATCCCGGCCAGCAAACGTTGCAGCAGCAAGGGCCACACCGCCGTGAAAAACCCGCTGCCCGCCATGTACACACTGGCCCA
>CAYQTH010000005.1:0-29444 GCA_964420415.1 uncultured Macromonas sp. | reverse complement strand
GCCGACGGCCTGCACTACACCGACTTCTGCCTGGGTGACACCGGCGCCATGTTTGGCCACAGCCCGGCGCCAGTGGCCGAAGCGATTGCCCGCCAGGCGGCGCGTGGCCTGACCTGCATGCTGCCCGCCGACAACGCCCCCGCCGTGGGCGAACTGCTGGCGCAGCGCTTCGGCCTGCCCCTGTGGCAACTGGCCCTGACCGCCAGCGACGCCAACCGTTTCGTGCTGCGCTGGGCGCGTGCCATCACACAACGGCCGCAGGTGCTGGTGTTTGACGGCTGCTACCACGGCGCCGTGGATGACACCCTGGTCGACCTGGACACAGCCAGCGGTCGCACCGTGCCGCGTCCCTCGATCCTGGGCCAGGTGCACAACCACCACCAGTTCACCCGCGTGGTGCCGTTCAACGACCTGGCGGCGCTGGAAGCTGCTCTGGCCGATGGCCAGGTGGCCGCCCTGCTGGCCGAACCCGCGTTGACCAACTTCGGCCTGGTGCCGCCCGCGCCTGGTTTCTGGCAGGCCGCACAGGCGCTGTGTCAGCGCCACGGCACCTTGCTCATCCTGGACGAAACCCACACCCTGTCCAGCGGGCCCGGCGGCTACGCACGCCACCACGGCATGCAACCAGACTTTCTGGTGGTGGGCAAAGCCGTGGCAGGGGGCCTGCCCTGTGCTGTCTATGGTTTCACTGCCGAGGCAGGCCAGCGCATGCGCCGGGCAAAGGAACAGGCACCAGAAGGTCACAGCGGCATAGGCACCACCCTCACCGCCAACCCCCTCACCCTGGCCGCCCTGCAGGCGGCTTTGCTGCACCTGCACACAGCGGAAAGCTACGCCGCCATGCTGGCCGCGGCGCAGGAACTGGAAAGCGGCCTACTGCAACGCATCCAGGCCGCGCATCAGCCCTGGACCGTGACCCGCATTGGCGCACGCATGGAATTGCAATTCATGCCGCACACCCCGCGCCACGCGCAGGATGTGCGCGACTTCGGCCAACCTGAGCTGGAAGCCTTCACCCACCTGTTCATGCTGAACCGGGGCGTGCTGCTCACGCCGTTCCACAGCATGCTGCTGTGCTCCCCCGCCACCACGGCAGACGACGTGCAGCAGGTGCTGACCAACTTCGACGAACTGCTGGGCCTGTTCAGCGCACCCGCCAGCGTTTGAGCAGCAGCGCGTTGCTCACCACACTCACCGAACTCAAGGCCATGGCCGCACCCGCCACCACCGGGTTCAAGTAGCCCAGCGCCGCCAGCGGTATGCCCGCCACGTTGTAGGCAAAAGCCCAGAACAGGTTCTGCCGGATCTTGCGCACCGTGCGGCGTGAAATGTCCAATGCCGCCGACACCAGCAGCGGGTCGCCACGCATCAGGGTGATGCCTGCGGCGTGCATGGCCACGTCCGAACCGCCCTGCGCGTGGCTCATGGCCAGGCCCACATCGGCCGCCGCCAGCGCAGGGGCATCGTTCACGCCATCGCCCACCATGGCCACACGGTGGCCACCAGCCTTCAACTCGGCCACCTTGGCGGCCTTGTCCCCCGGCAGCACCTCGGCCAGCACCTCGCCCGCTTCCGGGCGCAAACCCAGGCGGCGGGCCATGGCCTCGGCCGCACCCCGGTTGTCGCCGGAAATCATCACCAGCTTCAGGCCTTGCGCACGCAACTGGGCAATGGCCTCGGCCGCACCGGGTTTGGGTTCGTCGGCAAAGGCCAGCAAGGCCAGCGGGGTGAAATGGCCGTCGTTCAAGCGCAGGGCCAAGGCCGAAACGGTGGCCCCCTCCGCCTGCAACGCTTGCGCCTGCCGGGCCAACGGCCCCAAGTCCACCCCCAGTTCATCCATCCAGCGCAAACTGCCCAAATGCAGATGCGCGCCCCTGACCAGGCCATGGCTGCCGCGCCCTGGCACGGCCTGCACCTCGTCGGCGGTTTGCGTGTCGGTAGACGCCTGGCTGGCCGCCGCCACCACAGCACGGGCCAAGGGGTGCTCGCTTTGCACTTGCAAGGCGGCGGCTGCCTGTAGCGAGCCCGCTTCGTCCACACCACTGGCCGCCGCCATGGCAATCAAACGCGGCTGGCCCACCGTCAGGGTGCCGGTCTTGTCGAAGGCCACCGTGTCCACACGGTGCGCCACCTCCAGCGCCTGTGCGTCCTTGATGAGGATGCCGTGCCGCGCCGCCACCCCCGTCCCGGCCATGATGGCGGCTGGCGTGGCCAGCCCCAGCGCACAGGGGCAGGCAATCACCAGCACAGCCACGGCATGCAACAGCGCCTCTTCCAGCACAGCTCCTTGCCACAGGTACCAGCCCATGAAAGTGAGCGCCGCCACGGCCAGCACAACCGGCACAAACACCGCCGCCACCTGGTCCACCATGCGCTGCACCGGCGCTTTCCCTGCCTGTGCGTCCTGCACCAGGGCAATGATGCGGTTAAGCACGCTCTGCGCCCCCACGGTGGTCACCCGCACGTGCAAAGCACCATCCCCATTCAGGCTGCCGCCGGTCACGGTGTCGCCCGCTTGTTTGGGCACCGGCATGGGTTCTCCGGTCAGCATGGACTCATCCACCTGGCTCTGGCCTTGCAGCACCTCGCCATCGGCGGGCATGCGTTCACCGGGGCGCACCAGCACCATGTCGCTCGGTAACAGTTCAGCCACTGGCACGTCCGACAGCTCTTCGCGCAACACACCATCGGGCAACAAGTGGGCCAGTTCCGGACGCAGCGCGTGCAAAGCGCGGATGGCTTCGGTGGTCTGGCGCTTGGCGCGTGCTTCCAGCAACTTGCCCAGCAGCACCAGGGTAATGACCACTGCCCCCGCTTCGTAATACAGGTGCGGCATGGCCTCTGCTTCGGCACGCCACCACAGCCAAGTGCTCATGCCCCAGGCCGATGTGGTGCCTATGCTGACCAGCAGTTCCATGTTGCCGGTGCGCGCCTTCAGCGCATGCCAGGCAGCCCGGTAGAAACGCGCGCCCAACACAAACTGCACCGGCGTGGCCAGCAAAAACTGCCACAGCGCGGGCAGCATCCAGTGCTGGCCCAGCAGGTCGCCCACCATGGGCAAGGCCAGCGGCAGCGACAGCAAAGCCCCCAGCAGCACCGGCCAGGCTTCGCGCGGCAAGCCTGCCCAGCGCGGTTCAGGCTCGTCCATGGCTTCCAACGGGCGTGGTTCATAACCAGCGTCGCGCACCGCCCGCTGCAAGCGCGCAGCCGCCTCAGCCGGGTGGGTGCCTGCCTGCGCTGTCCAGCGCACACGCGCACTTTCGGTCGCCAGGTTCACACTGGCTTCCTGCACACCAGGCACGCGCTTGAGGGCCCGCTCCACCCGCGACACGCACGAAGCGCAGGTCATGCCGCCTATGCCCAGGTCCAGTTCACACAGCTCGGTTTCAGTGTCCATGGCAGAAGTTGCGGTGGTGTTCATGACAGGCAGTATGAACCTTCCCCCCATGGCAAGGTTCATACTGCACCCACCATTTTGAACAGGAGTTTTGCATGAACCACACCTTCACCGTCACCGGCATGACCTGCGGCCACTGCGAAAAAGCCGTCACACAGGCCATCAAGCGCGTGGACCCGCAAGCCCAGGTGCAGATCGACCGACCGCAAAACAAGGTCGACGTGCAATCTGGGCAACCGCGCGACGCACTGGCCCGTGCCATTGCCGAAGAAGGCTACACCGTGGCAATTTGAGCAACTTTACAAAGCCATCACACAAGGCCAATATGGCCGACACAGTGTGCGTGGAAACTGCCCCTCACACGCCACCCGGCGTGAACGCATCTGGTCTCTCTTTTTGAAAGGACTTTGCCATGAACCGCCTGCCCCGCCACCTTTTGCTGGCCGTGTCATTCACCACCTTGTTTGCGGGTGCCGCCCTGGCAGAAAGCAAACCCAGCCCCATGCCCGGCTACCAGGGCGACTGCCCCATGGTGCAGGACAGCCCACGCGCCGAGCGCAAACAACAGCAGATGCGTGAACGCATGGCCGAGCGCATGGCACAGCGCCAGCAGCAGCTCAAACAGGCCCTGAAACTGACCCCCGCCCAAGAACCGGCCTGGCAACAGTTCGACGAAGCCCTGAAACCCCAAGCCAAAGGCCCCCTGATGGACCGGGACGATTGGCAAAAGCTGACCACCCCACAGCGGCTGGAAAAAATGCAGGCCCGCCAAGCCGAACATGAGGCTCGCATGAAAACCCACATCGAAACCATTCAGAAGTTCTACGGCGGCCTCAGCCCCGAACAGCAAAAGACTTTCGACGCCCAGTTCATGCATTTTGGTGGGCACAACAACATGCCCACACGGCGCTGAACCGGCCAACTGGCCACCTTTTTCCTCTCTCCCACTGACCACCCAGCCCCTGGGTGGTTTTTTTTATTCTGCAACAACCCTGTGGATAAAAACAAAACAACCTACAACTTATCCACAGCATGTGATCAAAGACCGAGGTTATGCCCATTGGGCGCGCTTGCTGTCAGCCCCTGTTTCACAGGCTTGCATGTTTTGTAAGTCTTTGTCAAAAAAGACAAAAACCGGGTTAACCACAGCCGGTCGCCATGCCTACTACTACCACTAAATATTTAAATATCAATAAACAACAGAATAGGAATAGCAAGCACACGCCCTGGACTGCCGTGGTTGCAGATACGCCAAGGTCCGGGCGGTTTCTGCCCTGGCGGGCTGGTAAGATTTGCTTTTTTCCAGCCCAACCCGCCACGCATGTCTTCCTCAGCCCCAGGTGCTGCTGCCCTACCGTTCGAGATCAAGAGCGCCCAGCTGCCCCTGATGGCTTTCCTGCTCAAAACCGTGCAGGTGGCGAAAGTTGCGCAGGAACTGCAGCACCGCTACGGCGACTCACCCGATTTTTTCGACCAGGAACCTTTGCTGATCGATGTGTCTGCGCTGCAAAACAGCCCAGACCCGCTGGACTTTCCTGCCTTGGTGGCCCTGCTGCGCCAATACCGTTTGCAACCCATAGCGATCAAAGGCGGCAACCCGACACAACTGGACGCGGCACGGGCCGCTGGCCTGGTGTGGGCAGACGATACAGGCTGGACCCAAAACCCGGTTTCTTCGGCCGCCAGCACACCCGCTCCGGCCCCTGCGACTAATCCTGCCGCAGAGGCCCAACCCGCTTTGCTGGTAGACCGCCCGCTGCGCTCCGGCCAGCAGGTCTATGCCCGTGGCCGCGACCTCATCGTCACCGCCATGGTCAACCCAGGGGCTGAAGTCATTGCCGACGGCAATATCCACGTCTACGCCCCGCTGCGCGGGAAAGCCATAGCCGGGGCCCGTGGCAATGGCCAGGCCCGCATCTTTGCCCAAGCACTGGAGGCCGAGCTCATTTCCATCGCCGGCGTCTACCGCACCAGCGACGTGCCTTTGCCCGACAATGTGCGCGGCAAACCGGCCCAGGTGTGGCTCCAAAGCAGTGAACAGGGCGACAAACTCTTGATCGAACCCATCCTCTGACCCTTTTCAGACCTTTTGAAAGCAAGATCCCAATGGCAAAAATCGTTGTCGTGACTTCCGGCAAGGGCGGCGTGGGCAAAACCACCACCAGCGCCAGCTTTGCCACCGGCCTCGCCCTCAAGGGTTTCAAAACCGTCGTCATCGACTTTGATGTCGGCCTGCGCAACCTCGACCTCATCATGGGTTGCGAACGCCGCGTGGTGTACGACTTCATCAACGTCATCCACGGCGAAGCCAACCTGAACCAGGCGCTCATCAAAGACAAGCAGTGCGACAACCTGTTCGTGCTGGCCGCCAGCCAGACGCGCGACAAAGACGCCCTCACCCAAGACGGTGTGGAGCGCGTGCTCAATGACCTGGCTGGCATGGGCTTCGACTACATCGTCTGCGATTCCCCGGCAGGCATTGAAACCGGCGCGCTCATGGCCATGCACTTCGCCGAAGAAGCTCTGGTGGTCACCAACCCCGAAGTCTCCAGTGTGCGCGACTCCGACCGCATCCTGGGCATGCTGGGCAGCAAAACCAAGCGCGCCATCGAAGGCGGCGAACCCATCAAGGAACACCTGCTCATCACGCGCTACAACCCCAGCCGTGTGCAAGACGGCCAGATGCTGTCGCTGGAAGACATCCAGGACATCCTGCGCATTCCCCTCATTGGCGTGATTCCGGAAAGCGAAAGCGTGCTGCAGGCGTCCAACCAGGGCACCCCGGCCGTGCACATGCAGGGCAGCGACGTCTCCGAAGCCTACAAAGACGTGATCGAACGCTTCCTGGGTAACGAGCGCCCGCTGCGTTTCGTGGAAGCGGAAAAGAAAGGCTTCCTCAAGCGCCTGTTTGGAGGCAAATAAGTGATGTCTATCCTGTCTTTCCTCCTGGGCGAGAAAAAGAAAACCGCCAGCGTGGCCAAGGAACGGTTGCAGATCATCCTGGCGCATGAGCGCTCGGGCCGTAACACTGCCGAGCCCGACTACCTGCCCGATTTGCAGCGCGACCTGGTGGCCGTGATCAGCAAGTACATCAAGATCAACCCCGACGACATCAAAGTCCAGTTGGACCGCCAGGACAACCTGGAGGTGTTGGAAGTGAAGATCGAATTGCCCGACGCGCGCTGATACCGTAGCTCGATTTCAAGAGTGAAAAGCCCTCCCGGATTGCACCGGACAGGGCTTTTTTTGTGGTGGAAATGTCATATCTGGATCACCTTCAGAACCTGTTGCACATACGAGACTGGGCAGGTGTTATTCTGAAAGCAAAAATACAAGCTGTCCGTTGGTTGCCATGCCGTATAAGCGTCCTCATCCCCTGGCATTGTCCTTTCAGCGCAACCGAAAGATTTTGCGGGCCGTGGTGCACAGTCTGGCGGTCTTTTCCGTGGTGGCGGCAGCCCTGGCATCGGTGTACTTTCACCACCAGGCCGTGGTACGGACAGAGGTCACGACGAAGAATCTGGCATAGTCCATCACGCAGACCATGGATGGCATGATTGCCACGCTGGATGTGACATTGCAGGTCACGGCCGACGAGTTGAGCCACCAATTGGCCACCGGCACACTGACCGCACCGAAAGCCACCGCGTTCATGCTGCGTCAGCAGCAGCGCCTGCCGCATTTGGCGTACCTGCGTGCCGCAGATGCGCAAGGAAATGCTGTCTATGGGCCTGGTGTTCTGGCGCCGCCCACCAGCATCGCAGACCGCGGCTACTTCCAGCGGCTGCGCGACAGTGCGTCAGCCACGGCAACGCTGGAACACCAACTGGTGTTGGGCCGTATCACTGGCAAGCACGTCTGGATCTTCGCGCGCCGCATCAACCAGGCCGATGGATCGTTTGGTGGGGTGGTGTATTCATCGCTCTCGTCACAACAGATCATGGACATGTTTTCCAAACTGTCACTGGATGATGAGGGCTCGATTGTTTTGCGTGAAAGTGACATGACGCTGGTTGCACGGTACACCTCGGGCATGCAAACCCCGGTTCCTCTTGGCGACAGGAAGCTCTCGGACCCCTACGCGCGCATGCTGGAACAGCACCCAGACGCCGGCGTTTATGTGAGTGGCGCCACCAGCATCGATGGCATCAGCCGCACCCATGCTTACCTGCGCAGCCAGCAGTATGGTTTTCTGGTGAATGTGGGGGTGGGTGACAGCGCTTCCCTGAAAGAGTGGCGTCTTCAGACATACTTGATCGCCGGGTTGACTGCAGCCTATGTATTGGCTTTGTATGGGTTTGCCTGGTTGCTGTGCCGTTCCTGGTCACGCCAGGAAGCTGCTTTGATCCAGATGAATGTGGACGCACACACCTTGCGCGCCAGCGAGGAACGCTTCCGCAGCTTGTTCACGGCCATGTCGGAAGGTGTGGCATTGCACGAGATGGTGTACGACGAACGCGGGCAAGCCATCGATTACCGGATTCTGGACACCAACCCGGCTTTCGAAACACACACCGGAGCCAAGCGGGAACAGGTGAACAACCAATTGGCGTCACAGGTGTTTGGTACCGATCCTGCCCCTTTCCTGGACAGCTATGCGCAGGTTGCACGCACACGTCAGCCCATCACCCTGGAAGAAGATTTCGCCCCCATGGGAAAACGTTTCCTGATCCATGTGGTGTCTCCGGCAGAGCACCAGTTCGCCACCATTTTCGAAGACATCACCGAACGGTCGGACATGGTGCGCCGCCTGCGCGAGAGCGAGGCACGTTATGAACTGGTGACCGAAAACATTTCGGATGTCATCTGGATGGTCGATGTCGCCGCCAGGAAAATCACGTACATCAGTCCTTCCGTGTTGCCATTGCTGGGCAGGTCTGCCCAAGAGATCATGTCCCAACCCACTGAAGCCACCTTTTCCCAGGAGGCCATCGATCTGATCAGGGACAAGGTGCAGCAAAAGCGGAACGAAACCCAGGCCGGTGACGCTTCCAGGTTGGTGGACGTGGTGGATGTGGACCTTCGGCACAGAAGCGGCCGGATGGTCCATACCGAACTGGTCATGACCTACCAGCTGGATGCGGCGGGTCAATTGGCGACGTTCCTCGGCGTGACACGCGATGTTAGCGAACGCAAACGCCTCGAAGCAGAGCAGGCCAGGGCCAAGCAGGAACTGGAGCGACGCCTGGCCGAGATTTCAGCGTTGCAGGAACGCCTGCAAGAACAGGCGACCCGTGACCCTCTCACTAGGTTGCACAACCGCCGGTTCATGGACGAGACACTGCCGCGCGAACTGGCCAGGGCCAAGCGTTCGGGTCAACCGCTTGCCATGATCATGGTGGACATTGACCACTTCAAGCAAGTGAATGACACCTATGGCCATGCCGCAGGTGACGAGGTGCTGAAAACCCTGGCGCAGTTGCTCAAGGCACAGACGCGGGAGAGCGACGTGATCTGCCGTTACGGCGGCGAAGAATTCCTGGTAGCTCTGTCGGGCATGAACGTGGCACAAGCTGTGGAGCGTGTCGAGCACTGGCGTCTGAGCATGGCCGAAACGGTGGTGCAGTTTGGGGAGTTCAAGATCAGCGTGACGCTGTCGGCTGGGATCGCTGGTTTTCCGGACCACGGTGCTGATGTCGACGTGTTACTGGTCCAGGCAGACAAGGCCCTTTACCGCTCCAAGCACAGCGGCCGCAACCGTGTCACGTCTGCATGAAGGGCCGCGCCTGAGCCGTTCGCAGCGGGCATTCTGGCCAGACAATAGAGCCATGTTCCACACCCTGCAACTGCGCGAAGTTGAATTCACCGCCATCCGGGCGCAAGGCCCTGGCGGGCAGAACGTCAACAAGGTGTCGAGCGCGGTTCATCTGCGCTTCAACATCCGGGCTTCTTCCCTGCCCGAAGCGGTGAAAGTGGCGCTGTTGCAAATGCATGACCAGCGCATCACCAGCGACGGGGTGGTCGTCATCAAAGCCCAGTCTTTCCGCACCCGCGACCAGAACAAGACCGATGCGCTGGAACGCCTGGACGCCCTGATTGCCCAGGCCACGCACCGCCCGCCCACCCGGCGCCCCACCAAGCCCACGCTGGCGTCCAAGCGGAGGCGGCTGGAATCCAAGTCGCAGCGCTCCAGCACCAAGGCCGGACGCGGCAAGGTGGCGTTGTGATCCGCCGTTGTAGGGGTGGCCGCCCTCGGCCTGAGCGGGTTTTCCATTCACGCCTTTCGTCACACACCGTCTGGGCATGGCGTAACCATACTGGACGGCATTGGCGGCAAAATAGCCGAATTCAACGCTTCAGGAGGGTCCATGGCCGCAGGCACTGTCATTTCTGTTCTTTCCAACCTGCCTTGGGGCCAGGTGGTGGATGCTGCGCCCAAACTGGCTGAAGGCGCTGGGCGTTTGTGGGACGCGGCCAAGCACTTCCGCAAACCCAAACCGGTGTCGGTGAACCAGTCCAATGCCACGCAGGCTGACCAACTCCAGGCCCGTCTGGCAGAGCTGGATGCCACCGTGCAGGAGCTGCGCGAACAGGTGCAGGCCACAGCAGGGGTGGTCAAGGAGCTGGCAGACCAGAATGCCCGCCTGGTTCAACGCATGGAAGAAACCGGCCTACGCCTGCGGCGCATTGCCATTGGCGGTGGGCTGTGCATTGTTTTGTTGTTTCTGGCCACTCTGTATGTGTGGGCCAGCCGTTAAGGCCATTGCATCTGTTTTACCATGCGCTTCGAAGGCACCCTCACCACGTGGAATGATGACCGGGGTTTCGGCTTCATCACCCCTGCCCAAGGCGGGCAGGAGGTGTTTGTCCACATCAAAGCATTTCAGCGCCTGAATGGCGGTCGGCCGCAGGTGGGACAGCGCGTGTCGTTCGAGGTGGAAACCAGCCCCGAAGGCAAGAAGCGCGCGTGTCGGGTGCAACAGGCGCAGGGTGCGTTCACGCCCCGCCCCACTGGCAGCCCGCGCCGCAGTCCGGCCCGCCCTTTGTTTAACCTGAAGGTTCCCGTGCTGGGCTTGGCGGTGCTGGTAGCCGCCCTGTATGTGGGCTATGACCGCACCTTCGGCCTGGGCCTGTTGGGCAACAGTCCAAACAACGTTACTGCCGCTGTGCAGCAGACCACGGCCCCGGTACAGGCCGAGGCGGCGGACGCACTCATACGCTCCGCTTTTGCGGCGCGCCGCAGTGATGTTCAGGTGGCGGGCCAGGGCACTGTGAGCAAGGTGCTGGCGGACGACAACGACGGCAGCCGTCACCAGCGCTTCGTTCTGGCACTGACTTCCGGCCACACGGTGCTGGTGGCGCACAACATCGACCTGGCACCGCGCATCAATGACTTGCAAGCGGGGGACACGGTGGCCTTCAATGGCGAATACGAATGGAACGAGAAGGGGGGCGTTATCCACTGGACGCACCACGACCCGCAGGGCCGACACGAGGGTGGCTGGCTCAAGCACGGCGGACAAACCTACCAGTAAAAACACCGAACCCCCGGCAGCAGCCTCACCTGCGGTGGGGCCCTTGGCCGAGGGTTCGGGCTTGAAGGCCGCCGTTCAATCAGCCTTCAATTTCCACCATGGCAAAGTCGGATTTGGCCGCGCCGCAGTCCGGGCAATACCAGTCTTCGGACAGGTCTTCCCAGCGGGTGCCAGGCGCGATGCCTTCCTCAGGGCACCCAACGGCTTCGTCATAGATATGACCGCAGAAAATGCATTGCCATTTTTTCATGTGTGTCTCCTGTGAGATGACGTGAATCGGTATCAGCAGTCGAACAGCACGTGGGCGTGTTCAGCGCCCCGCAGGGTCAGGCCGCGCATTTGTGGCGCGGGTTTGCTGGTGTCCATGCGCAGGTTCGGCAGGCGGTCGAGCAGGGTGTTCAAGGCCATGACGAGTTCCATGCGGGCCAAATGCTGCCCAATGCAGATGTGCGGGCCGTAGCCGAAAGCCACATGGCGCTGGAAGGGACGGGTGATGTCGAACTTGTCCGGGTTGGCCACGTAGGTTTCGTCGCGGTTGGCTGCGCCAATGGCCACGTGCAGGTACGCGTCCTTTGGGATCGTGACGCCCGCGACCTCGACTTCGCGCGCGGTGCCGCGGTTGATGGCCACCAGCGGTCCGGCCCAGCGCAGCGATTCGTCAATGGCGCGCGGGATGAGGTCACGGTTCTGGCGCAGCATTTCGAGTTGTTCGGGGTGGGTCAACAGTGCCGCCAGGGTATTGGAGAAACCGTGGAAGCTGGTGTCACCGCCAGCGTTCATGAGCTGACGGAAGAACGAAACCACCACATCCTGCGGCAGCAGTTCGCCTTCGACTTCGGCGTTGGCAATCATGCTCACAAAGTCGGCTTGCGACTTGAGCGCGCGGCGCTGGTTGACCAGTTCGTTCAGGAATTCACCCAGGATCTTGGAGGCTTCGGTGCCGTGGAAGTGGTCGAAGGGCACGCACATCTGTGCCATGGCGATCTTGTGGTACAGCGGGCGCTGTTCCATGTCCATGTTCATCAGGTCCATGATGAACTGGAACGGGAAGTGCAGCGCGAACTCTTGCACCAGGTCGGCACTGCCGCGTTTGACGAATTGGTCCACCAGGCGGTCGATCACGGCCTGGAACATGGGACGCAGGCTTTGCAGCACCTTGGGTGTGAAGGCCGATTGCACCAGGCGGCGGTACTTGGTGTGCTCCGGCGGGTCCATGGCGGTGATGGTTTTGCCGAAGGTGATGCCCAGGTTGGTTTCGTAGATTTTGTTGGGAAAATCTTCCGCGGTGTTGAGCACATGGTTCACGGCATCCCAGCTCAGGATCGTGAAGATGCGGCGGTCACCGATGGTGGTGTGTTTGGGAATGCCGAACGCGGTGTGCAGGTCCACTTCCTGTACGGCAGCCTTGCGGCGCATGTCGGCCAGTTGCGGGTATGGGTCAAGGATGTGGCCTTCGCCCCCGGCTTTCAGCAGCGCGGTGAAGGGGTCAAAATCGTCGGTGAAGTCGCGGATACGCAGGGGAGCATTCATGGGTTTGCCTCCTCAGGCTAGGTTGTGCAGACAGAAGCCGTGCTGTTCACGGTTTTCGTACAGTAATGTACGATTAATATGATTTCAAGTGCTTTGTGGTGAAATCTGGACAAACCATGATCCAGATCAATAAACGGACAGCCATGCCAGAGCCAGTACCTCAAGACAATCCCGTGGTGCGCCGCCGGGCGGGCAGACCGTCCCGTGCCGGGCAAGCTCAAAAGCAGGAACACTTGCTGCAGTGCGCCTTGCAGGCTTTTTTGAAAAACGGTTTTGAAGGCGCCAGCATCCATGCCATTGCCCAGGTGTCGGGCATCAGCCGCGACACCTTCTACCGCCAGTACGGCAGCAAGGAGGAACTGTTCCGGGCAGCCACGCACCATGGGCTGGAAAAACTGACCGCGCCTTTGAGTCTGGCGTTGGCCACGGCAGGCACGGTAGAAGAAGTGCTGACACGGGCGGCGATGCAGATCAACCGGGATTTGGTGTCGGACGAGGCGGTGCCTATTCTGCGGCTCATCATGTCGGAGGCACCCCGGTTCCCGGAACTCACCAACCGCATGCTGGCGGATTCACACATCACGCTGGCGCCGTTGACGGAGTACCTGACTGCGCAACAAGCCGCTGGCAACCTGGAGATGGAGGACCCGTTCACAGCGGCATTCATGCTCAGCACGCTGGCTTTTGGCGGGGTGAGCATATTTTTTGAACCTTCCAACCGTTCGGATGAAGAACGTCAGCGCTGGGTGTCAAAAGTGGTGCAGACCTTGTTGAAAGGCTGGCAGCCACGCAACAAGTGAACCGCGACCGTTGTCGAAAACATTGCAACAAAGCAATCGCTTCCCTAAACTCCTGTCCATGAAATGGTTATTGGCAGTACTGTGGTGCATATTGCTGACGGCAAACGCTGGCGCACAGGTCGGCACCATGGAGGGTTGGGCAACGCAGCAAGCTCAGCTGCCGCCCGTGGAGGCACAGACGAATGCTGACATGAGCAGCACCGACCTGCCAGCTTCCGTGGTCAGCGATGACACCGCGGGTCTGGAATCAGCCGATTCATCCACTGACGCCGGCGATGCACCCAGGTACGCCGTGACGCAGTGTGTGCGGCATGCAGCGTGGAACGGGCAGGCTGGTCCGGCCTTGGTCTCGCACCAGCCCATGACACCGCGCCGACCGCCCAGGACCGCGTGACCTCCCGTTTTTGGCCGTCCGCTCAGCCGTGAACCTGTTGTGCGCTGGGTCGGGCTTCCTTTCCTGCTTTTGTGCTTCCATTGCCCATGAACACTGATCCAGCTGTCCACGCTGCGCCTGACGCCCGTCCGAGTGTCTATCCGCCCGCCTGGCATGCCCTGTCCGTTCCCCAAGTGCTGGCGGCCTTGCCAGGCAGCGGAGAAGAGGGTCTGAGCCACCGTGCTGCCCTTGGCCTGCTGGCGGACTGCGGGCCCAATCGCCTGCCCGAAGCGGCACCGCGACCCGCCTGGCTGCGTTTGCTGCGCCAGTTCCACAACCCGCTGATTTACGTGCTGTTGGCGGCGGGCGCCATGACGCTGGCATTGGGCGGCTGGGTCGATGCCTGGGTGATTTTCGGAGTGGTCCTCATCAATGCCCTGATCGGCCACATACAGGAAGGCAGGGCCGAGCAAGCGCTGGAGGCGGTACGCGGTTTGCTGGCTGCGCATGCCACAGTACTGCGCGATGGTGAACGCCACCAGATCGACGCCGCCGCCCTGGTGCCGGGCGACGTGGTGCTGCTGGAACCGGGCGACAAGGTGCCCGCCGACCTGCGCCTGTTGCGTGTCAAGAACCTGCGGGTGATTGAGTCGGCATTGACGGGTGAATCCATCCCGGTGGACAAGGACAGCACAGCCGTGGCGGCCGACGCCGGGATTGCCGACCGTCGCAGCATGTGTTATTCGGGTACCCTGGTCGCTTGCGGCCAAGCGCATGGCGTGGTGGTGGCCACAGGCGTGCAGACCGAGATTGGCCGCATTGGCGCGCTGGTGGGGGAAGTGCAGACGCTGGCCACGCCATTGACCCGCCGCCTGGACCGCTTCGCCCGCCAGATCACCGCGCTCATTCTGCTCGTTGCGCTGGTGACTCTGCTGTATGGCCATTTCGTGGCCGAAATGCCGTTGTTTGAGCTGTTCCTGGCGGTGGTGGGCCTGGCCGTGGCGGCCATCCCCGAAGGCATGCCTGCCGTGGTGACGATTGTGCTGGCCATGGGCACACGCGTCATGGCCCGCAAAAAGGCCATCGTGCGCCGTTTGCCGGCCGTCGAAACGCTCGGGTCTGTCAGTGTCATCTGTACCGACAAGACCGGCACCTTGACCAAAAACGAAATGACGGTCGTGCGTGTGTTGCTGCCCGGCCGGGAAATACGGGTCAGTGGCAGCGGGTATGCGCCCGAAGGCGGTTTCCACGAACAGGATCAGGTACTGAACGCAGCCGGGGATGCCGCGCTGGTGCCGCTGCTGCGTGCCGCCATGCTGTGTAACGATGCCCGGTTGCAGCACCACAGCGACAACGGTTGGGTGTTGCAGGGCGACCCGACGGAAGGTGCGCTGCAGACTTTGGCCCAGAAGGCGGGCCTGGTCCATGCGGAGCGGCAGGCCGCCTGGCCCCGGCTCGATGCTGTGCCGTTCGACTCGGGCCGCCAGTACATGGCCACCCTGCACCACGACCACGCGGGCCACCACATGGTGTTCCTGAAAGGAGCGCCCGAACGGGTACTGGCGCTGTGCCGTACACAAGCGGGCGGGCAGCCCCTGAACCTGGTGCACTGGCAGGCGGTCCTTGAACGTGTCGCTGGCCAAGGCGAACGGGTGCTGGCGCTGGCGCAATGCCACTGGTCCCATGCAGTCACCGAGATTGGGTTGCACGACATCAGCCCCTGTTTCGAGCTGCTGGGTATGGTGGGCATCATCGATCCGCCGCGCCCGGAAGCGGTGGCGGCGGTGGCCGAATGCCAGCGGGCTGGCATCCGTGTCAAGATGATCACGGGCGATCACGCCGTGACAGCTGCCGCCATTGGCTCGCAGCTGAAGCTGGGCGGCGGTGCGGTCCTCACGGGCGACATGATCGAACAACTGGACGATGCGGCCTTGCAACAAGCCGTCCAGGACACCGATGTGTTCGCGCGGGCCACTCCTGAGCACAAATGGCGTTTGGTCCAGGCGTTGCAGGCGCAAGGGCATTTGGTGGCCATGACCGGCGATGGCGTGAACGACGCCCCAGCCCTGAAAGCGGCCGACATTGGGGTGGCCATGGGGGGCAAGGGCACCGACGCGGCGCGCGAGGCGTCCGACCTGGTGCTGACCGACGACAACTTTGCCACCATCGCCCGCGCGGTGCGCGAAGGCCGGGTGGTGTTTGACAACCTCAAAAAAACGCTGATGCACATGTTGCCCACCAACGGAGGCGAGGCCGGTGTCATTTTGCTGGCCATCTTCGCTGGTCTGCCCATGCCGGTCACGGCTGGTCAGATCCTGTGGGTGAACACCGTGACCTCGGTCACCCTGGCGCTGTCGCTGGCGTTCGAACCAGCCGAGCCCAGGGTGATGCACCACCCGCCCCGGCCTTTGTCGGAGCCCATCATCACGCGTGCGCTGGGGCTGCGCATCCTGTTTGTGATCGGGTTGATGATGCTGGCGACTTTCGCGGTGTTCAACTGGGAACTGGCGCGCGGCAGCAGCATTGAGGTTGCGCGCACGGCAGCGGTCAACATGATCGTGGTGTGCGAGGTTTTTTACCTGTTCAACGTGCGGCATTACACCGAGCATGCGTTCCGCCGCGAAACCCTGACGGGCAACCGGGTCGCGGTTTATGTGGTGCTGCTGTTGCTCGGGCTGCAACTGCTGTTCACCTACGCCCCGGCCATGCAGCAGGTGTTCCACAGCGTGCCGCTTGACGGCCTGTCATGGAGCGTCATTCTGGGCCTGGGGGGCTTGCTGTTCCTGCTGGTCGAGGCCGAAAAAGCCGGGTTGCGCCGCAACGGGGTGTTCCGCATTTGAATGCATCAATACAAGGAAATGGTCATGAAATCCATCCAGCACATTTTTGCCGCCACCGATCTGTCCGACTACGCCTTGCGGGTCGTGGACCGTGGCTTTCAGCTGGCCCGTACCGCCGGGGCACGCTACACCGTGATGCACGCCCTGGGGCTGGATGCCCTGGGGCCGTTGCGCAACCTGATTGGTGAACAGGCGGAAGAGGTGACCCGCAAGCTGCGGGAGCGTCAGTATGCGGCGCTGCAGGCTATTGCTGCGGACCCGGCGCGCAACCAGGGCTTGACGCCCAGTTTGCTGGTTGAGGCAGGGTTGGCCGCAGCGGCGGTGCCCAGCCATGCCGCCGCCCGCCAGGCCGATCTGGTGGTCGTGGGCGCGAAGGGCGAACACCCCGTGCAGCGCTGGCTGATCGGTTCGACCGCTTCCCACTTGCTGCGTAAGAGCCCGGCCCCGGTGCTGGTGGTCAAGCAACCGTGCCAGGGACCTTACGCTCGGGCCTTGGTTGCGGTCGATTTTTCGCCGGTGTCGTTGTACCTGATTCGGTTGCTGCGCGAACTGGCTCCCCAGGCGCATATCGTTCTGCTGCACGTGTTTGACGTGCCTTTCGAGGGCATGCTGCAGTACGCCGGGGTGGCGCAGCAAGAAATCCAGCGTTACCGGGAAGAAGCGGGCACCCGTGCCCTGCATGACCTGCACCGTTTGGCGTTGCAGGCGGGGTTGGCGCCAGCAGACTATGTGGCGGTGGTGGAAAACGGACATGCCGCCGGGCACATCCTGAACCAGGAAACGCAGAGCAACTGCGACCTGGTGATCATGGGCAAGCACGGCAGCCACGTGACCGAGGAACTGCTGCTGGGCAGTGTGACCCGCCGTGTGCTGGCTCAAACACGCGCCGATGTGCTGGTGGTGGTGGACCAGGCGGGGTCCGCCGTGCCGGAAAACGCGCCGGGTGTTGCTTCATGACCCTGTCTCCGGCACTGGTGTTCCTGGCCGGATTGGTGCTCTTGCTGCTGGGGGCGGAGCTGTTGCTGCGCGGGGCTTCCCGTCTGGCATCCATGCTCAAGATCAGTCCTATCCTGATTGGTCTGACCGTGGTGTCCATTGGCACCAGTGCACCAGAATTGGCGGTAGGCATCACCGCGGCACACGAAGGCAAGGGGCCGTTGGCCGTGGGCAACATTGCGGGCACCAACATGGTCAACATCCTGCTCATCCTTGGGCTGAGCGCCATGATCCGGCCATTGCCCACCCGCTCGCTCAGTGTCCGGCTGGATGTGCCGGTGATGATTGCCAGTGCCTTGGCCTTGCTGGTCATGGCGCTGGATGGCATGCTCAGCCACCGCGAAGGTGCTTTGTTCCTGCTGGCGGCCGGGGTTTACACCGTGGCGCTGGTGCGTTTGAGCCGACAGGAGAGTGCGGCGTTGCGACAAGAGTTCGGGCATGAATTTGGTGCTGCTGCCATGCGGCCCGGTAAAGGCTACGGCCAGGCCGCCGGGCACAGCGCCTTGCTGTTGGCGGGCATGGCCCTGACCGTGCTGGGTGCCGAGTGGCTGGTGACCGGCGCGGTGCAAATTGCACAGGCATTTGGCGTCTCGGACGTTTTCATCGGGTTGACCGTGGTGGCTATCGGCACCAGTGCCCCGGAACTGGTGACCACCCTGGTGGCCACCTGCAAAGGCGACCGTGACGTGGCCATCGGCAACCTGATCGGCAGCAGCATTTACAACATCCTTGTCATTCTCGGCGTGACCATGTTGGTGGCGCCGGGGGGCGGCGTTGCGGTCACTGGCGAGTTGTTGTGGATCGATTTGCCCCTGGCGGCGCTGGTGGCGCTGGTCTGTTTGCCCGTGTTCAAGACGCAGCGGCAAGTCTCGCGTCTGGAAGGGAGTCTGTTTGTGTTGAGCTATGCCGTGTACCTGGCAGGGCTGCTCTGGTGGCGAACCTGACTGTGCCCAACGGTAGCAGAGGTAAACAAGTGTTGCGTGCGCTTTCCAACACCGGACGCGAAGCAGACAATACCCGCATGAACACCATGAACTTGCCTTACCGTGCGCGTATGCCCTGGCTGGTGCTGGCTGCAGTGTTGGCCCTGGGGGGGTGCGTCGTGGCACCCGAACACAGCCGCCGTTACGAGTCGGAAGAAATCATTTACGGTCCCACCACCAGCACCTATGTGCTGATCGCTCCGCCGGCGCCCCGCGTCGAGTACCGTGGTTATCCGCCTGCCGTCGGCTACCTGTGGATCGAGGGTTACTGGAGCTGGGGCGGTGTGCGCTATGTGTGGGTGCCCGGCCGCTGGGTCGCTCCCCGCCCGGGCTATGTGTGGATTCCGCACCGTTGGGACAGAGATGGTGATCGTTGGAGGCATGATGGTGGGCGTTGGGAGCCGGACCGCCGCAATCCGTCGCCCCGTCACGAACGGGAGCGTGAGCACATGCGTGACGGACAGCCCTGGTCGCAGCCGCCCGTGCAACCGCCGCCGCAACACCGTCTTGAGCCGCGTCCGCAGGTCTGGCCGGCGCCTGTCCCCGGTCGCGCGCGGCCGGACGCTGATGGCCGTGATGATGATGAACGCCGCGACAACGGGCGGCGTCCCGGTGCCGCTTCCCCCATGGAGCGCGCTACACCGCGCCACAACGACAGCGAAGTGCGCCAACGTGATCCCCGCTGGCCGAATGGCACGCCTGAAACCCAGCGTCGTGCCGAACCGCGTTCCGAGGTGCAGCGTCCCAGCGAGCGCAGTCAGCGCGACCCGCGCGATCCGCACCGGCGTGAGCGCGAGGAGGAATGGCGCAAGGAGCGCGAAATGGGCAAGCAGGACTGAGGCGCTCGCCCAGCGGAGGGCTTTCTGGGCGTCAGCTTGGTTGCCGCGTTGCGATCAGGCCACGCAGCAATGGACCCAGCACGGCCCGGAACTTGGCGCTGTGCAAACACACCCCACCCACCAGGCCCACGGCGCAACCCAGCACCGTGTCCCACAGCCGGGCCTGGATCAAGGTGCCCGGTGGACTGTGTCCCAGGGTGGCTGCCTCCGCCAGCAGCAGGGTCAGTGGTGTGATGAAGACCACCGCCACGCCGTAGTGCCGCACCACGGTCGATTCGATCACGAAGCTCAAGCCCATGATCAGCAGCGCAATGCGCCAGGGGTCCAATGGCAACTGCAGCAAGCTCCAGGACAGCAGCAGGCCGACCGCCGTGCCCAGGATGCGTTGCAACTGCTTGTTCCAGACCGCGCGCAAGGTGGTGCCCTGGATCACCGCCAGGCAGGTGATCGGCACCCAGTAGGCACGCTCCAGGTGCAGGGCTTGGGCCAGTGCCAGCGAGGCCCCCACGAACAACCCGATCACCACCGCGTCGAACACCACGAAATCGAAGGTGGCGGGCGGCAGGGGTTGGATCGGTTGCGGTGCTTGCAAGCGCAGGGTGTAGAGGCTGTAGACAAACGCGATCAGGCAGGCCAGCAGGCAGCCCAGGGCCAGCAGCCCCACCATCTGCGGCCATTGCGCCAGCGGCACGGGCGAATAAGCGCCGATGGCGGCCACCATGATGAAGAACAGGCTGCCTGGCGGCGGTAGCCGGTAGTAGCGGCTGACGATGGTCACCAGCATGGCGGTGCAGGTGAGTACCGGCATCATCAGGGCCGGCACCATGTGGCTCAGCACGCCCAGGGCGTAACAGCTCACCATGGCAAAGGCGGCGGCCATCAGCACCACCATGCGGTGGTGCATCGGGGTGGCCGGCAAATACAGGAACACCAGCCCGCCCAGGGAGGCTGTCAAGCCTTCGGCAAATCCCCCGCTGTAGGCCCCCAGCAGCAGCGGCAGGCCCGTGGCCAGGGCAGCGGCAAAAGGCATGTGCCAGCGCCGGTCGCTGCGCTGCACGGCGGTCAGTTGGCGCAGTTCGGTGTGCAGCAGTTCACGGAATTGGAGCCATTTCTGTCGCATCACCGTGGTTCCTGTCTGGCCCTGCCACGCCGGGGTCAGGCCGCCGCGCGCGTCAGCCGGTCGCGCACGCCATCCCAGGACGGGTCGGCCGGTGGCGTTTCCACCCAGATCAGCTTGATGCCAGGCTGATCCAGCTCGCGCAGCACGGCGAACAGTTCTTGCGCACAGGCCTCGGCGGCCTGCGGCATGTGCTGGCGCAGCACGTGTGTGCTGGCCGTGGCCATGGGGGTGCGGCTGTAGAGTGCAATGTAGCGTGCGTCGCTGCCCATCAGGTCCAGTGCAGCTTGCATGTCGTGGGCGTCCATCAGGCGCACGCGAGCGATGGGCGCGTAGTGCGATTCCAGCGTGCCCGAGGCTTTGGGGGCAGCTTCGTCGCGCTGGGCAATGGCTTGGCCAGCGGCTTGCGCCAGCGCGTCCAGCGCGATCATGCCGGGGCGCAGCAGCACCGGGCGGCCGCGCGAACAGTCCACGATGGTGGACTCGATCCCCACCGGGCAGGGGCCGCCGTCCAGGATCAACAGTTCGGCGTCGCTCAGGCGGCTTTCGAATTCGCTCTGCACGTGGGCGGCGGTGGTGGGGCTGACGCGGCCAAAGCGGTTGGCGCTGGGTGCGGCCACGCCGTACACGCCCAGGGGGCGGGCGGCCTGCAACAGGGCCTGGGCCACCGGGTGTGCCGGGCAGCGCAGGCCGATGCTGTTCTGTCCACCTGCCGCCGCTTCGCCCACGCCGGGGCGGCGCGGCAAGATGACGGTGAGCGGTCCCGGCCAGAAGGCCGCCATCAAGCGTTGCGCAAAGTCCGGCACCTCGCTGGCGTAGTGGTCCACGCAGGCGCGCCATTGCTCGGGCGTGGCGCCCGGCACATGCACGATCAGCGGGTGGTCTTTCGGGCGGCCTTTGGCGTCAAAAATGCGGGCCACGGCCACGGGCTGGTCGGCATCGGCGCCCAGGCCATAGACGGTTTCGGTGGGCAGGCCCACCAGCGCGCCGCGTTGCAATTGTTTGGCGGCGGCGCGGACGGCGGCCTGGGCGTCGGCGGTCACCCCGGCAGGGGGGGCCTGCAGCCAGGCGCGTGCGTCCAGCGTCATTGCCATGCGGCCAGGCCCAGGATCTGCGCCGCCCGCAGCGCGGTGGCTTGCACCTGCGCCACGCTGGCGCCGGTCACGTTCAGGTGGCCCATCTTGCGGCCCGCGCGCGCCTCCACCTTGCCGTACAGGTGCAGGTGGGTGCCAGGCAGCGCCAGCACGGCGGCCCAGTCGGGGGTGATGGTTTGGCCATCGCGGAACCACAGGTCGCCCAGCAGGTTGAGCATGACGGTGGGGCTGTGCAGGCGCGGCTGCACCAGCGGCAAGCCCGCCATGGCGCGCACCTGCAGTTCGAACTGCGACACGTCGCAGGCGTTCAGCGTGTAGTGGCCGCTGTTGTGCGGGCGCGGCGCCATTTCATTCACCACCAGCGCGCCGTCGGCGCTGCCGTCGTCAATGACGAAATACTCCACGCACAGCACGCCCACGTAACCCAGTTGGCGTGCAATTGCACCGGTGGTGTCTATGGCCTGCTGCGCCAGCGCGGCGGGCACGTTGCCGTCGAACACCTCGGTCACGGCCAGGATGCCGTCGCGGTGCAGGTTGCGCTGCACCGGGAAGTGCACCACCTGGTCGTCGGCGCCGCGTGCCACGATAACCGACAGTTCGGCCTTCAGCGGCAGCATTTTTTCCAGCACGCAGACCACGCGGCCCATGCGGTCCCAGGCGGCGGCCAGTTCGGAGCGGTCTTTGACGCGGGCCTGGCCTTTGCCGTCGTAGCCCAGGCGGGCGGTTTTCAGGATGCCGGGCAGCAGCGCGTCGGGTACTGCATCCAGTTGTGCTTGGGTTGCTATGGTGGCGTTCGGGGCCGGGGCCACACTGCCTGCGGCGGCACAGGCCGCGAAGTGGGCTTTTTCGGCGGTGCGGTCCTGGGCCACGGCCACAGCGTCGGCGTTCGGCGCCACCGGGCGGCTGTGCGCCAGCGTGCGCAGTGCGGGGGCTGGCACGTTTTCGAATTCGGTGGTGATGGCGTCGCACAGCTCGGCCAGTTGCGCCAGGCCCGCCGGGTCTTCGTAGCCGGTCTGGATGTGGTGGTGGCTCACCAGGCCGGCCGGGCTGGCCGGGTCGGCGTCCAGCACGGCGGTGAAGTAGCCCATTTCCTGGGCGGCTTGCACGAACATGCGGCCCAGTTGGCCGCCGCCCATCACGCCCAGCGTGGCCAGGCGACCGTGCGGCCGGCGTTCGCCCGGCAGAATGGGTGTCAAACTCATGCCGCGTCCCCGGTGGGCAGCGTCATGGCGCGGGCGGCTTCGGTTTGCGCGGCGCGGAAGTCGTCCAGCTGCTGGCGCAGCACGGGGTCTTCGTTGGCCAGCATGGCCACGGCAAACAGCGCGGCGTTGGCGGCCCCGGCGGCCCCAATGGCGAAGGTGGCCACCGGGACGCCCTTGGGCATTTGCACAATGCTGTGCAGCGAATCCACGCCCGACAGGGCTTTGGTCTGCACCGGCACGCCCAGCACCGGCACCGGCGTTTTCGACGCCAGCATGCCCGGCAAATGGGCGGCGCCACCTGCGCCTGCCACAATCGCCTTCAGGCCACGGCCGCGCGCCGCTTCGGCGTAGGCGAACATGTCGTCCGGCATGCGGTGGGCCGAGACGACGCGCGCCTCGTGCGGCACGCCAAACTGTTGGAAAATCTGTACCGCATGCTGCATGGTGTCCCAGTCGCTGCTGGAACCCATCACCACGCCCACTTTGATGTCTGCGCTCATCACCGCTCCAAGAAAGTTGGGATTTTACTTTTCACCCTCACCACCATGATCGACGTCACCTTAGCCAACTTTGAAAACGAAGTCATCGAAGCCTCGCAACACGTGCCGGTGCTCGTGGATTTCTGGGCGCCCTGGTGCGGCCCCTGCAAGTCGCTGGGGCCGGTGCTGGAGCAAGCAGAGCAAGACTATGCCGGTCGCTTCAAACTGGTCAAGATCAATTCCGACGACGAGCAGCAACTGGCCGCCGCCTTCGGTATCCGCAGCATTCCCACCTGCGTGCTGATGGTCAATGGCCAGCCGGTGGACGGCTTCATGGGGGCGCAGACCGAAGGCCAGCTCAAAGCCTTCCTGGACAAGCACCTGCCGAGCGAAGACGCGCAGCAGGCGCAAAACATGGCCGACGAAGCGCAGAAACTGGCCGAGGCCGGCGACGCGCGTTCCGCCCTGGAAAAACTGGCCGATGCGCTGGCGCACAACCCTGGCGACGACGACCTGCGCTTCGACTATGTGAAGCTGTTGATTGGCAGCGGTCACCTGGCTGAAGCAGCAGCGGCGCTGGCGCCCGCGCTGGGGCAAATCCCGTTGCAGCTGCGCTTCGAGGCGCTGAGCCAGTGGCTCAACGCGCTGGAGTTCGCCAGCAACGACCCGCGCGGCCAGTGGCCTTTGGGGCAGTTCGACCAGCACATCGAAGCCAACAAACGCGATTTCGACCACCGCTTTGCCAAAAGCCGAGTGCTGATTGCCCAGGGCGACTGGCAAGCCGCCATGGAGGAGTTGTTGGAAATCATCATGCGCGACAAAAAGTGGGCCGACGAAGCCCCGCGCAAAACCTATGTCGCGCTGCTGGAACTGCTGACCCCGCCCAAGCCGCGTGAAACTGGCACGCCCGGCCAGAGTGCCAGCGGCATTGAACTGGCGGGCCAGGCCCAGGTGCAGCAGGACCCGCAGGCGGAACTGGTGGCCAAATACCGGCGCAAGCTCAGCATGGCGTTGAACTGACGGCAGTCCGGCGGGTAAGTTGCTGCAGAGCAACAAAATACCCTCAAATAAAGTCGGGAATATTTGGATTCGGGTTTTCCCTAAAGGGTTTACCCTATACTCGGGTTAACCCTAAACCAAGGAGGTTCCAAATGTTTACCAAAAACCTGTCTTTCGCTGGTCACTCTACTTCGGTTGCTGCAGCTTCGCGTGCCAACAAAGAAAAGTCTGCTGCCCGTCGTGAAAACACCGTCAAGCCCGCAGTTGCTGAGTCTCGCGTGCTGGCTTGGCTGGGCAACGCTTTCGCAACCTGGGCCAGCGCTGGCCACATCCGCTGAGCTTTTTCAGGCTCAGCCCAGCAGCCGGGTGAGTGCCTCTTGGTACTTGGCGGCGGTCTGGTCGATCACCTCCCGTGGCAAGCGTGGTGCCGGGGCGGTTTTGTTCCAAGGCTGACCATTGACCTGAGCGGTCTCCAGCCAATCGCGCAGAAATTGCTTGTCGAAGCTCGGCGGGTTGCTGCCTTCGGCGTAGCTGTTGGCCGGCCAGTAGCGTGAACTGTCCGGCGTCAGCACCTCGTCCATCAACACCAGGGTGCCGTTCGCATCCAGACCGAACTCGAACTTGGTGTCGGCAATGATGATGCCCTTCTTTGCGGCAAATTCACTGGCGGCCTGGTAGAGCCGGATCGACACATCGCGGATCTTGGCCGCAAGTTCCGGGCCGATCATCTCCACCGTTTTTTCGAACGTGATGTTCTCGTCGTGTTCGCCCATCTCTGCCTTGGCGGCCGGGGTGTAAATGGGCGCGGGCAGCTTGCTGGCATTCTTCAAGCCCTCGGGCAGGGGCACGCCGCACACGCTGCGGCTTTCCTGGTATTCCTTCCAGCCGCTGCCGGCCAGGTAGCCGCGCACCACCGCTTCCACCGGAATGGGCTTGAGGCGCTGGACCAGCATGGAACGGCCGCGCACCAGCGGTTTTTCAGCGTCGCTGACCACGCTTTCGGGGTCATCACCCGTCAGGTGGATGGGGCAGATGTTCTTGCCCTTGGGGCCGAGCAGGTCGAACCAGAACAGGCTGAGCTTAGTCAGCAACTCGCCCTTGCCGGGAATGGGCTCGCCCATGATCACGTCGAACGCGCTGATGCGGTCGGACGCGACCATGAGGATGCGGTCGTCGCCGACGGCGTAGTTGTCGCGCACCTTGCCGCGCGCCAGCAGCGGCAGGGAGGTGAGGGCCGAGGTGTGCAGGGCTTGGCTCATGGTGGGGCAGGCAAAGTCGGTAACGAAAAAGCCCGTTGAACCGTCAACGGGCTGGGCAGGAGCAGTCCGAATTATCGCAGGGATGTGCCGCAAAGTGCTTGTGCCCCGCACCGGGAGTCATCCGTGAGCACCAATGACCGGGGGCCTGCTTATCGTGGCCTCACTTCCAGCGCACTGGCTCCAGCGACACACTGCCCCGCTCGCTGCTCAGCGTCAGCACATGGTCGTGGATGGTGGCCTGCAGTTGCATGCTGCGTTCGGCCAGGGCCGCCAAGGCGGGGGCAGCCTCGGTGGGCAGGCGCCAGACCTGCAATTTGTCCAGGCGGGTCAGTTTGGTTTCAATGCCTTTCCACCACACATCGGCTGCGTGGGCAAAGGGGTACAGGCGCACCGCATCGGCCTGGCTGCAGGCTTTGGCCAGGGGTTTTTCCTCGGGTTGGCCCACCTCTATCCACACGCGCTTGCGGCCGGTGTAGTCGGTCAGGTGCGCGTCCGGGTCCGATGGGTCGGACAAGCCTGCGCCAAAGGCCAGTGTGCCGTCGCCGTTGCAGGTGTCTTGCAGCTCGTGGGCATTCAGTGCCAGCGCCACCAGCCGCACCATCATGCGTTCGTCGTTCTCGCTCGGGTGGCGTGCCAGCGTCAGGGCGTGGTCGGCGTAGTAGTTGTGGTCGATGTCGGCGATCTGCAGGTTCGCCTTGAAGATGGTGGATTTGATGGCCATGGTCAGCGCACCACCGGCTGTTGCACCGACGGGTCGGTGTAAATGAGCGACAGCGGGTGGCGCACGCCGGCCAGATGGTCTTCCATGGTCTGCAGCACCAGGGGGCTGCGGTGGCGTTCCTTGCTGGCGCGTACTTCGTCGGGCGTCATCCACACGGTCCGCACAATGCCTTCGTCCAGCGTGCGGCCAGGCAGTTCCTCGCCCACGGTGCCGCAGAAGGCAAAGCGCAGGTAGGTGGTGTCCTGTCCGTTGTGCAGGGTGCGGGCCAGGTAGATGCCCAGCAGCGCGGTGGGCTCGAAGTCGCGCATGGTTTCTTCGCATGCTTCGCGGCGGCAGCCGTCTATGGGGCATTCGCCCTGGTCCAGGTGGCCCGCGGCGTTGTTCAGCCGCAAGCCTTCCGGCGTGTGTTCTTCAACCAGCAAAAAGCGGCCATCGCGTTCAATCACGGCGGCCACGGTGACATTGGGTTTCCATCGTTCGTCCATGCCCGGCATTATCGCGAGTGCGCTGGCCGGGGAAAAACACCATTGCATGGGCACAGTCTCTTTGCAGACAATACCTTGACTGTGAAAACCGCTGTCATGCCGCCGCGAAGGCCGTGTGCCAGAACGGCTTTCTGCCTTCTGTGTTCTGGAGCCCGAATGCCCATCACCGCTGCTAACCGTCCCTGGCTGAGTGCCTACCCCGCAGGGGTGCCCGCTGAGATCGACACGACCCCCTACGGTTCCCTGGTGGATCTGTTAGAGGAAAGTTGCCGCCGTTATGCCGATCGGGCCGCCTACAGTTACCTGGGGCACACCTATAGCTACGCGGATGTGGACCGGTTTTCGACCGCCTTGGCGGCCTACCTGCAAGGTCTGGGCCTGCAGCGCGGTGACCGTGTGGCGCTGATGATGCCCAACATGCCGCAGTACCCGGTGGCGGTGGCCGCGGTGCTGCGGGCCGGGTTCGTGGTCGTCAACGTCAACCCGCTCTACACCCCGCGTGAACTGGAGTACCAGTTGCGCGATTCCGGGGCCTGTGCCATCGTCATCATCGAAAACTTTGCCAGCACGCTGGAACAATGCCTGGAACACACGGCCGTGCAACACGTGGTGCTGTGCAGCCTGGGCGAGATGCTGCCCGGACTCAAGGGACACCTGGTCAACGCGGTGGTGCGTCACTTCAAGAAGCTGGTGCCGCCGTTCAGTTTGCCGGGCGCGGTGCGTTTCAAGCGCGCGCTCCAGCAGGGCGCACACCTGCCGCTGCGACCGGCCCACATCACGCCCGAAGACGTGGCGCTGCTGCAGTACACAGGGGGCACCACGGGGGTGAGCAAGGGCGCGGTGCTGCTGCACCGCAATGTCATTGCCAACGTGCTGCAGTCCGAGGCCTGGAATGACCCGGTCATGCGGCAGGTGCCCGCCAACGAGCAAATCACCAGCGTTTGTGCCCTGCCGCTGTACCACATCTTCGCCTTCACGGTGAGCATGATGCTCAACTTCCGCAACGGCGGTAAAACCTTGCTGCTGCCCAATGCGCGCGATCTGAAAGCCGTGCTGAAGGAACTGCGCCAGCACACCTTCCACAGCTTCCCGGCAGTCAACACCCTGTTCAATGCCTTGCTCAGTCACCCCGACTTTGACCGGGTCAACTGGGGCAACCTGAAAGTGTCCGTGGGCGGCGGTATGGCGGTGCAGGCGGTGGTCGCCCAACGCTGGCTGGAGCGCACCGGTTGCCCCATCACCGAAGGCTATGGCCTGTCCGAAGCCAGCCCGTCGGTCAGTTGCAACCCGGCCACCAACACCCGCTTCACCGGCACCATCGGCGTGCCCTTGCCCAGCACGCGGATGATGTGCGTGGACGACAGCGGGCAGGAGGTGCCCGTGGGCCAGCCGGGAGAAATCGTGGTCCAGGGGCCGCAGGTCATGGCGGGTTACTGGCAGCGCCCGGATGAGACCGCCAAGGTCCTGTCCGCCGACGGCTGGCTGCGCACGGGCGACATAGGCACCATGGACGAGCAGGGCTATTTCAAGATCGTGGACCGCAAGAAGGACATGATTCTGGTCAGCGGTTTCAACGTCTACCCGAACGAGGTGGAGGAAGTGGTGGCCGAACTGGAGGGCGTGCGCGAGTGCGCGGTGGTGGGTATTCCCGACGAGCATTCGGGCGAGGCGGTGAAGCTGATTGTGGTGCGTCAGACCCCTGCCCTGACGGCTGAACATGTGCGAGACTATTGCAAATCCCGCTTGACCGGCTACAAGCAGCCCAAGGTGATCGAATTCCGCACCGAACTGCCCAAAACCCCGGTCGGCAAAGTGTTGCGCCGCGAACTGCGCGACCAGCCATCGCACTGAGAACACCCCATGGGCCAACGCATTGCCATCATCAGCGCCGTTCATGAAGAGCTGGCCGAAGTCCTGACCCTCATGCCCGACGAGCGCAAGATTGCCCTGGCCGGACGCGATTTCTGGCAAGGCCATCTGCAGGGCCATGAGGTGGTGGCTGTGTTGTCGGGCATGGGCAAGGTGGCGGCGGCCACCACCGCCACCGCGCTGTTGCAGCATTTCCAGCCCGACCAAGTCATTTTCACCGGCGTGGCGGGAGGCCTGGCGCCAGGTGTGGAGGTGGGTGACATCGTGGTGGGCAATGGTTTTGTGCAGCACGATCTGGACGCCTCGCCCTTGTTTCCGCCCCTGCAAGTGCCGGGCTACGGGGTCAGCCGTTTCACTCCTGACCTGGCCCTGACGCAGGTGCTGGCCGAGGCTGCCAAAGACGCCGTCACCTGGCTGCCCAAGCTGCTGGACGCGGAAACCCTGCGCGTCCTGGGCCTGCATTCGCCCAGCGTGCACCTGGGGGAGATCGCCACTGGCGACCAATTCATTTCTACCCAGGGCGACAGCGACCTGCTGCGTGCCGCCCTGCCCGAAGCCCTGGCGGTAGACATGGAAAGCGCTGCGCTGGCGCAGGTGTGCCGCGATTTTGGCGTGCCGTTTGGCGTCGTGCGCACGGTGTCTGACCGGGCCGACGACCAGGCCCATGTCGACTTCCAGCACTTCCTGGCGCAAGTGGCGCGCCACTACAGTGTGCGCATCGTGCGCAAGGCACTCAACCTGCTCTGAGCCCCCTGGGTGGCGTCAGCGCAGCCAGCCGCGCTTGCGGAAGTACAGCATCGGGACCACCGATGACGCGATCATCAACACCAGAGCCGCCGGGTAGCCCCAGCTCTGATTCAGTTCCGGCATGTGCTGGAAGTTCATGCCGTAGATGCTCGCGATCAGCGTCGGCGGCAGCAGGGCCACGCTCGCCACCGAGAAGATCTTGATGATCTTGTTCTGGTTGATGTTGATGAAACCGACGG
>CAYQTH010000004.1:0-36127 GCA_964420415.1 uncultured Macromonas sp. | reverse complement strand
TGGCCCGCGCCTACAACAACGTGCTGCCCAGCTCCGGCAAGGTGCTGACCGGCGGTGTGGACGCCAACGCCCTGCAGCGCCCCAAGCGCTTCTTCGGTGCCGCGCGCAACGTGGAAGAAGGCGGCTCGCTGACCATCATTGCCACCGCACTGATCGACACCGGCAGCCGCATGGACGAAGTGATTTTTGAAGAATTCAAGGGCACCGGCAACAGCGAACTGCACCTGGACCGCCGCCTGTACGAAAAGCGCGTGTTCCCGGCCATCCAGCTCAACCGCAGCGGCACCCGCCGCGAGGAACTGCTGCTGGCCCCGGAAATTTTGCAGAAAACCCGCATCCTGCGCCAGTTCATGTACAACATGGACGAGATCGAGGCCATGGAAATGGTGCTCAAGAGCATGAAGCAAACGAAGAACAACCACGAGTTCTTCGACCTCATGCGTCGCGGCGGTTGATCTTCTCCCTTAGCAAACGCTATAATCTTAGATTCTGCGGAAAGTTCACCGGATGGGCCGGTGCGGCTACCGCGCATGACATAAGGATTCAGCCATGAAAGAAGGCATTCACCCCAACTACCGCGAAGTGTGCTTCGTGGACCTGTCCAACGGTTTCAAGTTCGTGACCCGCTCCTGCGCCAACACCAAGGAAACCATCAAGCTGGACGACGGCCGTGAGTTGCCGCTGTTCAAGCTGGATACCTCGAGCGAATCGCACCCCTTCTACACCGGCACCCAAAAGTCGGTGGACAACATGGGCGGTCGCGTGGAAAAGTTCCGCAACCGTTACGCCCGCAAGTAAACCTTGCCGGGTTGTTCCCAACAGAAAAGCAGCCACCAGGCTGCTTTTTTTTGCCCTGCTGCGGCAGAATCACACCCCGTGAACCGTCCTACCCCTGCCATCGTTACCCAACAGGCTGCGCGGCCTTTACCGCGTCTGGTGCTGTTGCTCATGGGCCTGATCTATGTGCTGCCGGGCTTGCTGGGGCGCCAGCCCTGGCGGCATGCCGAACTGGCGTCCTTCGGCGCCATGCTGGACATGGCGCAGCACCAGCACTGGTGGCACCCGCAGGTGCTGGGGCAAACGGCAGAAATCAAAGCCTGGCTGCCGTACTGGCTGGGGGCACTGTCCATACAGGCCCTGCCCTTTCTGCCCGCCGATCTGGCAGCTCGCCTGCCTTTTGGCCTGTTGCTGGTGCTGACCCTGGCATGCACCTGGTATGCCACGCTGCACCTGGCGCGTTTGCCCGCCGCGCAACCCGTGAGTTTTGCCTTTGGCGGTGAAGCCAGGCCGACCGATTACGCCCGCGCTTTGGCCGATGCAGCCTTGCTGGCGCTGGTGGCCAGCCTGGGCCTAGCGCTCCTGTCCCACGAGTCCACGCCCGACATGGCGCAACTGGGCTGCTGCGCGCTGTTGCTCTATGGCTGCGCTCGGCTGGCCAGCCCGCACGCCGAACGCCGCTGGTTCAGCGCCCTGGTTTGGTGGCTTGGCACGGTGGGCCTGGCCCTGAGTGGCGCCCCCTGGTTGGGTTTGGTGCTGGGGTTGGGCTGGCTGGCCTGGATGGCCTCGTCTGGCACAGTCCGGCGCTTTGGTTCTGAACGGTGGTGGGTATGGGCCCTGTGTGTCACGGGCACCCTGCTGGCCGCAGCCTTGGCTTGGCAACTGGAATTGCCGCGCCGCGCTGAAGTCTGGACCCAGATCGACCAATGGCTGCACTACCCGTCCTGGCGCAACTTTGGCCAGCTGTTGCTGTGGTTCACCTGGCCCGCAGGGTGGCTGGCCTTGTGGACGCTGTGGCGCTGGCGCAAACAACTTGTGAGCGCTCATATTCTGTTGCCGCTGTGGTTTGTGCTGGCGGGTATGGGTTCATCGTGGCTGCTGCAGGCCAATGACCGGGCCTTGTTGGTGGCCCTGCCCGCCCTGGCATGCCTCGCCTCGTTTGCCCTACCCACCCTCACACGCAGTGTGACCGCGCTGCTAGACTGGTTTGCGTTGCTGTTTTTCAGCGCCTGCGCGGTGCTGATCTGGGTGTACTGGCTGGCCATGCAAACGGGCATACCGGCCAAACCTGCCGCCAATGTGGCACGCATTGCCCCAGGTTTCGAGTCCAGTTTTTCGCCCTGGTTGCTGGCTCTGGCACTGGCTGGCACGCTGGTCTGGCTCTATCTGCTGCGCTGGCGCATTGGACGCCACAAACCAGCGCTGTGGAAAAGCCTGGTACTGTCAGCAGCGGGCAGCACCTTCTGCTGGCTGTTGCTCATGACCTTGTGGCTGCCTTTGCTGAACTACGGCATGGGCTTGGAGCCCATCGCCCGACGCATTGCCCGAGTGGTGCCGCCCGGTTCGTGCGTGCTGGTGCATGGGCTGGACCAGGCTCAGATCGCGGCCTTGCAGTACCACGGTGGACTGGAACTGCAACGTGCCGGAGCAAGGCCGAAAAACACCTGCCAACGGATGGTGCTGGCCCCAAATGCCCAATCCAGCCTGGCACAGGTCATCGACCCAACGCCATGGCGTGTGCTGACCAGCTTTCCCCGTTTGCGCGAGAACCGGCAACGTTTGCTGGTCTATGAGCGTGTGGCGGCATCACCCCAGCCGGACACGGCCAGCGGGCAGAACGATGCGGAACGTTGAACCTTGCCCCAGCACACTGTCCACCAGCACTTGACCGCCATGACGCTGCGCCACGTGTTTGACGATGGCCAACCCCAACCCAGTACCGCCGGTTTCGCGTGAACGGCTTCGGTCCACGCGGTAGAAACGCTCCGTCAAGCGGGGCAGATGCTCGGCTTCGATGCCCGGGCCGGTGTCGGTCACCCGGAACTCAGCCCCCCCATCGGGCAGAGCCTGCCACCCTGCCCGGATGTGCCCGCCAGCCGGGGTATAGCGCACGGCGTTGCTGAGCAGATTGGACATGGCGCTGAACAATTCATTGCGTGCGCCGACGATTTCCAGCATGGGACCGGGTTCGATCTCAATGTGATGCTCACCTTGAACCAGCACATCAGACAGTGCGCACGCATCTGTTATGGCCTGCTGCAACAGCTCATGGGCATTGACGGTGTGCGAGGCATCGGGCGCCGGGCTGCCCTCCAGCCGTGACAGGGTGAGCAGATCACTCACCAGACTTTGCATGCGCTGTGCCTGCTGGTCCATCAGCGTCAAGTACTGCTGGCGTTCTTCGTCGTTCAACGGCAGGTGCTGAAGGGTTTCGATGAAACCGCTGAGCACCGTCAACGGGGTGCGGATTTCGTGCGACACGTTGGCCACGAAATCGCGCCGCATGGCTTCGGCCAGTTCCAGTGTCGTCACATCGCGTGTGAGCAGCAGTTTGCGCCCTTTACCATAAGGATGGATATTGATGGAAATGCGGCGCGGGTGACCTGGATGGGCATCGCGCCCGTTGATTTCCACCGAACGGCCGAATTCGCCGCTGCTCAGGTAAGCAATGAAATCCGGATCACGCACCAGATTGCGAATTTGCTGCTGCACGTCGCGCTTGGCGTCAAACCCCAGGTGCTGGGCGGCAGTGAGGTTGCACCACTCGATGGCGGACGACTTGTCAAGCAGCACCACCCCGTTGGGCGAGGCCTGGATGGCCGCCAGAAATTCCTGCAACCGCGCTTCGCTGCGCCGGGCTTTGCGGTTCAAGGCCTTGATCTGCTTGCGCACACGCTCGACCAGCTCGCCCCAAATTGCGGACACATTCGGGGCAGGCAGCACATCGGCATCGCGCAGCCAGCGCAGCACACGGGCTGCACGCAGGTGATCAAGCACCAGCCAGGCAACTGCCCCCCCCATGGCACCAGCATGTGCCGCCCAGGAAGTCTCCAGGGTCGCGACAGCCCAGACACCGCCCCCCACCACCAGCACCAACAGTTCCAGGGAACGCCGGATCATGCCGAGGCCGCGTCGGTCTTCACCTTGACACTGGGCTGCGGCTGGGCCGTGAGGCGGTAGCCCGCGCCGCGCACGGTTTCGATCATGACCCCGGCCGTGCCCAGCGATTCGCGCAGGCGTTTCACGTGCACATCCACCGTGCGTTCTTCGATGAACACATGGTCACCCCAGATGCGGTCCAGCAAGGCACCGCGCGTGTGCACGCGCTCGGGGTGCTTCATCAGGTAATTCAACAGCTTGAACTCGGTCGGCCCCACCTTGAGTTCGCGGCCGGCATGGTTCACGCGGTAGGTGGCGGCGTCCAGCATCAATTCGCCCACCTGCACCGAATCGTTGACGATTTCCGGCGCACGGCGGCGCAGCACGGCGCGGATGCGCGCCAGCAATTCCTGGGTGGAAAAGGGCTTGGTAATGTAATCGTCTGCACCGGCGTCCAGCCCCTGCACTTTGTCGGACTCTTCCACCCGCGCCGTGAGCATGATGATGGGCACGGCCTTGGTGCGTTCGTGCTGGCGCCAGCGGCGTGCCAGCGCCACACCGCTTTCCCCGGGCAGCATCCAGTCGAGCAGGATGACATCGGGCAACACAGCGTCGACTTCGCGCTGCGCAGAAGCACCGTCGAACACCACGGTGGGCGCGAAGCCGTTGTGGCGCAGATTGACCGCGATCAGTTCGGCAATGGCGGGTTCGTCCTCCACCACGAGGACTCGGGGCAGCTTTCTCATTTGACGACCGACTCCCGCTGGGCCATGGAGGTATGGCGGATGTCGGTGCCTTTCACCACGTAAACCGTGGCTTCGGCGATGTTCTTGGCGTGGTCACCAATGCGCTCGATGGCCTTGGCCAGGAACAGCAGGTTCAGGCTGGCCGAGATGGTGCGCGGGTCTTCCATCATGTAGGTGATGAGTTTGCGCAGGTAGCCCTCGTATTCCTGGTCGATGCGGTCGTCTTCCTTGATGATTTCCAGCGAAGCGGCCACATCCAGGCGAGCGAAGGCATCGAGCGTCTTGTGCATCATGTCGGCCGCCAAATGGGCGCTGGCCGCCAGGTCGAGCGTCGGCAGCGAACGCGGTGCGCCGCTGTCGATGAAGTTCTTGATCATGCGCGCCACGCGGGCCGCTTCGTCACCGGCACGCTCCAGGTTCACAATGATGCGGCCCACACCCACCAGCAGGCGCAGATCGCGCGCTGTGGGCTGGCGGCGGCTCATGGTGGAGGTGATGTCGTAGTCGATCTCGATTTCCAGGCGGTTGACCTTGTCTTCCA
Source organism: uncultured Macromonas sp. (assembly GCA_964420415.1). Taxonomy (GTDB): domain Bacteria; phylum Pseudomonadota; class Gammaproteobacteria; order Burkholderiales; family Burkholderiaceae_C; genus CAYQTH01. The sequence continues at coordinate 30,964 of CAYQTH010000004.1, read as the reverse complement.
GCTGCAGAACCTGGTCGGCGGTTTCGACGCTCAGGTTGTGCAGCGCGTAGATGGCCTGGCGCAACTGGGTTTCGACCAGACCGCCCATTTCGAGCACACGGGTGGAAATGCTGCTCAGTTCGGCGTCGAACTGGCTGGAGAGGTGCTTGTCCATCTTGCTCAACCAAACCTTCCTGTGATGTAGTCTTCGGTCTCGGTGCGCTGGGGCTTGAAGAAGATCTGCTCGGTGGCGCCGAACTCGATCAGGTTGCCCAGGTACATGTAGGCGGTGAAATCGCTGCAGCGCGCGGCCTGCTGCATGTTGTGCGTGACGATGGCGATGGTGTAGTCGTTCTTCAGCTCGTGCACCAGCTCTTCCACCTTGCCGGTGGAAATCGGGTCCAACGCGGAGGTGGGTTCGTCCAGCAGCAGCACCGAAGGTTTCACCGCCACGCTGCGCGCGATGCACAGACGCTGCTGCTGGCCGCCCGACAGGCTCAGGCCGCTTTGGTGCAGCTTGTCCTTCACCTCGCTCCACAGCGCGGCTTTGGTCAACGCCCATTCCACGCGGTCCTCCATGTCGCCCTTGCTCAGGTTTTCGTACAGCTTCACGCCGAAGGCGATGTTGTCGAAGATGGACATGGGAAACGGCGTGGGCTTCTGGAACACCATGCCGATGCGGGCGCGCAGCAGGTTCAAGTCCTGCTTGGGGTCCAGAATGTTCTGGCCGTAGAAGTTGATTTGCCCCTCGGCACGCTGGCCGGGGTACAGGCTGTACATGCGGTTGAGGGTGCGCAGCAGGGTCGATTTGCCGCAGCCGGACGGACCGATGAAGGCGGTGACCTTTTTTTCGGCAATGTCCATGTTGATGTCTTTGAGGCCCTGGAACTTGCCATAAAAAAAGTTGAGGTTGCGCACCTCAATGGCATTGCGCAGGGCTGGAGCAGCTTGGTTCATGTGTCGGTTCCTGTGATCAGGTCGTCGGCTATGGTCGGTTCGGAGCGGCCAGCGGGCTCAGTGCGCGACCTTGTCGCGGAAGAAAACGCGCGCCAGCACATTGAGCAGCAACACGGACAAGGTGATGAGCAGCGCCCCGCCCCAGGCCAGTCGCACCCAGTTGTCGTAAGGACTCATGGCGAACTGGAAAATCACCACCGGCAAATTGGCCAGCGGCTGGTTCATGTTGGTGGAATAAAACTGGTTGTTCAGTGCGGTGAACAGCAAGGGCGCGGTTTCACCGCTGATGCGGGCCACGGCCAGCAGCAAACCAGTGATGACACCGCTGCGGGCGGCACGCAGGGTCACGAAGGTGGACACTTTCCAGCGCGGCGCGCCCAGGGCGAAGGCTGCTTCACGCAAACCACCCGGCACCAGCCGCAGCATGTTTTCGGTGGTGCGCACCACCACCGGCACGGCGATGAGCGACAGCGCCAGCGTGCCCGCCCAGCCCGAAAAATGCCCCACGTTGGCCACCACGACAGCGTACACGAACAGCCCCAGCACAATGGACGGCGCTGACAGCATGATGTCGGTCACGAAACGGGTCAGTTCGGCGGTTTTGCTCTGGTCGCCGTACTCGGCCAGGTAGACACCGGCAAAAATGCCGACCGGGGTAGCGAACAGGACCGTGAATCCGACCATCATCAAACTGCCGACGATGGCATTGAGCAGCCCGCCGCCTTCGGTACCCGGCGCGGGCGTGGACTGGGTGAACAAGTTGATGTCCAGCGCAGCCAGACCGTGGCTGAACAGCACCCACAAAATCCACAGCAGCACGGAGAGGCCCAACACCATGGCTAGCATGGACAGGGTCATACCGGCAGCATTCACGAGCTTACGGCGGCGGTACAAGGTTGCATTCATGTCAGAGCCCCTTGGCCTTTTCGGCCCGCAGAATCATGACCTTGGAGAGCGCCAGCACCACAAACGTGATGACAAACAGCAGGAAGCCCAAGGCATAGAGGGTGGCAATGTGGAAGTCCGCCGCCTCGCCAAACTCGTTGGCCAAGGTGGACGCGATGGTGGTACCGGGCGAAAACAGCGAAGCGCTGAGCCGGTTGGCATTGCCGATGACGAACGTGACTGCCATGGTTTCACCCAGGGCACGACCCAAGCCGAGCATGACACCGCCCAGCACGCCTTTTTGCGTGTAGGGCAACACCACATGGCGCACCACTTCCCAGGTGGTGCAGCCCAGGCCATACGCCGATTCACGCAGGATGGGGGGCACGATCTCGAACACGTCGCGCATGACGGCGGCAATGAACGGCAGCACCATGAAAGCCAGCACCAGCCCGGCGGCCAGCACCCCAATGCCGTTCATGGCGCCGCCGAACAGCGGGCCAATGAAGGGCATTTGGCCCAAGGTGGACTGCAAGGCCGGCTGTCCGTATTCGGCAAACAGTGGCGCAAACACGAACAAGCCGAACATGCCGTAGATGATGGAAGGCACCGCAGCCAGCAGTTCCACGGCTATGCCCAGTGGGCGGCGCAGCCAAACCGGGCAGGTTTCCGTGAGAAACACGGCGATGCCAAACGACAGCGGCACCGCGATCAGCAAGGCGATGGTGGCGCTGAGCAGGGTGCCAACGATGGCAATCGCTGCCCCGAATTCTTCGTTGACGATGTCCCATTCGACCCGCCAGATGAACCCCAACCCGAACTTCTGAAAAGCGGGCCAGGCATTCAAGAACAGGGACACGATGATGCCCAGCAGGGCCACCAGCACCAGCAGGGAAAAAACCAGCGTGACTTTGTGAAAAAAGAAATCCTGAATACGCTGGCGACGAACAATCGACAGCATGCGGCGGTCGTTGTTCACCCCGCCAAGGGCCTCGGGCAGGCTCATGGTCGCTCCCACGGACATGGTGACTCCCTGAATATTTGAGGGGACAGTATCACAAAAACACGGCCCGCCAGCGCACATCTGGCACGCTGGCGGGCACGGGGTGCTCCAGCGGAGGCCTTACTTGATTTCGCTCCAGACCTTGGCCTTGATGGCACTGGTCACAGCGTCAGGCAACGGCACATAGTCCAGATCAACAGCCATTTGCTTGCCATTCTTGAACGCCCACTCGAAGAACTTCAGGGCTTCGGTCGAGGTGGCTTTGTCCACCGGCTGCTTGTACATCAGGATGAAAGAAGCGGTGCTGATCGGCCAGGCGTCTGCGCCCTTGGCGTTGACCATGGACACGCCCATACCCGGCACACTGAACCAGTCCACGCCAGCGGCAGCAGCAGCAAAAGTCTTGTCGTCGGGGCTGACAAACTTGCCGTCCTTGTTCTTCAGCTGCATGAAGACCATGTTGTTCTTCTTCACATAGGCGTATTCCACATAGCCCAGCGCACCCTTGACGCGGTTGACGTTGGCGGCCACACCTTCGTTGCCCTTGCCACCCACGGACGAAGCGGCAGGCCACTTGACAGCCGGGCCCTTGCCCACGGTGTCGGCCCAGGGTTTGCTCACGGCGGTCAGGTAGTCGGTGAAGTTGAAGGTGGTGCCGGAGCCATCTGCACGGTGCACGATGGTGATGTCTTGTGCCGGCAGGTTCTTGCCGGGGTTCAGGGCGGCCAGCTTGGGGTCGTTCCACTTGGTGATGGTGCCCATGAACATTTCGGCCAGCACTTCGCCGGTCACGCGCAGTTCACCCGGCTTGAATCCTTCCAGGTTGAGCACCGGCACGGTGCCACCGATGATGGCAGGGAATTGCACCATGCCGTCTTTGGCCAGGTCCTCACCCTTGACCGGGGCATCGGTGGCGCCGAAGGTCACCGTCTTGGCGCGGATTTGTTTGATACCGCCCGAAGAACCGATGGACTGGTAGTTCAGGCCCACACCGGTTTGAGCCTTGTAAGCTTCGGCCCACTTGGCGTAGATGGGGTACGGGAAGGTGGCGCCCGCGCCGGTGATGTCAGCAGCCATGGCGGTGCTGCCCACGGCCAGGGTGGCCAGAGCGGCGGCCACAGTCTTCAGGAAAGTACGCTTCATCTCGGTGATCCTTTCGATCAGGTTTACAAGGGTTGCATTGAACTTTAGGAACTTTGTGTGACATTCATGTGACATGGAACCCATTTTTCCCCGGTCTGTACCCAGGTTTCAACAGCCAGGCAATTTGCAGGTAACGCGGCGCTAGAGGCCAGACTTTCGGTGCTATGCTGGACTGGACTATTGGGTGTAGGCAGCATGCAAAACGGAACTTTACTGGCGGCGGTGGACCTGGGTTCGAACAGTTTCCGCCTGGAAATTGGGCGTTACGACTCGGGGCATATCGAACGCGTCGAATACCTGAAAGAAACCGTGCGCCAGGGCAGCGGCCTGGACGCGCAGAAAAACCTGAGCCTGGTGGCCATGGAGCGCGGCTGGGAATGCCTGGCGCGTTTCGCGGAACGTCTGCACGGCTTCAAAAAAACGCAAGTGCGCGCCGTGGCGACCCAAACGCTGCGTGAAGCGCGCAACCGCGACGACTTTTTGCGCAAGGCGCAGCAGATTTTGGGTTTTCCGATTGACGTGGTGTCGGGCCACGAAGAAGCACGGCTGATCTACCAGGGTGTGTCGCACCTGCTGCCGCAATCGGACGAACAGCGGCTGGTGGTGGACATTGGCGGCCGTTCGACCGAAATCATCCTCGGGCAAGGTTACACACCGCAGCGCATGGAGTCGTACCGACTGGGCAGTGTGGCCTGGTCCACCCGGTACTTCCCGCACGGGCAACTCACCACAGCCATGTTGCAAACGGCTGAGGTGGCCGCCAAGGCGGTACTGGACGAGGCGCTGGACATTTTCCCTACGTCTGAATGGAGCGTGGCCTACGGCTCCTCCGGTACCGTGGGAGCGGTGGCGGACATTCTGTGCGCCAACGGTTTTCCGGCGGGTGAAATCACCCGCGCCGGACTGGACTGGTTGGCCGACCGCATGGTGCGGGCAGGAAACGCCGAAAATCTGCGCCTGGAAGGGCTGAAAGATGACCGCCGCCCCGTGCTGGGCGGTGGCGTGAGTGTGCTGCGGGCGCTGTTCGATTTGTTTGATTTGATTTCGCTGCAACGGGCCGAAGGCGCCTTGCGCCAAGGGGCGCTGTACGACCTGATTGACCGGGAGACGGGCGCCACCGACGTACGCGAGCGCACCGTGCGCTGGCTGGGCGAGCGCTTCACCACCGACAAGGCGCAAGCGCGCCGCGTGAGCGAGGTGGCCACCACTTTGTTCTCCCAGGTGGCTCAAGCCGATCCGCTCAATGGCCGCTACTCGCAAAAGCTGGCGTGGGCGGCGCGGCTGCACGAAATTGGCACCCACATTTCGCACGACAGCGCCCACCGGCACGGCGCCTACATCCTGGACCATGTGGATGCGCCGGGTTTTGCCATGCCCGAGTTGCACCGCATGAGCCAGCTGGTGCTGGGCCAGCGCGGCAAGCTGCGCAAACTCGAAGCCGATCTGAGTGACGAACTGTTTGCCAAGCAGTTGCTTTGCTTGCGCTTGGCGGTGCTGCTGTGCCATGCCCGCAAAGACCCGGACATTGAAGCGCTGCGTCTGAGCTACAAGGCACGGCAGTTTCAACTCAACACCCCGCCGGGTTGGGCCCGGCAATACCCGCAGTCAGCCTGGCTGCTGAGCGAAGAAGTGGATGCCTGGCTGCGGACCCCATGGGGGTTTTCGGCCAACCTGCTTTAAACGCACAAACGGTATATACTGTTTATACTGAAACCCACACAGGATAGGCGATGAGCAGCAACAAGAAGGCAAAACCCGAACCGGCGGAGAAGGACAAAAAAACCAAACTGGTCCGCGACAGTTTCACCATCCCGAAAGGCGAATACGCTGCGCTGGAACAGTTGAAAGTACGTGCGCTGGGCTGTGGCGTGGCAATCAAGAAAAGTGAATTGCTGCGGGCCGGTCTGATGGCCCTGAGCGCCATGCCCGAGACCGGCTTCAAGATCGCCTTGGCCGCTGTGCCGACGCTCAAGACCGGGCGCCCCACGCAGCAGGACAAGGAGACCAAGCCTGCGGCCAAAACCACTGCCCCGGTAGTGGCCCCCAAGACCCAAGCAGCACCGGCCCGAAAAACACCCGCTACGGCTAAACCACCAGCCCAAAAGGCTGCTGCCAAGACCCGTGCGACGACGACGGCCACACCCACTACCGCGAAGCGCGGTCGCAGCGCCACCAGCTGAAGCGTGGTTTTCAGCTCATAGCAGTTCTGGGGTCTGGACAGTCAGCAAGATGGTCTGGACCTGACCATCTTTCTCGCGCTGGCGCAGCCACCAGACCGAGCCTTTGCGGATCGAGCATTCGGGTTCGGCCAAATTGAGCAGCCGGGCCGCCACGCGGCCCAGCGTGGGCTGGTGTCCCACCACCAGCGCGGCCTGCTTGGCATGCGGCCAGTGCACCAGGTTCAGCAGTGCGTCCACGCTGCCGCCGGGGTGGAGCTCTTCTCTCACACGGTATTTTCGACCCAGGGCCAGAACGGTCTGTTCGGTGCGCACGGCCGGGCTGCACCAAATGCTCACAGCCTCGGGCAACTGGCGGTCCAGCCAAGCTGCCATGCGGGCGGCCTGCTTGTCGCCACGCGGCGTGAGGCGGCGCGACAGGTCGCCGCCGCTGGCTGCGTCGGTTTCATCCAAATCCTCGGCTTCGGCATGACGCCACAGAATCAGGTCCATATCCGTCACCCTTTGGTGCCGTAACGCGCCATGAGCGTGCTTTGCGCCGAATGCAGGGTTCCGCGCGGTTTGGCCAACGTCTGCACGGCTCGCACGTAACTGCCGTCAGGTTGCAGCAACCAGGCATCGCGCGTGTCCTGCAGGTACTGGTGGAGGCATTCTTCCATCACCCGCTGGCGCAAGGCAGGGTCGGTCACGGGCCAGGCCAGTTCGATGCGGCGCAGCATGTTCCGGTTCATCCAGTCGGCGCTGGAAAGCCAGAGTTCTTCCTGTTCGCCGACACGGAAGTAGAACACCCGCGAATGCTCCAGCAAACGACCGATGATGGAACGGATGTGGACATTGTCGGTGTAACCGGGCACACCCGCTGGCAGGATGCAGGCCCCACGCACGATGATGTCGATCTGCACGCCCTGCTGCGAGGCATGGGCCAGGGCGCGCGCCAGCGGTTCGTCGGTGAGCGAGTTCATCTTGAGGATGATGCGCGCCTCCTGCCCTTTTTTGGCGGCGGCCACGGCGTTGTCGATGCGCTCCAGCATGGCCTTGTGCAGGTGGAACGGCGCAATCATGGCCTTCTGCAGCTTGGGCAGGCGGTTCTGGCTGGCCAGGTGCAGGAACACCTGGTCGAGGTCGCTGGTGAGGGCTTCGTCGGCGGTGAGGCAGCTGAGGTCGGTGTAAAGCTTGGCGGTGCCGGGGTTGTAGTTGCCGGTGGACACGTGAGCGTAACGGCGGATTTTGCCGTCCTCGCGCCGGGTGACGAGCAGCATCTTGGCGTGCGTTTTGAGGCCGACCACGCCATACACCACCTGTGCGCCCACCGATTCCAGCCGTTCGGACTGGTTGATGTTGGACTCTTCGTCGAAGCGGGCCTTGAGTTCCACCACGGCCGTGACCTCCTTGCCACGGCGCACAGCTTCGCGCAGCAGCTCCACCATTTCACCCTTGGCGCCGGTGCGGTAGATGGTCTGCTTGATGGCGAGCACCGCAGGGTCTTCCACAGCCTCGCGCAGGAAGGCCAGCACGGCGTCGAAACTTTCGTAGGGCTGGTGGATGAGCACGTCGCCCTGCTTCAAGCGTTCGAAAAACGACTGGCCGGGTGTGAGCTGGTGCGGCCAGCCGGGCTGGTAGCGGTCAAAGCGCAGCGCCGGGGCATCGACCATGTCCACCAGTTGCATGAGGCGCACCAGGTTCACCGGGCCGGGCACGGCGTACAGGGACTCGGGTGGCAAAGCAAACTGCTGCAACAGGAAATGGGACAGAAAGTCGGAAATACCGGCCGACACCTCCAGCCGCAGCGCGCGCCCGTAGTGCCGCTGCTGCAGCCCCAGGCGCAAGGCGGTGCGCAGGTTCTTCACCTCTTCTTCGTCCACCGCCAGGTCGGAATGGCGGGTGACGCGGAACTGGCCGAATTCGGTGACGGTGCGACCGGGGAACAGGTCGCTCAGATGCGAGCGCACGACGCTGGAAATGGAAGCGAAATGCGCCTGTTTGGAGCCCTTGACGCTGGGAATGCGCACATAGCGTGGCAGGGAACGCGGCACCTTGACGATGGCCACTTCATTTTCGCGGCCAAAGGCATCACGCCCCGCCAGGCGCACGATGAAGTTGAGCGATTTGTTGGCCACCTGCGGGAAGGGGTGCGAGGGGTCCAGCCCCACGGGCAACAGCAGTGGCTGCACTTCCTGGGTGAAAAACTCCTTGACCCAACGCCGCTGCCGGGCGTTGCGTTCGCCGTGCGCCAGCACCTTGATGCCGCGTTTTTCCAGCAGGGGCAGCAGTTCGTCGTTATAGATGGCGTACTGCTGGGTGACCAACTCGTGCACCTTGGACGAGAGGTCGGCATAGGTTTGAACCGTGCTGATGCCGCGTTGCTCGTTGGTCAGGCGGGCGTTGAGGTGCGGCGCGAAACGGACTTCAAAGAACTCGTCCAGGTTGGACGAAACAATGGCCAGGTAGCGCAGGCGCTCCAGCAACGGCACTTCGGCACGCCGGGCCCAGTCGAGCACACGCTCATTGAAGGCCAGGATGCTCTGGTCACGGTCCAGGAAAACAGCTTTTGCCGGAGAGGATGATGCGGTCATGCAGCAGGAATGCGCCGGAGGCGTCATGGTTACGGGGCACCCCCATTATTCTGCTGCCAAATGACGGATTTGTGACATCCATACGGCGCTAAGGTGACTCCACCGGGCAAGGCTACAGTGTGCTGACAGGGGGCGTGGCGGCAGCGGGTAGGTGCTCATGCGGCCAATGCACCATCTCCAGCCGACCATCCGCGTGCTCGACCAGAGCGGTGAGGCTTTCCACCCAGTCGCCGTCGTTGCAGTACAGCGTGCCCTGGATGGTGCGCATCTCGGCGCGGTGGATGTGGCCGCAGACCACGCCATCCAGCCCACGCTTGCGCGCTTCGGCGGCCACGGCGGCCTCGAAACTCTGGATGTAATTGAGCGCGGATTTGACACCGTGCTTGAGGTACTGCGACAGCGACCAGTACGGCAACCCCAGGCGGGCGCGCAGGGAGTTGAGGTGCGTGTTGAGCCGCAAGGTGAGTTCGTACAGGTCGTCGCCCAGGTAGGCCAGCCATTTGGCGTACTGGATGACGCCATCAAAATGGTCGCCGTGGATGACCCAAAGTTTGCGGCCGTCGGCCAGGGTGTGCACGGCTTCGTCCACCACCTCCACACCGCCGAACTGGTGGCCGACAAAATGGCGCACGAACTCGTCGTGGTTGCCCGGCACGAACACGACCTTGCAGCCCTTGCGGGCGCGGCGCAGGATTTTTTGCACCACGTCGTTGTGGCTTTGCGGCCAGTACCAGCGGCGGCGCAGTTGCCAGCCGTCGATGATGTCGCCCACCAGGTAGAGGCGTTCGCTGGGATGGGCTTTCAGGAACGCCTGCAGGGCCTTGGCCTGGCAACCCGGCGTGCCCAGGTGGACGTCGGAAATGAAGATGGTGCGCAGCGGCTCGCGGCCGCCATCGTCTTCCTCACCCGTTTCGTCGAGCTCACCAGCCAGGGCGGCAGGCAAGTCGCTGTCGGCCACAAAGCGGGCGCGCATCAGGCCCCCAGGAAGTGCTTGCGGTAACGCGGCGGCAGATCGGCAATGCGCATCATCATGGGCAGGTCGGCGGTGTTGAAGTCCGGGTCCCAGGCGGGCGCGCCCAGCACCTTGGCGCCCAGGCGCAGGTAACCTTTGATGAGCGCGGGCGGCTCGACCGTCAGGCTGTCATCGAGTTCTTCGATGGGCAGCGGCAGGCGCGGGCGCACGTGGAATTCGATCGGCGCCATGTGCTTTTCGCGTACCTGGCGCCAGATGCTGGCGGCGGCGTGGCCACCGCCCACCATGCCGTGCGGGCCTTCGTGTTGCATGGGGATGCTGGCGCAGCCAATCATGGTGTCGAGCTGGTTGCGCACCATGAACTCGGCCAGTGCGCCCCACAGCGCGAGGATGACGCCGCCGTGGCGGTGGTCGGGATGCACGCAGCTGCGGCCCAGCTCCACCATCTGTTTGCGCAGGGTGCGCAGACGGGTCAGATCGAATTCGATGTCGCTGTAGAAACCGCCGGCGCGCTTGGCTTGCGTGGGCGTCAGCACACGGTAGGTGCCCACCACTTGGCCGCTGGCGCGGTCGCGCACCAGCAGGTGCTCACAATAGTCGTCGAACGTGTCCACGTCGTGCCCGGGCACGGTCTTGGGCAGGCGCGCGCCCATCTCGCCCGCAAAAACCTCGTACCTCAGGCGCTGCGCTTCGCGAACCTCGTCCAGATGCCGCGCCCAGGCCACCTCGATGTCCGCGCCTTGGGCAGTACGGGCTTCCACCGGGGCTGGCGCCACGATCTGGGGATGAAGCGACCCCCTGGGCAAACTCACCGGCGACATGCTGAGCGTGGGGATGGGCAGTTCTTTCATGTGTGTGACTCCTTGGTTTGACTTGGATTTTTCAAACCGCACGTGACGCACGCATGTCTCATCCATGAAATCCACGTGACAACCCGTCGGTCTGCCCCGGCCGCGGGTTTCACGCCACCGTCACAGCCGGTGGGCACAGTTTCTGTTTTCAACGCAAGGAACAGCCATGAACCTGTGGCGCAACCTGGATGTGACCCTTTTCGGTTGGCTGGGCGCTGGCTTTGGTCACAGCGAGTGGCTGCCGCTGGCGGTGTGGCTGGCCGAATGGAGCGGGGCCTTGCTGCTACTGGTGCTGGCACACGCCGTGGCCACGGGCCAGCTGCGCCCCAGCCGCCTGGCGCTGTGTGTGCTGTGCGCCGTGCTGACGCAAACGCTGGCCCACGCCTTGGCTCGCGCCTGGGACGCCCCCCGACCTTTCATGCTGGACCTGAGCCCCAACCACCTGGGGCACGGCGCACGCGGCGGTTTTCCCAGCGCCCATGCCAGCGTGATGTTCGCCCTGGCCACTTCGCTATGGCAGGCAGGCACGCGCCGCCTTTGCTGGCTGACCGCAACGGGATTGGCCGCCCTCACCGGCTGGGCGCGCGTGCATGCGGGCGCGCATTTTCCGCTTGATGTGGCCGGGGGCGCTGTGCTGGGGCTGACCGTGGCGGGGTTGTGCACCGCCGGTCACGCCGCCGTCATCAGGGCGCCATCAATCTTTCACCGCCGCTTCGGATGATGACCTGAGCATCATCCGGAGGTGAATCATGAATGTGACTGTGGTAGGCGCAGGGTATGTGGGGCTGGTCACGGCAACGTGCCTGGCCGAACTGGGGCACAACGTGGTGGGCATGGACCACGATTTCGGCCGTGTGGCACTGCTGCAGGCGGGCGGCGTGCCGATCTACGAACCGGGCCTGCAGGACATGCTGGCCCGCAACCTGCAGGCTGGGCGCCTGAGCTTCACCTCCTCCATGGCACAAGCCATGGCCTCGGCTGAGGTGGTGTTCGTTGCCGTGGGCACGCCCCCGCTGGAAGACGGCAGCGCCGACCTGCAGCACGTGCTCAGCGTGGCTGGGCAGATCGGCCGCCATCTGCACCATTTCACGGTGGTGGTGAACAAGTCCACCGTGCCCGTGGGGACTGGCGCACGGGTGCAGCAAATCATCACCCATCAACTGCAGGAACGCGGACTGAACAGCGCACTGTTCGCCGTGGTCTCCAACCCCGAATTCCTGAAAGAAGGCGCCGCCATTGACGACTTCATGCGCCCGGACCGCATCGTGCTGGGCGTGCCCGGCACCCCGGAGGGCGAGCAGGCGCGTCTGTGCATGGCCCGGCTCTACGCCCCGTTCAACCGCCATCACGAACGCACGGTGTGGATGGACGTGCCCAGCGCGGAATTGACCAAATACGCCGCCAACGCCATGCTGGCCACACGCATTTCCTTCATGAACGAAGTGGCCAACCTGGCCGACCGCCTGGGTGCGGACGTGGACGCGGTGCGGCGCGGCATTGGGGCGGACCAGCGCATTGGTCACAGCTTCCTGTACGCGGGCACGGGCTACGGCGGCAGCTGCTTTCCCAAAGACACGCGCGCCCTGCTGCAAACCGCTGCCAGCGCTGGTCTGCGCATGGAGGTGGTGGACGCGGTGGAACGTGTCAACCGGGCGCAGAAACTGGCGCTGCTGCGACAGATTGAGGAACGCTTCGGCAAGCACCTGCACGGACTGCGTTTTGCTGTATGGGGCCTGGCCTTCAAACCCAACACCGACGACATGCGTGAAGCACCCAGCCGTGAACTGATCCGGGCACTGCTGCAAAGAGGCGCACAGGTCACAGCACACGACCCGGTGGCCATGGACGAAGCACGCCGGGCGCTGAGTGCGGACCTGGGCCAGCCGGTGCAGGGCCTGACCGCTCTGCGCTTTGCTGACAGCCCGCTGGACGCAGCGGACGACGCCGATGCGCTGCTGGTGGTGACCGAGTGGAAATGCTTCCACAACCCGGACTTTGCCGCGCTTCGCCTGCGCATGCGCCAGGCACTGATTCTGGACGGACGCAACCTGTACGACCCGACGTTGCTGCAGGAACAGGGATGGGCTTATCACGGCGTGGGGCGGCGCAACGTCCTGGGACAGCTCCAGCCCGCCACACACAGCCTGGCCCACAGCGCTTTGCCCATGGCATGAAGCCGTGAAGCGCCCCCCTAAATTCGGTGGGTCCAGTCCGCGCGCAACGCCTCGGGCCCGGCTGCGTGGACTTGGCGCAGACGCCCCCAGATGTTTTCCACCTGCGACACGATCAGTCCCCAGTCCAATGCCTGGGTGGAGTCGCGTGCGCCGAGCCGCAACCGCGCCACCAAGGCTGGGCTGACGGCCAGGTCGGCGGCACGGCGCACAAAGGCAGCCTCGTCACCCAATGGGGCCAGCAAACCGTTGCGGCCATGCTGGATCAGTTCGGTCGCCGCAGCGTAATCAAAGGCCAACACCGCCAGTCCGCTCGCCAACGCTTCGGGTGTGACGTTGCCGTAGGTCTCGGTCAGGCTGGGAAACAGAAAAATGTCGGCGCTGGCGTAGTGCTGCGCCAGTTCGGCTCCGCCGAGCGCGCCCACCAACAAGGCCTGCGGACACAGGGCCGCCAGGTGTTCGCGCTCCGGGCCGTCGCCCACCACCACCAACCGGGTGCGCGGGTTGGCCTCGCGCATGGCATGGTAGGCCTGCGCCAGCAGCGCCAGGTTCTTTTCCGCCGCCAGACGACCCACACTCAACACCACCGGATCATCCGGCTGCACACCCCAGTGGGCGCGCAATGCATCGCTGCGATGGCTGGGGTCAAAGCGCTGTGTTTCCACCCCGCGCGCCACCACCAGCATGCGCTCGAAGCCCATGTGCTCCAGCTCACACTTCAACCCCGGTGTGGGCACCATGGTGCAGTGCGTCAGGTTGTGGAACTTGCGCAGGTACGCGGCAATGGGTTTTTGCAGCCAGCCAATGCCGTAGTGCCTGCTGTAAGCGTGGAAATTGGTGCGGAAGTCCGAACTGATGGGCAGCTTGAGCTTGCGCGCCGCCTGCAAGGCGGACCAGCCCAGCGGCCCTTCGGTGGCCACATGCACAATGTCGGGCCGTTGTTTCGTCCACAACGCCAGCAGGGCGCGCTTGGCGGGCAAACCCAGGCGCAGGTGCGGGTAGCGCGGGATCGGCAAACCGCGCGTCAGCACCTGCTCCAGACCGCCATCCTGCCCAGCGCTGTCAAGCAGGGTCTGACGCGGCCGCACCAGTTGCACGTCGTGCTGCCGTTCTTGCAGGCCACGCACCAGCCGGTCCACGGTCAAAGCCACGCCATTGACCTCGGGCGGGTAGGTTTCCGTCACCACCGCCACACGCAACGAAGGGCGGCTGGGCGGGAAATTTTCAACCAGAAAAGTGTTGTGCTGGGTGTTCATCCCGCCCATGCTCTGGCGGCTGCGTAACAGGCGTGTGACAAAACCACCCCGCGCGCCTGGCGACGTTTGCGTGAACGCGCACACCGTGTCACCGCCTTTTCACACTGGCTGACCACCATGGCAGCGCGCCCTGGCCACACCGGCCAGGGCTGCACCTCCATCCACACCAAGGACCAGACCGTGAAAGACTTCCTGCACGCCTTGCGCGTTCAACGTTGGGACGACCACCGCTACTACCACCACAGCCGCATCAACCAGAGCCTGCACCTGATCAGCGCCTTGAGTTTTCTGGTGGCCTACGTCCTGTTGTTTGCCAACCCGGCCATGGCCGCATTGGTGGGCTGGCTGGTGTCGATGCTGAGCCGCCAGTCGGGCCACTTTTTCTTCGAGCCCAAGGGTTACGATGAAATCAACCACGCCACCCACGAGTACAAGGAAGACATCAAGGTGGGCTACAACCTGCAGCGCAAAGTGGTGCTGATGCTGGTGTGGGCGCTGTCACCGCTGCTGCTGGTGTGGCAACCCAACCTGTTCGGCCTGCTGGAGCCACACCACGAAGTGAACGGTTTCATCCACAACGTGGGCCTGATGTGGCTGGCCGTGGGCGTGGGCGGCCTGCTGTTCCGCATGGTGCAGCTGTTTGTGCTGAAGGACGTGCAGACCGGGCTGGTCTGGGTCACCAAGATCCTGACCGACCCGTTCCACGACGTCAAGCTGTACCACAAGGCCCCGTATTACCTGCTGCGTGGCCAGTTGCTGGACCCTGGGCACCAAGCCGGCTGAAGCCCACGTTCAGTCCGAACCGCACCGCCAGCATCTCGCGCAGGATCTGGCGGCGTATACGCTTGGCGGTGAGTGCAGGCGCCTGCCACCACCAGCCGTCCTGCTGCATGTGCTGGCAGGCGGCCACGAAACGGCGTGTCACCTCGGCCATGTCCGCATCGCTGTAGTTCAGGCTGAAGACGATGCGCCCAGTGCCCACCCAGCTCAGAGCCAGGCCCTGTTCACGCAGGTAATACTGCAGCAGCCAGTGGTAGCGGCCGGGCTGGGTGTAGGTCACGGTCCAGATGCTGGACAGGGCTGCCACCCGCACGGGCAGACCAGCGTTCTGCAAGGCATGGTTGAATTGCACGGCACGGTCTTGCCAGCGCTGGTCCAGGCCGTCGTAGATGCGCTGCACTTCAGGTGTTTGCATACGCTTCAGGAAGGCGTTCATGGCCCCCATCACGTAAGGGTGGGCGTTGAAGGTGCCACGGGCAAAGCACAGGTCGGCCGGTCGTTCGTCGCGGTAGCGCTGCATCCATGCGCGCTTGCCGCACACCACGCCCACCGGCAGGCCGCCGCCCAGGGTTTTGCCGTAGGTCACCAAGTCAGCCTGCACGCCAAAGTAGGCCTGCGCCCCGCCCGGCGCCAGCCGGAAACCCACGAACACCTCGTCCAGGATCAGTGCAATGCCGCGCTCGCTGCACACCTGCCGCAGGCGCTGCAGCCAGGCGGTGTAGGCGGCACGATCGAAACCGACACGGCGGCTGCCGTCCACCAAGGTGGAATCGCCCGGCGCGTTCTGGTTCGGGTGCAGGGCCTGCAGCGGGTTGACCAGCACACAGGCAATGTCCTTGCGCGTGCGCAGCACCTGCAGGCTGCGTTCGCTCATGTCCTGCAAGGTGTAGGTTTCACGCGGGGGCAGCGGGTTGCCGGGGCCGGGCTGCACATCTTCCCACCAACCGTGGTAGGCCCCGGTGAAGCGCACTAGGTGGCGTTTGCCCGTGTGGTAGCGCGCCAGGCGCACCGCCTGCATCACCGCCTCGGTGCCGGACATGTGGAACGACACCTCGTCCTGCCCTGACAAATGCCGCAGCAGGGCCACGTTCTCGGCCACGCAGGGGTGGTAGCCGCCCAGCACCGGCCCCAACGCCGCGCCCAGGCGGGCACCCTCTTCCATGCAGGCCTTGTAGACATCCACGCCGAACACGTTGACGCCGTAGGAGCCGGTCAGGTCGTAGAAGCGGTTGCCGTCCAGGTCCTGCAGTTGCACGCCGTCGGCCTGGGCCCAGAACGCGCCCACTGGCAGGTGCTGCCGCACGTAAGGGCTGAATTGGAACGGCACGCGGTAACGACCGGTCAATTGCAAGTCGGGCAACCCATCCCGCGCCTCGGCGGTGAGTGCCAGGGTCTGCGGTGCACGTTCCCGCAACGCGTCGGCCAACCGCAGGAATCCGGCCCGCCGCTGCGCCACCACCTCGGGCGGCGCAGCATCGGCACTGAAAACCTGTGCCTCGTCGTAGGTATAGCCCGGCACCAGCCGCGCCACGCGTTTGGCCAGGCGCGAATGCCCGGCCAGCGACCGGTGCTTGGCCCGCGACAGTTGCAACCGACGCTGGGCATAAGGCCACGCGGCCACAACCGCCGCCAAGGCCACGGCGCTCAATACGAAGTCGGAGGGCATGTCATCAACCTTTCAAGTGGGATGGCGACAGTTGTATGCACAGCCTTTGACAACCCTATGAAAATCACTCAACTGCGTGACCGCCTGCTGCTGCAGGAAGACCTCAACTTTCTGCTCACTAACCGCATCCCCCGCATCACCCTCACCCACTTCATGGGCTGGTTCAGCCACCTGCGCAGCCCCTGGCTGACGCGGCTGTCCATAGCCGTGTGGCGCCTGTTCACCGACCTGGACCTGAGCGAGGCCAAACAGCAGCGCTTCGACAGCCTGCACGCCTGCTTCACCCGCGAACTGAAAGACGGCGCCCGACCCTTCGATGGCCGGAACAAGGTGCTGTGCAGCCCGTGCGACGCCATCGTCGGCGCCTGCGGCGACGTGCTGGGCAGCAAGGTGCTGCAGGCCAAGGGCTTCCCGTACACGCTGGAAGACCTGCTGGGCTCGCCCGAGCTGGCGCAGCGCTACGCCAACGGCCGCTACGTCACACTGCGGCTCACGTCCAGCATGTACCACCGCTTCCACGCCCCGCACGACTTGGCGGTGGAGCGCGTTACCTACATCAGCGGCGACACCTGGAACGTCAACCCCATTGCCTTGCAGCGCGTGGAGCGGCTGTTCTGCAAAAACGAACGTGCCGTCATTGAAGCGCGCCTGCCCGACCAGACCCCCATCGCCCTGGTGCCCGTGGCCGCCGTGCTGGTGGCCAGCATCCGGCTGCACTTCCTGAACGTGTTGCTGCATTTGCGCTACCGCGGGCCCAACGTCATTCCATGCCATGCCTCGCTGAAAAAGGGCGAGGAAATGGGTTGGTTCGAGCACGGTTCCACCATCATCGTGCTGGTACCGGCCAGTTTCGACTTGGCTCCTGACATCGAACCCGGCACCCGGTTAAAGGCCGGCCAGCCCTTGCTGCGCCGGCCGTGATCTTGTCGAACTCACCGTCAAAGATTTTTCACACAAACGCGCTAGGCTGAACGGAGTCACACCCAAGGCCCCTGCCACCGCCACCGCCACCGCCACCATTCCAACCCCATGAAACTCACCCCCTTCGTCACATTCGCCACCTTCGCTCCGGTCGCCCTGGCCACCCTGTTGCTGACACAGGTCAGCCTACCCGCCCACGCCCAGCCGCCCACAACACCTGCTCAGCAGTGGCACTTCAACCGTATCGCCACCTTTGAGGCCGCCCGCAATGTGCCGGCTGGGCGCAAAGTGAGCAAAAAATCGGTCGCGGAAATCGTGGCCGCATCGGAAGATGGCCGCCTGCTGGCCTACACCGACAGCGAGCAGCAAGGCATCGGCCTGATCGACATCCGCAACCCGGCCCAGCCCCAGCCCGCAGGCTTTGTGCCAGTAAACGGCGAGCCCACGTCGGTCGTCATCACCCGCGGGCGCGCCCTGGTCGCGGTCAACGCCTCCCTGAACTTTGCCCAGCCCGACGGCCACATTGCCGTGGTGGACCTCACGTCCCAGCGCGTGACCCAGACCTGCCGCCTCTATGGCCAGCCCGACTCCGTGGCGCTGGACAAGTCCGCCCGGCACTTGCTGGTGGCGATTGAAAACGAGCGTGACGAGAAATTCAACAAAGGCCTGTTGCCGCAGTTGCCCGGCGGTAACCTGACCATCGTGCCATTGCGCCAGGGCCTGCCCGACTGCCCGGCCGCCCACCCGGTCGCCATGAACGGGCTGGCCGACATCGCACCCAACGACTCAGAACCCGAATTCGTCAAGGTC
The DNA here is from genome assembly GCA_964420415.1 of uncultured Macromonas sp. Taxonomy (GTDB): domain Bacteria; phylum Pseudomonadota; class Gammaproteobacteria; order Burkholderiales; family Burkholderiaceae_C; genus CAYQTH01. The sequence goes on along the minus strand of CAYQTH010000004.1, from coordinate 12,819 downwards.
AACCGCCAAGGGCTGGCCGTGGTCACGCTGCAGGAAAACAACCACATCGCCCTGGTGGATGTGGCGCGGCGCGCGGTCACGCACCATTTCTCTGCGGGCAGCGTCAACCTCACCGGCATCGACACGAAAAGCGACGGCACCATCGCCCCGACCGACAGCCTGAGCAACGTCAAACGCGAACCCGATGCCGTGGCCTGGCTGGACGACACGCGCTTTGTCACCGCCAACGAAGGCGACTACCAAGGCGGCTCGCGCGGCTTCAGCATCTTCAACACCCGTGGCGAGGTGGAATACGACAGCGGTAACCTGCTGGACCACAAAGCCATGCGCATGGGCCACTACCCCGACAAGCGTTCCAAAGCCAAAGGCAGCGAACCGGAAGGCGTAGAAACGGGTCAATTCGGCGCCGACAAGCTCATCTTCGTGGGAGCCGAGCGCGCTTCGCTGATCTACGTGTTCCGCGACATGGGACCAGGCAACGCCCCGCAGTACCTGCAAGCCCTGCCCAGCGGCCAGGCGCCCGAAGGCCTGTTGGCCATTCCCCAGCGCAACCTGTTCGTGGTGGCGGCCGAAAACGACGGCGCGGCCCGCTCCAGCGTGACCCTCTACCAGCGCGGCCAAACCCCGGCGCATTACCCTGGCCTGGTGTCGAACGACGATGCCCAGGGCCTGCCTGTGGGCTGGGGCGCTATCTCGGGCAGCACAGCCGTCCAGGGTACAACCGGCCAGCTGTGGGCCGTGACCGACAGCGCCTATGCCACCACACGCCTGCTGCGCATCGACGCCCGCCAGCAACCGGCCCGCATCACGCAGGCCATCACGCTGAACAAAGACGGCAAAGCCATGGGCTACGACGCCGAAGGCGTTGCCGAACGTGCAGAGGGCGGCTTCTGGATCGCCTCCGAAGGCGACCCGCAGAAAAAGGGCGGCGCATTGGACAACCTGCTGCTGCGTGTGGCCGCTGACGGCACTGTGCAAGAAGAAATCTCTCTGCCGCAAGCATGGCGCCAGCATGCCGAACGCTTCGGACTGGAAGGCGTGACCGTGACCGGGCGCGGCGAACAGGAAACCGTGTGGTTGGCGATGCAGCGCGAGTGGAAAGACGACCCCAAGGGCCGGGTCAAAATCCTGTCCTACCGCCCCAGCACCCAGACCTGGGGCGCCTACCACTACCCGCTGGACACGCCCAAAGCCGAAGGCGCCTGGGTCGGCCTGTCGGAAATCACCGCCCTCGACAACGACACTTTTGCCGTTATCGAACGCGACAACCAGTTCGGTCCAGCATCGCTGAAAACGGTCAAAACCTTTTCGGTGGCGGGCCTGCAGGCCGCCGCCCCCGGTGACGCCCAACTGCCGCTGCTGACCAAGCGCCCCTGGCTGGATCTGGTCCCTCACCTGGCCCGCAGCCACGGCACCGTGCAGGACAAGGTAGAGAGCTTCGCCATCGACAGCAGCGGCCAGGGTTACGCCATCAGCGACAACGACGGTGTGGACGGCTCCAGCGGCGAAACCCAGTTCCTGCGCCTGGGCAAGCTGCGCTGAAAACGCCACGGGTTCACTGCCACGCAACCGTGTGGCGGGAACGGGGGCTGTGCCACACTACGGCACAGCCCCCTCCACCCAAACCATGAAGAACCACGTGCCGCCCACCGAATTCACCGAAAACGTCACCTTCGAGGAAATCCAGCTCGGCCAGAGCGCCCGCCTGGTGCGCACCCTGACACTGCAGGACATCCAGTCCTTTGCCGCCGTCTCGGGCGACACCAACCCGGCCCACATGGACCCGGCCTACGCCGACGCCAGCCTGTTCCACGGCATCATCGCGCACGGCATGTGGGGCGGCGCGCTGATCTCGGCCCTGCTGGGCACCGTGTTCCCCGGCCCCGGCACCATTTACCTGGACCAGAACCTGCACTTCAGCCGCCCGGTGCGGGTGGGCGACACACTCACGGTCAGTGTCACCGTGTCTGCGCTGGACACCGAAAAAAAGCGCGTGGAACTGGACTGTCAGGTGGTGAACCAGAAGGGCGAAACCGTGCTGCAGGGCTTGGCGCGTGTGATTGCCCCGGTGAAAAAAGTGCGCGTTGCACGCACCGAAGCGCCACAGATCCAGCTGTTCGACCCGCAAGCCCGCCTGCGCGAACTGCTGGCCAAGGGCGCCCACCTGGCACCCGTGCGCTGTGCCGTGGTGCACCCGTGCGATACCGACTCCCTGCGTGGCGCCATCGACAGTGCCGCGCACGACCTGATCGTGCCGGTGCTGATCGGCCCCGAAGCCCGCCTGCGCGCCATGGCCGATGCAGCCAACATCGACCTCAACGGCATCGAGCTGATCCACGCCGAACACAGCCACGCTGCGGCCAAATGCGCCGCCGAGCTGGCCGCCAGCCACCGGGTCGAGGCGCTGATGAAAGGCAGCCTGCACACCGACGAGCTGATCCACGCCGTGCTGACCCAGCCCGGCCTGCGCACCGGGCGGCGCATGTCGCATGTGTTCCGCTTCGACGTGCCCACCTACGCCAAACCCCTGCTCATCACCGACGCGGCGCTCAACATCCAGCCCACGCTGCAAGACAAGGTGGACATCGTGCAAAACGCCATCTGTTTCGCCCAGTTGCTGGGCGTGCAGCGGCCCAAAGTCGCACTGCTGTCGGCGGTGGAAACGGTCAACCCCAACATCCCCTCCACGCTGGACGCCGCCGCCCTGTGCAAAATGGCCCAGCGCGGCCAGATAACCGGCGGCACACTGGACGGCCCGCTGGCCTTTGACAACGCCATCTCGGCGGAAGCGGCGCGCATCAAGCACATCGAATCCGACGTGGCGGGCGACGCCGACATCCTGGTCGTGCCCGACCTGGAATCCGGCAACATGCTGGCCAAACAGCTGGAATACCTGGCCGGCGCCACCACATCGGGCATCGTGCTGGGCGCACGCGTGCCCATTGCCTTGACCAGCCGCGCCGACGGTGTCGATACCCGCCTGGGTTCGGCCCTGCTGGCCAAGCTGATCGCCCACCACAACCGCACCCAAGCCTGATTTCGCCCGCAGCCCATGGCCATCCTGTCCGTCAATGTCGGCTCGTCCTCGCTCAAATTCGGCCTCTACCCGCGCGAGGGGCAAGGTATTCAGCCCGCCACCCTGGTCGGCAACATCGAAGGCCTGCAACCCGGCGGGCAGCCGCAACTGACCTGGCGCAACGGGCAGCAAGGCGTGCAAAGCCTCTTGCCCTGCCCAGGCCTGGACGGTGCCCTGACCGCGCTGGATGCCCTGCTGCAACAGCACCTGCCCAACAACCACCTGCAAGCCATTGCCCACCGCGTGGTGCATGGCGGGCGGCATTACCGCCAGCCGTTGCGGGTGGACGACACCGTGCTGCAAACGCTGGACACCCTGTGCCCGCTGGCCCCCCTGCACCAGCCGCACAACCTGGCGGGCATTCGCCACTTTCAGCAGCACTACCCGGCCGTGCCACAGGTGGCGTGTTTCGACACCGCCTTCCACGCCACCCTGCCTGAAGCCGAATACCTCTTCGCCTTGCCCGCCAGTTTCAACGAGCAGGGCGTGCGGCGCTACGGCTTCCACGGCCTGTCCTACGCCTATGTGCAGCAAACCTTGCAGCGCATCAGCCCGCGTGCCCAAGGCCGCGTGCTCATGGCCCACTTGGGCAATGGCGCCAGCCTGTGCGCCACGCGCCACGGCGAAAGCATCGCCACCACCATGGGTTTTTCCGCTGTGGACGGGTTGATGATGGGCACACGCAGCGGTTCGCTCGACGCTGGTGTGCTGCTGCACCTGCTGGCCCAGGGCTGGGACGCCGAGCGCATTGAAAACCTGCTCTACAAGCAAAGCGGCCTCAAGGGCGTGTCCGGCTTGTCGGCCGACATGCGCACCCTGCGCGCCAGCAGCGACCCCGCAGCGCTGCGCGCCATCGCCCTGTTCACCCACCACGTGGTGCGCGAGTCCGGTGCCCTCACGGCCTGCCTGGGCGGGCTGGATGTGCTGGCCTTCACTGGCGGCATCGGCGAACACGACAGCGCCTTGCGAGCCCAAGTGTGCGACCGGCTGGCTTACCTCGGCGTGCGGCTGGACCCGGAGACCAACACCCGCGAGCGCGGCGACCAGACCGCTCCCCTGCACGCCCCCAACAGCACAGTGGAAATCTGGCTGGTGCCCACCGACGAAGGTCGCATGGCGGCGCAGGGAGCAGCCGAACTGCTGAGTCTCTGAAACGTCACGGTTTCGTCATATTCAGCAGAGGGAGCTCGGCTACCATAAGCCGATTCACCCTTTGCTGCCCTAGCCCCATGACCGACGACCACCGCCTCAACGTTCTGTTCCTGTGCACGCACAACGCGGCACGCAGCATCCTGGCCGAAGCGGTGCTCAACCACGTGGGCGGCTCACGGTTCAAAGCCTATTCGGCCGGCAGCAGCCCGAGCGCCGGGGAACAAGCCCACCCGCTGGCTCTAGAAGCGCTGCGCAGTGCAGGCATAGACACCAGCGGCCTGCACAGCAAAAGCTGGGACGAATTCGCCCGCCCCGACACCCCGCACATGGACCTCATCATCACCGTGTGCGACAACGCCGCCAACGAAGTCTGCCCGGTGTGGCCCGGCCACCCGGCCACCGCTCACTGGGGCTACCCCGACCCTTCCCTGGTGCAAGGCACGCACGAACAGCAGCTGGACGCCTTCAAGCAGACCATGCACCGTCTGCACCAGCGCATGGAACTGCTGATGAGCCTGCCGCTGAGTCGGGTGGACAAACTGGCCCTGCAAACCGAAGCCCGCCAATTGGCGCAACGGCACTGAACAGCGGGTTCGCCAGCATGTGCCGGTAAAATTGCCGCATGGGGCAGTTTCATCACACATCTCTCAGCCCGGTGTATTACCCCGGTTCGGGACTGCCACGCGGCCATTTCCGCTCCGTGTTGCCACCCTAAGGCTCCGTAGGCCCACGCGCCCACTGAACCCCGCTTGCCGCTTGTGGCCATGCCGTCCAGCGCGGCCGCTTTGTTTCCCCCCTGTTTCTACTTGGCCTCCCCTGGGGGTCCTGTATTTTCTATGCTCATGCAAATCTTGAAGCAGCATTGGCTGTTCAGCACACGTAACGATGTACTGGCCGGTCTGGTGGTAGCCCTGGCCCTGATTCCAGAAGCCATCGCGTTCTCTATCATCGCGGGCGTCGATCCCAAAGTGGGCCTGTACGCCTCGTTTTCCATCGCCACCATCATCGCCTTTGCCGGGGGCCGTCCGGGCATGATTTCTGCTGCCACTGGCGCCATGGCGCTGGTGATTGCTTCACTGGTCAAAGAGCATGGTTTGCAGTACCTGCTCGCGGCCACAGTGTTGACGGGGGTGTTGCAAATCATCGCTGGCTGGCTCCAGTTGGGCACCCTGATGCGTTTTGTCTCGCGCTCGGTGGTCACAGGCTTTGTCAATGCGCTGGCCATCCTGATTTTCATGGCCCAAATGCCCGAACTCATCGGCGTTTCCTGGCACGTGTACGCCATGACGGGCGCTGGCCTGCTCATCATCTATGGGCTGCCGTACCTCACCAAAGCCGTGCCTTCGCCGCTGGTGACCATCGTGTTGCTGACCGGCGTTTCCATGTACCTGGAACTGGACATCCGTACGGTGGGCGACATGGGCCAGTTACCCAGCAGCCTACCGGTGTTTCTGCTCCCCGATGTGCCCATGAACTGGGACACACTGCTCGTCATCTTCCCGTATTCGCTGACACTGATGACGGTGGGTCTGCTGGAATCGCTGATGACGGCCACCATCGTGGACGACCTGACCGACACGAAGAGCAACAAAAACCGGGAGTGCATGGGCCAAGGTGTGGCAAACATCGCCACCGGGTTCATTGGCGGAATGGCCGGTTGCGCCATGATCGGCCAGTCGGTCATCAACGTGAAGTCTGGCGGACGAGGCCGCTTGTCCACCCTGGTGGCAGGCGTGGTGTTGCTGGTCCTGGTGGTGTTTCTGGGCGACTGGGTCAAACAGATCCCGATGGCAGCCCTGGTGGCCGTCATGGTCATGGTGTCGGTTGGCACGTTCAACTGGGCCTCGTTCAAAAACCTTCGGGATCATCCCAAGAGTTCAAGCGTGGTGATGCTCGCCACAGTAGCAGTCACCGTTTACACCCACGACCTGGCACGCGGGGTGCTCACCGGGGTGCTGCTGTCTGGCTTCTTTTTTGCCCACAAGATCGCGCAGATCCTGGTGATTGAGGCCACTACCCAAAACGACGGCGATACCCGTCGTTACACAATTTTTGGACAGGTGTTCTTTGCCTCGGCCGACCGTTTTATCGACGCCTTCGACTTCGATGTCCCAGTACAGCGGGTACGCATCGACCTCACGCATGCCCACTTTTGGGACATCACCGCAGTCAGCGCGCTCGACAAAGTGGTTCTGAAGTTTCGCCGTCAAGGCACCGATGTAGAGGTGCTGGGACTCAACCAGGCGAGCGCCACCCTGGTGGACAAATTCGGGGTACACGACAAAGATGCCGCTGACACGCTCCTGATGGGACACTGACTGCACGGGTTTCACAGAATCCGCCAGCCGCTCTGTATCGCCAATCACCCCCCTTCCTGCATTTATATTTGTTCAAATGTAAAATGGGCGGCATGAACACTTTTCAAGATTTGCTGCAAATTTCTGCAGACCCCCAGATCTGGGTGACTCAAATGTTCACCGTGGTGACCGCGACGGTCAGCCTCAACTTCCTCCTGATGCGCGCCGTTGATCTGGGTCAACGCATCGCATCGAAAACAGAATCTGTCTGGGACGATGTACTGCTGGAGGCGTCGCGCGCCCCCCTGCGCCTGCTGACCTGGCTGCTGGGGTTGTCGCTGTGTGCCCGGTTACTGGAAAAAGCCGGACCGGCCGAAATCTTCCACTACATGCCCGAACTGCGCAAGATCGCCTTCATCTGCATCGTGACCTTGTTCTTGACGCGGCTGATCACCCAGTTCGAAGACCACCTCATCCGCCCTCGCCGGACACTCAAAGCCATGGACCGCACCACGGCCCATGCGGTCGCCAAGCTGCTGCGCGTCTCCGTCATCGTCACCGCCGTGCTGGTGGCATTGCAAACCCTGGGGTATTCGGTGTCTGGCGTGCTGGCCTTTGGTGGCATCGGCGGTATTGCGGTCGGTTTCGCAGCCAAAGACCTGTTGTCCAACTTCTTTGGCGGCTTGATGATTTACTTGGACAAGCCGTTTGCCGTCGGTGACTGGATCCGTTCGCCAGACCGCAACATTGAGGGCACAGTGGAAGACATCGGCTGGCGGCTGACGCGCATCCGCACCTTTGAAAAACGGCCTCTCTATATTCCGAATTCAACCTTCGCCAGCATTGCGGTGGAAAACCCGTCACGCATGACGCACTGGCGCATCAGCGAAGTTCTGGGCATACGCCTTGAAGACGGCCCACGTATCGCCGCAATCTGTGCCGACATACGGCAAATGCTTCGGGAACACCCGGAGATCGATACCGCACAAACACAACTCGTGCGTTTCAGCGACTACGGCTCCTCGCACCTGGAGTTCATGGTGTATTGCTTCACCCGCACCACCGACTGGGTGACATTCCATGCGGTCAAGGAAGACGTGTTGCTGCGCATCATGGCCATTGTGACCGGCCACGGCGCCCAATTCGCCTACCCGACCCAGACACTGCACCTGGCCCCAAAGCACCATGCGCCCATGGCGGACGCACTGCACAGCACTTAACACAGGCAACTCACCATGCACTCGAATACCTGGTTCCGCCACCTGCTGACCCTGGCCGCCCTGGCAGGGGCCTGTGCTCACTCAGTCCACGCCCAGAACATGGTGAGCGTGCGCAACGACACGGTCAACATGCGCAGCAGCCCCAACACCCACAGTGAGGTGACATGGCAACTCAGCCGTGGCTACCCGCTGCAAATTCTGCAGAAGCGCGCCGATTGGCTGCACGTGCAGGATTTTGAAGGCGACCGAGGCTGGGTGGCTCGGTGGGTGACCGCCTCCACCCCACATCACATTGTCAAAGTCAAGGTAGCCCATTTGCGCCAAGGGCCTGGCACCCGCCATCCCATCGTCGGCAAAGTGGTCTATGGCGAAGTGCTGCGCACTGTCCGCCGCAAAGACGGCTGGGTTGCGGTACGTGCACCGCAAAGCGGCAAAACAGCCTGGGTCGCGCGCCGCCTGCTGTGGGGCTGGTGATGCAGGGGGCCGCACCGGGATTCGTGAACCCTTGCATTTACATTTGTTCAAATATATAATCTGCAACCTGCAATCAGCCGAACACGGCGGCTGACACATTGGCCACCGGACACCCTGGCGGTCCCACACAGCGTGACCCAGTGGTTGCGACTCGCCCAGGCACATTCCATCCGCTCGGCCTCCCCGTGACACGCGCGCACTGAACCGCACCCGCGGCCAACGGTGGCGCCGATCAGTTCACAACACCAACAGCAAGGGATCTCCAGGATGCTTCAGTTCAAGGGACACCACATCGAAAGTGCCATCTTTGACATGGATGGCACCATGTTCGACACCGAGCGCTTGCGCTTCAAAACACTGAATCAAGCCGCCATCGAAATCCACGGCAACCCCTTCACAGACGAACTGCTTTTAGACTCCTTGGGATTGAGCGCCCAAAAGGCAGAAGAACTGGCAAAAAAACACTTTGGCCAACATTTCCCCTATGCCGCCATACGCTGCCGGGCTGACGAGTTGGAACTGGAACACGTGCGCCTGCATGGCGTGCCCATCAAGCCCGGCTTGGTTCCGGTGCTGGAACGGATGCGCAAGTCGGGCTTGAAAATGGCCGTGGCCACCTCCAGCCGCCGGGCCATTGCGGAGGAATACCTCATCAACGCCAACGTGCTCAAGTATTTCGACTTGCTGGTGTGTGGCGATGAAGTGACGCAGGGCAAACCCCACCCCGAAATCTTCCAGCGCGCTGCCGCTGCGCTCAACAGCCTACCCGAGGCCTGCCTGATGCTGGAGGACTCGGAAAACGGTTTGCGGGCCGCTTGCACAGCAGGCGGGCGGGCTATTTTGATTGATGACATCAAGCCACCGTCCATCGAGGTGGCTTCGCAAGCCTGGGCACGCTACCCAAGCATGCGGGCTTTCAAGCTCGATTTGGCTGCATGTACCCCCAAACTTTCCATGCCTGGGCCCACCGAACCCTTCCCGCAAGGCGTCAATCAACTGAAAGCAGGCATCCATGGCTTTGGGGCCATGGGAGGCGGCTATCTGGCCCAGGTTTTCTCACATTGGGACGGCTACACCAGACCGTGCCAGATCATTGCCTCCACGGGCAATGCCCTGTTGCGTGAGGTCATCAACGCGTTTGGCAAGTACAGCGTGCGCTACGACAAATTGGCATTTGATCAAGCCATACAAGGCATGCATATGATCGACGCCAGCGACGATGCGGCCATGGTCGGCATGTACCGCGACTGCGAGATCGTGGCTTTGTGCCTGCCCGAACAGGCCATTGAGGGACAAGCCACACTTATTGCCCAAGGCCTACTTGAGCGCTACCGCACACGTGGACAGAGTTTGACGGTACTCGTGGTGCTCAATAAAGTGGAGGGTGCCCGCTTTGTGCAAACACTGGTCGAACAAGAACTGCTGCCATTGTGCAGCCCCAGGGATTGCCGCCGTATCCTGGACTTGACCGATTTCACTGAAACAGTAGTAACGCGCATTGCCTCGAAACTTCCGGAAGAGTCAGTGCTGCGGCAATTGCGCATCAAACACGACCTGTTCACAAGGAACGTGGCACAAGTGCGAGAACTCGCCCTGGACATGGAAGCCCTGACCAATGCCGTCAGTGCCGACCAGGCGGAAGAACTGGCTCCGATCATCAGCGCCCTGCGTGATGCAGCAGAACCTGCCAGCGCTTTGGCAGAACTGCATTTGATTCTGTTCACCAGCGAAGCAGACATGGCACTCTATGCGCAGCAAGGCAGCGAACTGCTTGAGCACCTGCGCCAAGTTGACACCGTGCCAGACATCACGGAGGTGCAGGCCCTGAAAAACCGGTTGTGGAACGGGCCACATGCCATCATTGCCTGGTACGGTGCATTATTGGGACACACCACCATAGGACACGCCATGGGCGACCCCCGAGTTCTGGCTGTGCTGGAGCAGCTAACCACCCAGGAATTGTTGCCGACCCTGGAGGTCTTGTACCCGGAACAAAGGGAACGTGCGCAGGAGCTTCTTCACGCCTTCCGGCAGCGTTGTGCCCAAGCCTTCAAAGACCCGTGCGAGAGAGTGGCACGCGACCCGTTGCGCAAGTTACAGCACGACGAACGTATCTTTGGCAGCATGCGCATGGTGCAGGAACAAGGCCGCTGCGCCCCAGCGATTGCATTTGGGGCAGCATTGGCCGTCTGGTATGCCCTGAAACATCCGGGCGCCGAAGAAGATACCGAATCCAGCCTGATCAGGGAGACCTATGCTGTGCGCCAGTCGTTGAGCGACGTACTGACACTGCAAAGCGCAGCGTTGTCATACCAAGGGCTGAAACAGACAGACGCCGCACTGATTGCGGCCGTTCAGCGCCATTTTGACCGGCTCAAGGCGGATTCCATAGACTATCTGAACCATCCTGAACTGTCGTGAAGCAGGCCCGCCTGCTCACATCTGTGCAGCAGCGGCCAACCGTTGAGCCAGACTTTCAGCGAGCACGGCATCGCGCGCTTCCACCATCACCCGCAGCAGCGGCTCGGTGCCACTGGCGCGGATCAGCACGCGACCGCTGTCGCCCAGTTCGGCTTCGGCGGTTTTCAGCTCGGCGTCCAGCCGTGGGTTGTTCTGCCAGTCTTGCCCCGCTTGCAGGCGCACGTTGACCAGGGTCTGCGGGAACAGCGTGACCCCGGCCAAGAGTTCGGCCAGCGACTTCCCGCTGCGTGCGGATGCCTGCAGCACCTGCAGGGCCGACACCAGGCCGTCGCCCGTGGTCTGCTTGTCCAGCACCAGCAGGTGGCCGGAGCCTTCCCCGCCCAGCAGCCAATGGTGGCGGTGCAGTTCTTCCAGCACGTAGCGGTCGCCCACCTTGGCGCGCACAAACTTCACGCCACGCGCCTTCAGCGCCACTTCCACCGCCATGTTGGTCACCAGCGTGCCCACCACGCCGGGCACCACCTCGTCGCGGGCCAGGCGCTCGTCGGCCAGCAGGTAGAGCAGTTCGTCGCCGTTGTACAGGCGCCCGCTGGCGTCCACCATCTGCAGGCGGTCGGCGTCGCCATCCAACGCTATGCCCACATCGGCACCGTGTTCACGCACCGCGGCCACCAGCGCCTCCGGGTGGGTGGCGCCCACGCCGTCGTTGATGTTCAGGCCGTCGGGCGCGCAGCCTATGGCCACCACCTCGGCGCCCAGCTCATGGAACACCTTGGGCGCAATGTGATAAGCCGCGCCGTGTGCCGCATCCACCACCACCTTCATGCCCTTCAGGGTCAGGTCGCTGGCGAAGGTGCTCTTGCAAAATTCGATGTAACGGCCCGCCGCGTCGTCCAGGCGCTTGGCCTTGCCCAACTGCGCCGAATCCACCCACACAGGTGCCTCCTCCAGCGCGGCTTCCACTTCCCGCTCCCACGCGTCGGGCAGTTTGGTGCCCTGGGCGCTGAAGAACTTGATGCCGTTGTCGGCAAACGGGTTGTGGCTGGCCGAAATCACCACCCCCAAGCTGGCGCGCTGCGCACGGGTCAGGTAGGCCACCGCAGGTGTCGGCACCGGGCCCAGCAACAGCACGTCCACCCCGGCCGAAGCAAAACCCGACTCCAGCGCCGCCTCCAGCATGTAGCCCGAAATGCGCGTGTCCTTGCCGATCAGAACGGTCGGGTGCGCCTCGTGGCGCTTGAGCACCCGCCCCACCGCGTGCGCCAGGCGCAGCACGAAGTCGGGGGTGATGGGCGCCTGGCCCACGGTGCCACGGATGCCGTCGGTGCCAAAGAATTTGCGTGTCATGTTGTTCCGTCTGCCTGTGTAATGACTGGGCGGATTATCGCGTCTGGTCGGCCATGGCCTGCCAGACCTTGAGCGCATCCACCGTGGCCCGCACGTCGTGCACACGCACGATGCGCGCGCCGCGCTCCACCGCCAGCACGGCGGCCGCCACGCTGGCCGCCACGCGCTGGGCGGGCATGTCCTGCCCCGTCACCTGCCCCAAGGACGATTTGCGCGACCAGCCCGCCAGCAAGGGGTACCCCAGCGCCAGCAGTTCGCCCTGCCGGGCCAGCAGGCTGAAGTTCTGCGCCACCGTTTTGCCAAAACCAATGCCGTAGTCGAGCGCAATGCGTTCAGCCGCCACGTCAGCGTCACGCAACACTTGCGCGCGCTGCGCCAGAAACGCCGCCACCTGCGGCACGGCATCGCCTGCCATGGGGGCCACTTGCATGCGCTGCGGTTCCAGGTGCATGTGCATCAGGCACACACCGCAACTGGAGTGTGCCGCCACCACGTCCACGCCGCTGCGGCCATCGCGGCCCGGACGCTGCAGCGCCCACACGTCGTTGATGATGTCTGCGCCCAGCTCCAGGCAAGCCAGCATCACCTCGGGCTTGTAGGTGTCGACCGACACCGGCACGCCCAGCTTCACGGCCTCGCGCACCACCGGCAGCACACGCGCCAGTTCCTCGTCCAACGTCACGGGCGGGGCACCGGGGCGGGTCGATTCACCGCCAATGTCCAGAATATGCGCGCCTTCAGCCAGCAACTGTTCGGCATGACGAAGGGCGCTGCGGGCATCGCCGTGTGTGCCACCGTCGGAAAAGGAATCCGGCGTGACGTTGACGATGCC
>CAYQTH010000003.1:34354-37161 GCA_964420415.1 uncultured Macromonas sp. | reverse complement strand
GCCCAGGGCTTCGGCCTGCTCGCCCAGCCACTTGGCAATGAAGCCCAGGCGCACCACGTAGCAACCGTCGTTGTGGAAATTGCGCGGAATCAGCCAGTCGGGCGTGCGGGTGGTGCCTGTTTCGGACAGGAACAGCACGTCGTCACGGGTGACGGGCTGATTCAGCGGCGCACCCAGCTCTTTCCAATTGGGGAACAGTTCGGTGATGGCGATCGGGTCCATGACGGCGCCCGACAGGATGTGCGCGCCCGGCTCGGAGCCCTTTTCCAGCACGCAGACGTTGATCTCGCCACCTTTTTCGGCAGCCAGCTGCTTCAAGCGGATCGCCGTGGCCAGACCCGCCGGGCCGCCACCCACCACCACCACGTCGTATTCCATTGCCTCTCGGGGCCCGAATTGCTCAACAAGGGTTTGCGGGGTTTTCACTGTGTGCTCTTACGGTTAAGGTTGGATCGGATACGCCCTGGATAGCTTAAAGCATCAAGAGCCGTTATCATTCACATAAAAGTATGCCATTCTAATTTAAGAATGTTTTTTAACGCAACCGGATGCCTGTCATCCGCTCTTTGATGGAATTTTGACGCCACCATGGCCAGAAAACCACTCTCCCATATCCGTGTGTTAGACCTTTCGCGCGTGATTGCCGCTCCGGTGGCTGCGCAAATGCTGGGCGACCTGGGCGCCGAAGTGATCAAAGTCGAGCGCGCAGGCGCTGGCGACGATGCCCGCAAGATGGGCCCGCCGTTCCTGAAAGACACCCACGGCAACGACACCCGCGAGACCCCCATCATCCTGGGTTCGAACCGGAACAAGAAGTCCATCACGCTCAACCTGGCCCATCCCGACGGCCAAGCCATTGTGCGTCGCCTGGCGGCCCAGTCGGACGTGCTGATCGAGAACTTCAAAGTGGGCGACCTCAAGCGTTATGGCCTGGACCAGGAAAGCATGCGCGCGCTCAACCCGCGCCTGATTTACTGCTCGGTGACCGGCTTTGGCCAGACCGGCCCTTACGCGCCCCGCCCCGGTTACGACACCATCTTCCAGGCCATGGGCGGCCTGATGAGCGTGACCGGCTACCCCGACGATGAAGGCGGCGCCCCGGTCAAGACCGGCCCCTCCATTGCCGACTTCATTGGCGGCCAGTTTGCCGCCATTGGCGTGCTGGCCGCGCTGTACGACCGTGATGCCAACCGCGAGGAAAGCGGCGGACGCGGGCAGGCCATCGACGTGGCGCTGCTGGACTCGGTGGTGTCTTCCCTGTCGCACTACACAGCACAATACCTGGCCACCGGTGAACTGCCCGTGCGCCGTGGCACCCAGGGCAATGGCGGCCTGCCATCCCAGATGTTCCCCTGCGCCGATGGCGCGGTGGTCGTGGTGTGCGGCAACGACGAGCAGTACCGCCGGTTCTGCGGCGCCCTGAAAGTGCCCGAACTGGCCGACGACGAACGCTTCATCACCAACGCCAAGCGCGTGGGCAACCGCAAGCTGCTGGCCGACACGTTCGACGCCATCACCCGCCAGTGGAAAAAAGACGACATCCTCGCTGCCATGGAAGCGGCAGGCGTGCCCGCCGGCCCGATCTACAACCTGCAGCAGGTGTTCGAAGACCCGCAAATCCAGCACCGCGGCGTGGCCACTGAGGTGGAGCACCCGTTGGCAGGCAAGGTCAAGATCTACACCAACCCGATCAAGTTCTCGGACACCCCGATCACGGAATACAAGGCCCCGCCCACGCAAGGCCAGCACAACGACGAGATCTACAAAGGCCTGCTGGGCCTGGACGACGCCGAGCTCAAACGCCTGGCGGACAACAAGATCATCTGAGCCCCGCTCGATCATCGGTAACGCTGCCAATTGACAACCCCCCACCAGGGGGTTCAAAATTGCGCACACCATTCGAATATAGGTTCAATTGAACCAAGGAGAGGTAGCGTGAGCTACGAACTGAACGAAGACCAGAAAAGCATCCAGGACCTGATCCGCCGTGTGGCCCGCGAAAAAGTGGCCCCGCGCGCCGACGAGATCGACCGCACCGCTGAATACCCGCACGACATGTACGAACTCCTGAAGGAACTCGGCCTGTTCGCGCTGCCCTTCCCCGAAGAGTACGGTGGCACCAACAGCCTGCTGTCCTCGTGCATTGCCGTGGAAGAGTTTGGCCGTGTCTGCTACAACACCGGCTACCTGCTGGTGGTGCAGTGGACCCCGTTTGGCGCCATTCTGGCGGGCGGCACCGAAGAACAGAAGCAGCGCCTGCTGCCGGGCCTGGCCAGCGGCGAACTGCGCGGCGCCCTGTCGCTGACCGAACCGCAAAGCGGTTCCGATGTGTCCGGCATCAAAACCACTGCCCGCAAGGTGCCCGGCGGCTACATCATGAACGGCTCGAAAATCTGGTGTACGAACTCCGACATCGCCGATTTCGTGTTGGTGGCCGCCAAGACCTTGGCCGAAGACGGCACCAAGCTGGGCATCAACATGTTCATCGTGGAAAAAGGCACCAAGGGCTTCTCCGTAGGGAAGAAAGAGCCCAAGATGGGCGCGCGCGGCGTGCCGTCCTGCCCGCTGTTCTTCGACGAAGCCTTCATCCCCGAAACCAACCGCGTCGGCCCCGAAGGCGGCCAGGGCTTCAAGGTGGCGATGGAAGCGCTGAACACCAGCCGCCCCATCGTGGCCGCCCGTGCCGTGGGCATTGCCCAGGGCGCCATCGACCACACCGTCAAGTACATCCAGGAACGCGTGGCCTTTGGCCAAAAAATCAGCGACTTCCAGGGCGTGCGCTGGATGATCGCCGACATGCAGATGCA
>CAYQTH010000003.1:0-34254 GCA_964420415.1 uncultured Macromonas sp. | reverse complement strand
GGCACCAACCAGATCCAGCGCAACATCATCGCCGACAGCGTGCTGGGCCGCGTGGCCAAAAAGGCTTGACCATGACGCGCCAACGCAAAGGCCCGCTGTCGGGCATCAAGGTGGTGGAACTGGCGGGCATTGGACCCGGCCCGTTCTGCGCCATGCTGCTGGCCGACCTGGGCGCCACCGTGATCCGCGTGGACCGCAAACAGCCCGTCAAACTGGGTATTGAGCGCCCGCTCAAGTACAACACGCTGCTGCGCAACCGCGGCATCGTCAACCTGGACCTGAAAGACCCGCGCGCCATTGAAGTGGTGATGCAGATGGTGGAACAGGCCGACGCCCTGATCGAAGGCTTCCGCCCTGGCGTCACAGAACGTCTGGGACTGGGTCCCGATGCCTGTCTGGCACGCAACCCGCGTCTGGCCTATGGCCGCCTCACGGGCTGGGGCCAGAGCGGCCCATTGGCCAAGTGGGCCGGGCACGATGTGAACTACATCGCCCTGACGGGGGTGCTCGACGCCATTGGCCGTGAAGGCCAGGCCCCCACCATCCCGCTGAACCTGATTGGCGACTACGCTGGCGGTTCCATGTACATGGCGGTCGGCTTGTTGTCGGCCATTCTGGAAGCCCGCACGTCTGGCAAGGGCCAGGTGGTGGATGCAGCCATTGTGGACGGCACCGCCCACCTGGCATCCACCTTCTTCGGCATGATCGCGGCAGGCATCTGGGGCGGCGCGCGTGGCACCAACATCACCGACACCGGCTCCCACTTCTACGACTGCTACGAGTGCAGCGACGGCAAGTGGATCGCGGTCGGCCCCATCGAAGAAAAGTTCTTTGGCGAGCTGGTGTCCAAGATCGGCGTGGACCCGGCCACGCTGGGCCCGCAACTGTCGCGCGACCACTGGAAGGCGGCAAAGGCGGTGTTCACAGCCAAGTTCAAAGAACGCACCCGCGACGAATGGGCGGCCTTGCTGGAACCGTCGGACGCCTGTGTGTCCCCGGTGCTGAGCTATCAGGAAGCTCCTTCACACCCCCACCTGCAAGCGCGTGGCACCTTCGTGGAAATCGACGGTATCGTGCAGCCTGCACCGGCACCGCGCTTCTCGCGCTCCGTGCCCGACACACCGACCGCGCCGCAAGCGCCTGGACGGGAAACCAACAATGTGGTGCTGACCGACTGGTTCGGCGCCGACCAAATTGCCGCCCTGCGCGAGCAAGGTCTGATTGACTGAGGCTGAACATGGATTTGCGTTTTACTGACGAAGAACTGGCCTTCCGCGACGAAGTGCGGGCGTTTTTCAAAACGGCCGTCCCGGCTGACATCCGCCGCAAGTGCGAGCTGGGTCAGCGGTTGTCGAAGGAAGAAATGGTGCGCTGGGTGCGCATACTGGCCGACAAAGGCTGGTCCTGCCCGGCGTGGTCCCCTGAGTGGGGCGGCACCGGCTGGGACGCCGTGAAGCAGTACATCTTCAAGGAAGAACTGCATATGGCTCCGGCACCCGAGCCGATTTCGTTCAACATGAACATGATCGGCCCAACCCTGATCGCCTTCGGCACCGAAGAGCAAAAGCAGTGGTTCCTGCCCAAGGTGGCGCGCATGGACATCTGGTTCTGCCAAGGCTTCTCCGAGCCTGGCGCCGGCTCCGACCTGGCCGCCCTGCGCACGACCGCGGTGCGCGACGGTGACCACTACGTCATCAACGGCCAGAAGCTGTGGACCTCCACCGCTCACCACGCCGATTGGTGCTTCCTGCTGGTACGCACCGACCCCACGGCAAAAAAGCAGCAGGGCATCACCTACCTGCTGATGGACATGAAGACACCGGGCATCACCATCCGCCCGATCATCACGCTGGACGGCAACCACGAAACCAACGAACTCTTCCTCGACAATGTGCGCGTGCCTGTAGCCAACCGCATTGGTGAAGAGAACAAAGGCTGGGACTACGCCAAGTACCTGCTGGGCCATGAGCGCAGCGGCATTGCCCGCGTCGGCATTTCCAAATACCGCATCCAGCGCGCCAAGCAACTGGCCGCCCAGGTGATGGTGGGCGACACGCCATTGATCGAAGACGAACGCTTCCGCGAACGCGTGGCCGAGATCGAGATCGAACTGAAGGCCCTGGAAATCACCCAAATGCGGTTGATTGCGGAAATCGGCAAACGCCACGATGGCAAGCCCGACCCCAAGAGCTCCATCCTCAAGATGAAGGGCTCCGTGCTGCAACAGGCTTCTGCCGAACTGCTGCAGGAAGTGGCTGGCTACCTGGGCATGGAATCCGACACCGACTTCCTGCGCGGCTTCAAAACAGAGGCCGAAGGTGATGAATGGGCGCTTCCTCTGGCACCTAACGCCTACTGGGCACGCCACGTTTCCATCGTGGGCGGCTCCAACGAAATTCAGCGCAACATCCTGGCCAAGACCATCCTGGGCCTGTGACCCCTGTAACCTACACGAGCTGACATGGACTTCGATCTTTCCGACGAACAACGGATGCTGCAAGACAGCGTGCAACGCCTGCTGGCGGACCGCTACGACTTCGAGCAGCGCAAAACATACATCGCCGAGGCCTGCGGCTACAGCAAGGCGCTCTGGGCACAATACGCCGAACTGGGCCTGCTGGGCCTGCCCTTCAGCGAAGATGACGGCGGTTTTGGCGGCGGTCCGGTGGACACCCTGATCGTGATGCAGGCCCTGGGCAGCGCCCTGGCACTGGAACCCTACCTGGCCACCGTGGTGCTCTCCGGCAGCTTGCTGCGCAGCGCGGCCTCGGCCGAGCAAAAGGCCGAACTGATCCCTGCCATCGCGGGTGGCGAGCTGACCCTGGCGTTTGCCCACAGTGAACGCCAAGCGCGTTACAACCTGGCGGACGTGGCCACCACCGCCGCACGCGCCGGTGACGGCTGGGTCCTGAACGGCGCCAAAATTGCCGTGCTCAACGGCGACAGCGCCGACAAGATCATCGTCTCTGCCCGCACCAGCGGCTCGCGTACCGATGCCAGCGGCGTTTCCCTGTTCCTGGTCGACGCACAAGCCGCCGGTTTGAGCCGCCGCGGCTACCGCACCCAGGACCACAGCCGGGCCGCCAACATTGAACTGACCAACGTGGCCGTAGGCGCGGACGCGCTGATCGGCAGCGTGGACAACGCCCTGCCCGCCATTGAAAAAGCGGTGGCAGAAGCCATTGCCGCCCAGTGTGCCGAAGCGGTCGGTGCCATGCAGCATGTGCACCACATCACCGTGGAATACATGAAGATGCGCAAGCAGTTCGGCGTGGCCATTGGCAGCTTCCAGGCACTGCAGCACCGTGCCGTGGACATGCTGGTTGCCATCGAGCAAGCCAACAGCATGGCCTACTACGCGACCATGATGGTTTCTGAACCTGACCCGCTGGAGCGCACCCGCGCCATTTCAGCGGCCAAGGTGCAAATCAACAAGTCCGGCAAGTTCGTGGGCGCGGAAGCCGTGCAACTGCATGGCGGCATAGGCATGACCGAAGAATGCCATGCCGGCCACTACATGCGTCGCCTCACCATGCTCGAACTCATGTTCGGCGACACCAGCCACCACCTGCAGCAACTGGCACGCTGCGGCGGCCTGGTCGCGGCCTGATATTTTCTGCATCTCACTCAGTTACAGCACAACCCACCAGCACAGAACAGGAACGGCATGAAGCGATCTCCGAGCGACTTGGACACAGCCTCTGCTCACCCCGAGTCTGAATCTGGTGGGCCACGCTCGCTGAGCCGGGTGCTGCGTCTGTTCAGCGTGCTCGCCGACTCACAAGGCGGCATGAGCCTGGCGGAACTCAGCGTGGTGCTTGACTCACCCAAGAGCAGCCTGCTCAACCTCCTCCGCCCACTGGTTGCGGACGGTTTTCTGGTGCATGCGAATGGTCTGTATGCACTGGGTCCGGCCTTGTTCCGCCTGTCAGCCACGGTGCTGGCGGCCTGGGACTTCCCGAAGTTGATTCACCCCTTCCTGCAAGAACTGGCTGAAAAATCGGGGGAAACGGCATTGCTAGGCGTGCTCAACCGTGAGGCCGACGCCATGGTGTACGTGGATGTCATCAACAGCCCTCAACCCGTGCGTTACCAAATCCCGGTCGGCACCATGCGGCCGCTGTACGCCAGCGCGGCCGGGCGCCTGTTGCTGGCCTATGCCGATGAAGGCTACCAGCGCGAATACCTGGCCAATGTCAAATTCAAATCGGGCATTGCCAAACCTCTGACCAAGGCCGACTTGGTTCAGGAATTGGAACACATCCGCCGGGATGGCTATTCGGTGTCTATCGACGCGTACCTTCAAGGCTTGTCCGCCATTGCAGCACCGGTGCTGGATGCCGAGGGCGTCTGTGTGGCCTCGATCAACTTGGCGGGTCCGACCGAACGCTTCAAATCGGACATCGATTTCCTTAAATCCACCGTACTGGAAATCGCCTCCCAAGCCTCAGGCTTCCCACCTACCAAGGTCTGAACTTCCCCCGGTTGCTGCCCCCCCCACGGGCATGCCCTCAATCATCGGTGGATCGCAAAGCAGACATCCATCCTGATGCCACTTCACCGACTAGGTGGCAGGTCATGAAGGAAGACCAGCATAGCCCGTACGCTGATGAGGGCGGCAATGAACTGCTGGCCTATTGCATCCGGCAGGCGCATGCAGTCTTTCCCTCAACTCGACGGGCAACCATCATGGAAACTCCCAACCGTGCCAGGCTGGAGGCATCAACAAACGTCCAACAGTCGGTTGACCGGGTATTTTTCGCTGACGAAGTCCACAAACACCCGCGTTTTCGCCGGCAAGTATCGATTGCGCGGATAGGTCATGGCGAAGTGTGAAGCGGGGCTGCTCCATGCAGACAGCAGCACCTCCATCATCCCCGTACGAAGGTCATCGCTCAGTTCATAGGCGTGGGTCAGCACAATGCCAAGCCCGGCCCGAGCGGCCGCAATGCGCGACACACCTTCATTGCACGCCAGGTAACCGCACACCGGAACACTCAGACGCATTCCCTCGCGTTCAAAAATCCAGGGCACCAGGCGTTTCGTCAACGGATCAATGAAGCCGATGCAGTCATGTTCCCGCAGATCCTCAGGGTGCTGAGGCCGACCTCGCTTTTCTAAGTACGCGGTCGAGGCCGCCACGACCAGCCGCAAGGGACTGATGGGGCGGGCCACCAAGTCCGCTTCGGCCAGATCACCCACGCGGAACATCACATCAAAATTGCGTGGCTGATCGTCAAACAGCGCGTCTGTGTGGTGAAACTCGACCCGGATATTCGGGTACCGGGCGTTGAATTCGGGGAGCACAGGAAGCAAAAGGTGGCAGATCAGTGCCACGGTGGCATCGACACGCAGGCGGCCCGCCGGCACGTCGTGCGCTTGCGCCAGAGCTGTCTCAGTGTCATCGATGTCACCCAGCACGCGCTGGCACAGCGCGTAGTAACGCGCACCTTCATCCGTCAGTCGCACGCTGCGGGTCGTGCGCTCTACCAGACGGGCACCGATGCGTTTCTCCAGTTGCGCCACGTGGCCGGATACGGTTGCCTGCGAAAGACCGAGCGCGCTGGCCGCGCCTGTGAAGCTGCTGCCATCCACCACGGTGACAAAGACCCGCATGCTTTGAACTTGATCCATATCCCGCCACGATTGTTCGGTGGGCCCGATAGACCCATCGGGCTTAGGCTGTTTATCCCTGGCGATCAGACTGCTAGATTGAATGCCTTGGATTCGAAAATATTAACCGGTACAAGTCGGCACAGTCGACTCGTACCAGCTGCTAGGAGGCATGCATGGCGGAATACGATGTGGTGATTCGTGGTGGAACGGTGATAGACGGTAGCGGCGGACTTCCCCAACCGGCCGATGTGGCGATTGCAGCCGGGCGAATCGTTGCGGTGGGCTCGGTGCCTGGTCATGGACAGGAAGAGATCGACGCCAGGGGCTGCCTCGTTACCCCTGGCTTCGTCGACTTGCATACCCACTACGATGCCCAGGTCACCTGGGAACAACGCCTGTCCCCCTCATCCGAACATGGCGTGACCACAGCTGTGATGGGCAATTGCGCCATCGGCGTGGCCCCTTGCCACCCTGACCAGCACGAACTGCTGGCCCGTGTCATTGCCGGTGTCGAGGACATTCCTGAAGCCGTGCTGCAAAACGGCATTCCTTGGACATGGGAAACATTTCCCGAATACCTCGACTTTCTGGCACAACGCCAGTTCGACATGGACGTCATCACGCAGATCCCGCACTCAGCCATTCGCGTGTATGTGATGGGACAACGTGGGGCAGATCGAGAATCCGCCACAGGCAAAGACTTGGCGCAAATGACCGCCCTGGTGAACGAAGCAGTGCAAGCCGGAGCCTTCGGTGTGTCCACTTCCCGCACACTGTCTCACCGGACCCGTGACGGCGCCCTCGCACCAGCAGAAACCGCCAGCGAAGAAGAGCTGCTGGCGCTGGCCCGCGGCCTCAAGCAAGCTGGCCGTGGGGTGTTCGAAGCCATTGTCGACTTCAACGACATCGATTTGGGTGCTTCTGCCGAATTCGACATGCTGCGCCGGATCGCACAGGTGGCCGAATGCCCGGTCAGTTTCACCGTGGTGCAACGCCCCAATGAGCCCAATGACTGGCGCACCTTGCTGGCATTGCTTGATCAAGCGAACCAAGACGGCCTGGCGATCCGCGGACAGATCGCTCCAAAGGCCGTGGGCATGCTCTTTGGGCTGGACCTTTCGTTCAACCCGTTTTCGTTCTACCCCAGCTACCGTGCCATTGAGCATTTGCCGCTCCCGGAGCGGGTAGCCGCACTGCGCCGCCCCGACACCAAAGCCACCCTCCTGGCGGAACAACCAAGCCACACCAACCCGCTCATGCTTTGGCTCACGTCGCTGGTGGAAAGCA
Source organism: uncultured Macromonas sp. (assembly GCA_964420415.1). Lineage (GTDB taxonomy): Bacteria > Pseudomonadota > Gammaproteobacteria > Burkholderiales > Burkholderiaceae_C > CAYQTH01. The sequence continues at coordinate 27,351 of CAYQTH010000003.1, read as the reverse complement.
TGTACCCCCTGGGCAACGATCCGGATTACGAACCTTCGCCAGAAGACAGCATCGGCGCGACAGCCCGCCGTCTGGGACGTAGCGCGACAGACTATGCCTACGACCTGCTCCTTGAACAAGAGGGCAAAGCCATGTTGTTCCTTCCGATCACCAACTATGTGGACGGCAACCTCGACAACGTGCTGACCATGCTCAACAACCCGCACACACTGATTGCACTCGGCGATGGCGGAGCACACCTTGGGCTGATCTGCGATGCCAGTTATTCGACCTTCACGCTGACCCATTGGGTACGTGACCGCAAGCGCGGTGCGCGTGTGCCGCTGCCTTGGGCGGTGCATGCCCTGACCCGGCGCAATGCCCTGGCTATTGGACTCACCGACCGAGGATTGGTTGCCGCAGGCATGAAGGCCGACATCAACGTGATCGATTTCGAGCACCTCAAACTGCATGCGCCCAGCGTCGCGTATGACTTGCCTGGCGGTGGTCGGCGCGTGACACAGAAAGCCGATGGTTACGTGGCAACACTGGTGAATGGCGTTGTGACGTACCGTGAAGGCCAACCCACAGGGGCATTGCCCGGACGCCTGGTACGCAGTAGCGAATTGGCCATCTGATTCGGGAGAAAACTTTCATGACGACCACAGCCATTCCCACACACGTTCGGCCCGAACAGGTGTTCGACTTCGATTACTACGCCGTTCCCGGTGGTGACCGGAGCCCCCACAACGCTTGGTATGCCTGGATGAAAGAACACTCTCCACCAGACATTTTCTACAGCCCCCGCTATGGCGGCCATTGGGTGGTCACGCGAGGAAACGACCTCAAACAGATACTGCATGACCATCGGCGCTTCTCTTCACGCAAGAACTCCATACCTTATGAAACGGCCAAACCTTTTCTGCTGGCTCCCATCGAATACGACCCACCTTTGCACACTGAAGTAAAGAAATTGCAAATCGGGTCATTCACACCCAGGGCCATTGAATCGTTGGAAGCGGAAATGCGCCAGCTCTGCGGCGAACTGATCGACCCGTTGAAACCCAAAGGCAAGTGCGATTTCATCGCCGACTTTGCCTTGCGGATGCCGATCGATATCTTCCTCAAAATGATGGGGCTGCCAGAGGAAGACCGTCTGAAGTTGCTCGATTTGGTCGAGACTCGCGTGCGCAACCCGTCGCTGGAAGCGCAACAACGTGCCTATGTCGAACTCATGGCGTATTCCGTAGACACAGTACGGCAGCGTCGCGAACGTCCTGGAACCGATCTCATCAGCCAAGTTATCGGCTACCGCTTACAGGGTCGCCAGCTGACCGACAACGAAATCCAGGGCTTCCTGATGTTGTTGTGGTTCGCCGGGCTGGACACCGTGTCGTCGAGCATGGGGTTCATGATGCGTTTTCTGGCCGAAAACCCTGCCCACCGGCAACAACTCGTCAACGACCCGAAGTTGATCCCCAACGCAGTGGAAGAACTGCTGCGTCGCTTCGGCGTATCACTGCCTGCACGTGTCGTGACAGAAGATCTTGATTTCAACGGCGTGCAGATGCGGGCTGGCGATCAGGTGCTGCTCCCGTTGCTGCTGCACGGACTTGATGAACAGGTGTATCTTGATCCTTTGAACGTCGATTTTCAGCGCAAAAATGCTGGCTTGCATCTGACCTTTGGCGACGGTGTACACCGCTGCAGCGGTTCGTATCTGGCCCGCCTGGAACTTCGTGTGTTCCTCGAGGAATGGCTGGCACGCATCTCCGACTTTTCGCTGGATCCTGAGCGCCCGGTACGGACCAGTACAGGCGTGGTCAATGGCACACTGGAACTGCCTTTGGTTTGGCAAAGCTGACGTCACCCCCTGTTGACTCAACAAGAGGTCATGACTGCGTTGAACAGGGCCATGAGAACCATCTCTCCCAGACCCTGTCTACACAGGTTCACAGAACGATGAACACAGTAGAGGAGATAGACGTGCACTTCAATGCTGATGACCCGGCACAACCGAACGTAACAGCCGTCACAGGCAGAACTGTAATCGTCACCGGAGCGTTCGGGGCTTTGGGTCGCGTGGTCGCGGCCAGATTGGCAAAACTGGGCGCCAAGGTTGCATGGGTGGATGCGGCACCTGGTGTTCCCGATGAACTTGTCGAGTACCACGCCTGTACACTGCCAGGGGTAGACCTGAGAGTTGCCGAAGCGGTGCAGAAAATGGTCAACCGCGTTCAGGCGCAGTTCGGTCCCCTGGATGCCGTGGTCAATGTGGCTGGCGGTTTCCGATGGGAAACGATCGGAACGGGTGAAATTGCGACGTGGGATCTGTTGTACGAGATGAATGTCAAGACGGCGTTGACGGTGTCCAAAGTGGCATTGCCTCACTTGCTGGCCAGCGGTCGGGGTCGCATCATCAACATAGGTGCAGCTGCCGCCTCTAAGGCAACGCTGGGCATGGGTGCCTACACAGCTTCAAAAAGCGCAGTGCTACGCCTCACCGAAGCCCTTTCGGAAGAGGGAAAAGATCACGGGTTGACCGTGAATGGCATTCTGCCCGGCATCATCGACACCCCCGCTAATCGCAATGACATGCCGGAAGCGGACGTGGCGCGTTGGGTCTCGCCGCTCGCCATTGCGCATGTGGTTGCCTTCTTGCTGTCCGATGCTGGGGCTGCCATTACTGGCGTGGGCATTCCGGTGACGGGCCGACTCTGATTGGTCAATATTTTGGCATCACACTCGTCACCTACCGGAACCCCGGTCAACCTTGCAGCACACGGCCCCAGAAAACCTGGGTGTCTGTATCCCACATATCTAAACTGTAGGTAATGAAGCGCTTTTCCACTGGATACAGCATGGCCCACTCGTAACGCTACTTGATGCCCGAGGCTTCAGATCGAGAGCACGTCATTTTCGGGAAATGTTGGGCCAACTTTCCAAACAGACCAAACATCCCTGAGTCATCGCGATTCATTTCATGCCCAACTGTGGCCCACAGCTTGGCCCATCCCTTTGATCGGAACCCAAGAAAAGTTTTAAAAAACGACGACAAATCTCTAGTCCATCTCTTCATCTTCAGGGACGCAAGCAGTCCACGCCATCCAACGCACTTGCAAAAAAATTAGGCCTCACGCGCACCATCCGATGTCGCCGCGCTTTACCTCTAGCAGGAACGAGAAGGCATCGGCTCCTCCAAGCATTCAGCCTTGAGTGCATCGAGCACAAGAAGCGTAGCGGTTGCGACATAACAAGAAGCGGACACCCTCCACGCTCTTGCCCTGTCGGTCAGGCGTCACTTCGTGGAGCGTACCGGAATGTCCTGCACCACATGGTAGTTGGTGAGGAGTTCACAACCGGGTACCAGGCACTCCTGGAGTTGTTGTCGCAGCCAGTGATCATGCACCGTCCAACGGGACTCCTGCCGCGCCAAGTCATCTGGAGAATCGACGATGTACCGCTCTATGTACAAATCTGGCTCTTTCAGATCACGGTACAAACGCCAGAAAGTGGCGCCATTGCGGCGGCAAGCCAATCCAAGCTCATGTGCCAGCTGCTGAAACCTTGCTTGCTCTTCAGGCCGTACACGGTAAACGTGCTGGACCACCAGCAACTGCTCCTCTGCGGCCTCATCCCGCCAGGGCAGCGCCACGTTGCCGGGCACATGCGTACCGCTTGACGGTCGGGGCATTTTGATTTGCACCGCAGGCTTGGGCAGCTCAGGCATAGGACGCAGCAGATGCCAAACCACAGAAACCAGTTGGAACAATGCTGCCGCCCAAAGTGTGTAGGTCAACCCCAGCAGTTCAGCCAGAAAACCCCAGACCATGGCGCCACCCGCCATGGCGGCGAAATACGACAGGTTCTGCATGGAGAGGACTCGACCCCGGACCCAGTCAGGCAGAGTGATTTGCAACACGACAAATATCGTGGAAACACCCATGACCCAAATGGCTCCGCCAAACACCAGCCACACCGCCGTAACCCACAAAGGCAACCCCATGGCCAACACCGCAGGCACGGTGGCAAAGCCAGCGGCGCACACAGCGGCCACACGGTGGGTCGGCCACCGCCGCATCAGCGGCAAACCAGCAACGCCCAGCACCCCACCCAGCCCCATACCACCCATCAAAATACCGAACGCATTCAATGCACCGTAGGTATCGCGGGCCACCACAGGCAACAATGCGGTTGCCGCACTGCCGCCGAACACATACAGAGCCCCATGCCGCAACGGCAACTGCGCTGCAGGCGAGTGCCAAAGATAGCGCAACCCTGACCGGATGGCGCTGAACAACCGCTCGGGGGCCACCTGGGAAGAACGCTGCACGCCTTCCCAGCGCCAAACGTACAGAACCACCCAGGCGCTGCACGCGGCCACCACTGCATACACCAGACCGCCACCGGCCCATGCCATCAAGGCACCAGCTACGGCTGGACCGAGCACTCGGGAAAGGTTGAACGCCACACTGCCCAGCGCCAAAGCCTCTGGGAGCTCTTCACGTGGCACAACCTCAGTGAACACAGCTTGAGCAGCAGGCCCATGAAGCGCGAAACCCACCCCCAGCAACAGGGTGAACATCAGCAGACTCAGGGGTGACAAAGCGCCCGACCACGCCACCAAGGCAATCAGCACAGCCACTGTGAAGACCATGCCCTGAGTGAAGAGGAACCAGCGGCGGCGATCCACCAAGTCAGCCAGCGCACCCGCCGGCAAACTCAGCAGAACGCCGGGCAAACTGGCCATGGTCTGCACCAACGCCACCGTGGACGGATTGGGCGTGAGTCCCGCCATGATCGAGGCAGCCCCGATCTGCTGGATCCAGTTGGCCATGTAAACCGCAAAGGCGCAAAACCACAGGCCCCTGTAGACCGGATGCCTGAATGGCCGCAGGGTGGACAGCGCCTCGCGCATGGCGGTTACAGATTGAAGGCCAGTTTGGCGATGATGTTCTTTTGAACTTCCATGGCACCACCGTAGATGGTGACAGCCCGCGTTTGCAACATGCCAGATGACACGCCCGGCACTTCATCGTGCCAGCGGCTGGCAACATTCGGCTCCGAACGCCCAGCTGCGATCACAGGGTCGTCGTAACCCTCAATGGAGCGCAAACCACGCGTGCCCAAAGCCTCCAGTGCCAGCTCGGTCACCCGTTGCTGGATTTCGGAGCCACGCACCTTCAGACCCGATGCCACAGCGGTCGGATTCGCGGCCGTTTTCTCTTCGGCCAGTACGCGCAGCACCGAGTATTCCAGCGCCTGCAGCTCTACCTCGACCGCCGCCAGCTTGCGGGCAAACGCTGGCTGGTCGATCAGGCGCTGCTCACCGGCTTGTTCTCGACGGGCAATGACTTTCACCCGCTCCAGCCATGAACGCGAGAAGTAGATGAAGGCGCTGCTGGCGCGCTCGTTGTCGAGCAGGAACTTGCCATGGGTCCAGCCCGCGCCTTCTTCCCCCACCAGATTCTCGGCAGGCACGCGCACGTTCTCAAGAAAGATCTCGTTCACGTAGTGCATGCCATTGAACAGCATGATCGGACGCACAGACACGCCGGGCGTGGTCATGTCGATCAACAGGAAGGAAATGCCCTTCTGCGGCTTGACCGTGCTGTCGGTGCGCACCAGGAAGAAGCCCCAGTTCGCGTAGTGGCCCTCGCTGCTCCAGATCTTCTGGCCATTGACGATGTAGTGCTCGCCCTCGGCATCCACACCCTTGACCGCTGTGGTCTTGAGCGAGGCCAGATCGCTGCCCGCATTGGGTTCCGAAAAACCTTGTGCCCAGAAAAAGTCCGCTTCTTGGGTTGGTTTCAGATACTTGGCTTTTTGCGCGTCGTTGCCGAACTCGCAAATCACGGGGGCACACAGGCGAATCCCAGTCCATTGGGGGTCAGGAGCGTGGTACCGGTGGCACTCTTCTTCGAAGATGTGGTGCTGGATGGCCGTCCAGCCCGTGCCACCGTGCTCTACCGGCCAATGAGGCGTGGCCCAGCCCTTTTTCGCCAGGATTTTGGTCCAGCGGCTCAAATCGTCCTTGGGCACGGGGTGAAAACCCAGGGCGTAGCGCTGGGCGATGTCCGCCGGCAGCTCGCGCTCCAGGAAGTCACGAACCTCTTGGCGAAACGCCTCGTCGGCGGCAGAGAATTGCAGTTCCATCAGGCCACCTCGACCAGACCGTTGTTGAGCACCACCACGTTGCGCGCATCCACGGTGGCACGCAGGCGCACCACGGTCGCCGACTCACGCCACAGTTCGTAGCGCACCGTTTCGCCCGGCCACACCGGGGAGGTGAAACGCACAGCAATGCGCTTGAGGCGCGAAGCGTCGAAGTCCAGCACTTTTTCGATCACGGCACGCGCGGCCATGCCATAGGTGCACAGGCCGTGCAGAATGGGCTTCTCGAAACCGGCCTTGGCGGAAAAATCCGGGTCGGCGTGCAAGGGGTTGTAGTCACCGCTCAGGCGGTAAATCAAGGCCGCTTGCGGCAGGCTGGTGTAGGACACTTCCATGTCGGCCGCACGCTCGGGCACGGCGGGCAAAGCCTCCGGGCCGGGGTCGGAAACACCGCTGGTCTCGCTGAAACCACCGTCGCCACGCAGGAAGGTGACATTGCGCGACAGGGCCACGGTTTCACCCGTGGCTTGGTCGATCAACTCGCGCAGCTGAACCGCGATCGCGCCCTTGCCTGCGCCCTTGTCGGTGATGGAGTGCACACGGTTGCGCGCAATCAGCACGCCTGCCGCAGGCAGCGGCTTGAACATCGTCAGGTCCTGCTCACCGTGCACCAGCTTGACCGGATCGGCACCGGTGCTCGGGTCTTTCCACCAAATGCCCGGCGTGCCCATGGCGGTGACCATGGTCGGCACGGCCTGCAGGTCTTTCTCGAACACAAAGCGCAACTCGCCACGGTTCATCGGGTCCGAGCCGTAGCCCAGGCCCAGACCGTAGAGCATGGTGTCACGCTGGGTGTAATTGACGATGATGTCGTCGAACTTCCAGTTTTTGCAAACGTCGTAATTCAGCATATTGATGTCTCCGCTTCAGCGCGTCAGAGTGTTTCTTCGGTGCCCAGAATGACCAGCGCTTCGTGCGACAGTTCACCGCCGTTGCCTTGGGCAATGGCCAGCTTGGCGTCCTTGACTTGGCGCTCGCCGCACACCCCTTGCAACTGGCGTGCGGCTTCCACGATGGTGAACAAGCCGTACATGCCCGGATGCACGCAGGACAAGCCGCCGCCATTGGTGTTGACTGCCAGCTCGCCACCGGGGGCAATGCGGCCGCCCGACACGAAGGCGCCGCCTTCGCCTTTTTTGCAGAAGCCCATGTCTTCAAGGAACAAGATGGTGTTGATGGTGAAGGCGTCGTACAGCTCCACCACATCAATGTCTTTCGGACCCACACCGGCTTGCGCGTAGGCACGCGGCGCGGCTTGCGCCAGCGCGGTGGTGGTGAGATCAGGCATGTTGGCGATTTCGCGGTGCGTGGTGCCTTGCGATGCACCCAGCAGGTACACCGGCTTGGGCACGAGGCCCTTGGCGCGGTCGGCGCGGGTCATGACCACGGCGGCTGCGCCATCGGTCACCAGGCAACAGTCCCGGACGTTGAAGGGGGATGCCACCATGCGGGCCTTCATGTAGTCGTCCAGCGTCAGCTCGTCGCGCATGAACGCTTCGGGGTTGAGCTGCGCCCATTTGCGCGCCGCCACGGCCACTTCACCCAGTTGCTCCTTGGTGGTGCCGAACTGGTGCATGTGGCGCGCCGCGGCCAGCGCATAGGAAGAAATCGGGCGGATCGGGCGGTACGCGGCTTCCCAGGGCGAAGGGCGCGAGGACTGCGCCAGCTTGCCGGTGGAAGAGCGCTGGTTGCTGCCGTAGGCAATCAATGCCACGTCGCACAGACCGGCATCCAGGGCCATGGCCGCCAGCATGGCATGCACTTGGTAGGAGGAGCCGCCAGTGCGGTTGTTGTCCAGCATGCGGGGGTTGATACCCAAGGTTTCCGCCAGGGTCAGCCCAGAGAGGGCGTCGTCCATGATGCAGGTGAACAGGCCGTCCACGTCCTTGGGCTGCAAACCCGCCTGCGCCAGCGCCATGACGCTGGCCTTGTGCGCCAGTTCCATGTTGCTGTAGCCAGGCATCTCACCGCAGCCGAAAGTGGCCGCGCCCACGATGGCGGTCTTGCCGCGAGCAAATTTCTCAGTCATCTTGTCCCTCTCAGACCGGCTCAAACACCACCAGCGGCACGTCATTCTCGCGAATGACCTTGGCACGCACTTGCATCCCGATCTTCACCGCTTCCGGTGCAATCCCGTCCACACGGGCCATCATGCGCGGCCCTTCGGCCAAGTCGATCAAGGCCAGGTTGTAGTTAGGCGTTGGCGGCTTCTGGCTGATGGTGGTGGTGGAGTACACCGTGCCCAGCCCGCTCGGCGCGACCCATTCCAGATCGGTGGCGCCCGTGCCCGGTGCCGCCACGCGCGGGTAGTACACGTACTGCCCAGTGGACGGGCTGCGCTGGATCATGAAACGACCCGCTTGCAGGTGCTCGAAAAACTCCTTTTCGGGATGCATCTTGGTCTCCTTAACCGTGCATGGTCAGGCCGCCGCTGACGGAGATCACCTGGCCGGTCATGAAGTCGGTGGCGGGGGTGGAGAAGAACACGATGGTGTGTGCAATTTCCACCGGCTGGGCCAGGCGGCGCAGCGGGATGGCCTTGATCAGCGCGTCACGCAGCTTGGTGCCTTCGGGGATGGTGCCGTTGAACAGCGGGGTGTCGGTCGGGCCAGGGGCCACGCAGTTGCAGGTGATGCCAGCGCGGGCGGATTCACGGGCCAGGGACTTGGTGAACGCAATGATGGCGCCCTTGGTACCGGCGTAGAACGTTTCGCCGCTGGAACCCACGCGGCCGGCGTCGCTGGCCACGGTCACGATCTTGCCGCTCTTGCGCTCCAGCATCTTGGGCAGGAAGCGGTGGATCATGCGCACGGGGCCAATGTAGTTGACCTTGGCCAGGAATTCCCAGTCAGCGGGGGTGTTGTCCAGGAAAGGCATCACGCGGTCCACGCCAGCCACGCTGGCGATGATGTCGGGCGCGCCGCCCAGCTTGCCCATCACGCCGTCCACGAACGCATCGATGCTGCCGTCGTCGGTCAGGTTCAGCTTGACGAATTCGGCCTTGCCGCCGTCGGCCACGATGGAAGCCACAGTGGCCTGGCCTTCGGTCTCATTCACATCGCCCACGAACACGGTGGCGCCAGCGCTGGCGTATTGCAGCGCGGTGGCACGGCCAATGCCGGAAGCGGCCCCGGTCACGACCACCGACTTGCCAGTCAGATCGGTCACTGCGCGCCAAGAACTTGCGTTGTTTGCCATGTTGAATACTCCTGATAAATGAAGGGTGAATCTGCCAGCGGCCTCAGGCCTTGGCGCTCTTGTTGATGAAAGACGTGATGAGGTGCTGCGCTTCGGACGTGAGCAGCAGGCGGCCGCCCAGCTCACGTTCCATGGCGTAGCCTGCATCGTGACCGGCGCCATGGGCGCCGATCAGTTCCTTGGCCACTTTGAGGGCGGGCACAGGCAGGCCGGCAATGCGGTCGGCAATGCGCTGTGCCTCGGCGGCCAGGTCGGCGCGCGGGAAGCTCCACTGCACCACACCCAATTGCTCTGCCGTGGCGCCGTCCACAGGTTCGGCGCTCAGAATCAGGCGCGCCGCCGTGCCGCGGCCCACCAGGCGGGTCAGGCGCTGGGTGCCGCCCAGGCCAGGGATCAGGCCAATGCCGACTTCCGGCAGACCGATTTTGACTTCCTTGGCGGCCACGCGCAAATCGCACGACAGCGCCAGCTCCAGCCCGCCGCCCAGGGCAGCGCCGCCGATTTCGGCCAAGGTCACGCGCGACAGCGACTCCAGACGGCGGTACACCGCCTGGAGTTTGCTGATGTAGCCCGCCAGGACCACATCCGGCTGTTCGGCACCGATCCAGGACTGGATTTGCGCCAGGTCGGCACCGGCGGCAAACACCTTCTGGTTGCTGCGCAGGTGCAGCAGCGTCCAGTCGTCACGCGCTTCCAGCTGGTCGAGCAATTGGTTGAAGGCCGCGCCCCATTCCTCGCTGATGGCGTTGACCGGCGGCCGGCACATGGTGATTTCGGCCACACGGCCGCGCATCTGAAGCTCAAACATCGTCTTCTGTTCCTTGAAACTCAGGTCTTGGCGTAGCGCTGACGCAACTCCACCTTGTTGATCTTGCCGCTGGTCACACGCGGCATTTCGGCCACGAACTCCACCAGACGCGGGCACTTGTAGCTCGCAATTTGCGTTTTGCAATGCACCACCAACTCTTCCATGCCCACCGACATGCCAGGGCGGCACACCACAACAGCGCAGACCGTCTCGCCCCATTTGGCATCCGGCACGCCAATGACCGCGCACTCCTGCACCGCAGGGTGGCTCTGCACGGCATTTTCCACTTCCCGGCTGTAAATGTTCTCGCCGCCAGAAATGATCATGTCTTTCTTGCGGTCGATCAGGTACAGGTAGCCATCTTCGTCCCGGTAACCCACGTCGCCCGTGTGGTACCAGCCATCGCGGATCGACTCGATGGTCGCTGCCGTGTTGTTCCAGTAGCCGTTGAACTGGTCTTCGGCCATGATGCAGACCTCACCAGCCACCCCCACCGGACACTCATTGCCCGCATCATCCACCACCTTCAGGCGGTTGAGCGGGTGAGGATGCCCCACGGATGCCAGACGCTTGATTTCGCGCTCGCCACCGAAGGGGTTGACATCGCGCCGGAACAAGCCGGTGCCCGAAGTTTCGGTCGCCCCGTACTGGATCGAGAAAATCGGGCCCAACCGCTCCACCGCACGCTGCAACAACGGCACCGGGCACGGGGCCCCTGCCGCCACCACGTTCTGCAGGCTGGACAGATCGCGCGTCGAACATTCCGGCGAATCGAGCAACGCCTGCAGCATGGCGGCCACAAAGAAGGAGAAGGTCACGCGTTCTTCTTCAATGGCCTTGAGCACCTGCTCCGGGCTGAACGAACGGTGCAACACCACCTTGCCTGCCACCCAGTAGGTTTCCACCAGGTACCCAATGACCCCAACGTGAAAGGCAGGCGTGGTGAGCAGGGTGCAGGTGTCGGAGTTGAACTCGCTGATGGCAGCGCCTCGGTCAGCGGTCGCAATCCAGCGGCGCTGGGAGCGCATTGCCCCCTTGGGGCGCCCCGTTGTGCCACTGGTGTACACCAGCGGACCAAAATCATCCGGCTGCGACCGCACCGGGGGGCCGGCCTCAGAACCACTGGCCACCAACGCCTCCCAGCGCATGACCCAGGACGGCAACTCAACGTCGGTGCCGTCCTGAATCACCACCCAGTGCTCAATGCCCTTGAGCTTGTCCTTGATCGAAGCGACCAGGGCCAGGTACTGCGCCTCGAACACCAGCACGCGCGGGCTGCTGTCGCCCAGCACCCACTCGACTTCTGGCGCCGCAAAGCGGAAATTCAACGGCGCAACGATATAACCCGCCACGTCGCCAGCCGCCAGCAATTCGACGAACTCGGCATTGTTCATGGACAGGATGGCCACCCTGTCCTGACGCCGCACGCCCAAGCGGTGCAAGCCGTCCGCCAGCTTGTTCACAGCTGCGTAAAAGCTGCGGTAGGTATGCCGCCTGCTGCCGCACACCAAAGCTTCACGATGAGGATAAAAGCGCGCATTGCGCTCCAACAGCTTGCCAACCGTGTCCATACCAGCTCCTCTAGCCCTTAAACCGGGGTGTCGGGGTTGAACTGCACCGGGCGCTTCTGCAGGAAGGCGTCAATACCTTCCTTGCCCTCGGGACCAGCAAAGCCAATGAATTCGACGGCCAGGGAAGCATCGAAAATCGGCGCCGCCTGACGCACCCAATGGTTGAGCATGGTTTTGGTCCAACGGATGGCACCGGGGGCCGACTGAGCCAGCTTGGTGGCCACTTCCACGGCCTTGGCTTCCACAGCTTCATCGTCCAGCGCCATGGAAATCAGGTTCATGCGTTCGGCTTCCTCGCCCGAGAAGTTCTCGGCCGTCATCAGGAAGTACTTGGCCTTGGCCATGCCGCACAGCAGCGGCCAAATGATGGTGGCGTGGTCACCCGCAGCGACACCGATCTTCAGGTGGCCATCGGAGAACATGGCGGTCTTGGAGGCGATGGACACGTCTGCCAGGATCAGCAGCGCCAAACCAGCGCCCACAGCCCAGCCGCGGGCAGCGCCCACGATGGGCTTGCGGCAATTGATCATGCCGTACACCAGATCGCGCGCCTCTTTCATGGCTTGCATGCGCAGGTTGTAGTCATCGCACACCTTGCGCTCGTGGTTCAGGTCGCCACCGGCGGAGAAGGTCTTGCCGTCGCCCGTGATGATGATGGCGTTGACGGTCTCGTCAGCATCCACATCGGCCCAGATCTCGGACACTTCTTTGTGCATCTGGGCATCCATGGCACCCATCTTCAACGGGGAGTTCAGGGTGATGCGCAACACACGCGGATGCGGACGGTCGAATTTCAGACGGGTATAGCGTGCGTAACGGTCAGCAGACATGGGTTTGACTCCTCAGGAGGGGATGTTTGAACGGCGCCGGGCGCCTGTGTTGCATTGACTTTGCAAAGGTCAGTCGTGTATATTATCGAACAGCATTCAGAAAAATGGAAGGGCAGCCAGAATTTCTCGCTGCCAGCCCCATACTGTACCCCCACACACCTGCCATGCTTAAGGAGCACGCGATGAAGACTGTTGGCCTCGGTTTCTACTACGAAGACCTGCCACTGGGCACCCAATTCAAGACCGTCGGCCGCACCGTCACCGAGCCCGACATCGTGAACTTCATCAACACCATCGGCATGACCGAAGTGCTGTTCACCAACCAGGAATTCCTGTACGGCGAAGCAGGCTACAAGGGCCGCCTGACACCCGGCTCCCTGGTGTACTGTTTTGCCGAAGGCCTGCTGGCCCAATCCACCATGCAAGGCACGGGCCTGGCCTTCCTCGGCATGGAACAAAAAGTGCATGGCCCTACTTACGCCGGTGACACGATTCACGTCGAATGCGAAGTCGTCGAAGCCCGCCAGTCCAAGAGCAACCCTAACCGCGGCCTGGTGCGCACCATGAACAAGGTGGTCAACCAGCGCGGCGAAGTGGTCATGACCTACAACCCCCTGCGCATGCTCAAGTGCCGCCCCGCTGCCAGCAACGACTGATCACATCGCACCATGACCACTGCTGTCGCCAACGCCACCGGCCCGCTGGCCGGTGTAAAAGTCATCGATCTGACGGTCAACGTCCTGGGGCCGCTGTGCACCATGCTGCTCGGGGATCTGGGCGCGGACGTGATCAAGGTGGAACCGCCGGGGGGCGAGCCCAACCGCCGCACCGGCCCTTCGCGCAACCCGAACATGTCGGCCATGCACATGAACATCAACCGCAGCAAGCGCAGCATCACGCTGAACTTGAAGCGGCCCGAGGCCCTGGCGGCCCTGATGCGACTGGTCAAAGACGCCGATGTGCTGGTTCACAGCATGCGCCCCAGCGCCGCCAAGCGCCTGGGCATTGATTACGCCTCGCTGGCCAAGATCAACCCGCGCCTGGTCTACGCCTTTGCGCCCGGTTACCTGCAACAAGGCCCGCGTGCCAACGACCCCGCGTTTGACGATGTGCTGCAAGGCGAAACCGGCTTGGCCGACCTGATGCTGCGCTCGGTGGGCCAGGCCCGCTACCTGCCCACGGTCATGATCGACAAGTTCTGCGGTTACGCGCTGTCGTCGGCCATTGGCATGGCGCTGTATGCACGTGAACGCACCGGGTTAGGCCAGGAAGTGGTGCAGCCCATGTTCGAGACCATTGTGTCGTTCAACCTGCACGAACACCTGTGGGGCGCCGCCTTCGAACCGCCGCTGGGCTCCGGCATTGGTTACGTGCGTTTGCTGTCCAAGCACCGCCGCCCTTACGAAACCCAAGACGGCTACATCTGCGCCCTGGCGGTGCACGACGACCAGTGGCGCCGCCTGCTGCCCGCCATTGGCCGCCCGGAACTGGTGGAAGACCCGCGCTTTGCCTCAGTGGACACCCGGCTCCAATACATCGATGATGTGTATGGCGTCGTGGCCGAGCAGCTCAAGCTCAAAACCACCGCCGAATGGCACGAAATCCTGGACGCCATCGAGATCCCGAACGGTGTCATGGCCAAATTCGAGGACCTGCTGAACGACGCCTACCTGAAGGAAACCGGGTTCCTGCGCCGCTACGAACACCCCACCGAAGGCACCATGGTGGCCACGGGTGTGCCCACGCAGTTCTCGGCCACCCCGGCCGGTACGCCGCGGCCGCCCGCCACGCTGGGCCAGGACAACCTGGACGTGTTCCGCGCCGCGGGTTACACCGACGCTGAAATTGAAGACCTGATCCGTTGAAGGAAGCGCTGTGAGCTACGAACAGATTCTGTACGAGGTGAGCGAAGGTGTCGCCACCGTGACCTTGAACCGCCCGGAAGCCCTCAACGCCTGGACCGACATCATGGCCGAGGAAGTCTGGCAGGCCATGCACCGTGCCGACGAAGACCCGGCCGTGCGTGTGATCGTCATGACCGGAGTCGGCCGTGCATTCTGTGCCGGTGGCGACGTGACCGCCTTCAAAGGCAAGGATGCCGAGAACTTCCCGCGTTCCTTGCTGACCAAGCTGCCGCGCACCTACGATTTCAGCCGCCGCCCGGACTACCAAAGCCGCGCGACCTGGTTCCCGGCCATCAGCAAGCCGATCATCGCCGCCCTGAATGGGGCCACGGCGGGCCTGGGCCTGGTGCATGCGCTGTTTGCCGACGTGCGCTTTGCCGCCGAGGACGCGGTGGTGACCACGGCGTTCTCGCGCATCGGTCTGGCCTCCGAATACGGCATGGCCTGGGCACTACGCAATGTGGTCGGCCCGGCCATGGCGTCCGACCTGCTGCTGTCGGGCCGCAAGATCCGCGGCGAAGAAATGCTCCGCATGGGCCTGGTCAGCCAGATCCACCCGCGCGACACCCTGATGGACGCCGTCTACGCCTATGCCCGCGAAATGGCCACCGCCTGCTCGCCGCGCTCGCTGCGCGTGCTGAAACAGCAGCTGTGGGAACTGCCTTTCCAAACCCTGCACGAGGCCCTCATCACGGACAGTGCAGCCATGATGGAAGCCAACCTTTGCGAAGACTTCGAAGAAGGCAAACTGGCCTTCAAAGAAAAGCGCAAGCCCCAGTTCACGGGCCGCTGATCGCGCCTCACGCACCGGAACACACGCCATGTACCTGAACGCCACTCCCGAAGACGAGGCCTTCCGCCTCGAAGTACGCACTTTTGTCCAAGAAAACCTGCCCGACGACATCCGCCGCAAGGTGCTGGGGTTCCTGCGCGTCGAGCGCGAGGACTACGTGCGCTGGCAGCGCATCCTGGCCGCGCGCGGCTGGGGCGCTCCCGGCTGGCCGGTGGAATTCGGCGGCTGCGGCTGGAACGCCGTCAAGCGCAACATTTTTGATGAAGAGTGCTTCACGGGCGGCGCACCGCGCCAGATGCCTTTTGGGCTGTCCATGATCGCCCCGGTGCTGATGAAGTTCGGCACCCCGGAACAGCAACAGCGCTTCCTGCCGCGCATCATCTCCATGGAAGACTGGTGGTGCCAGGGTTATTCCGAACCGGGTGCCGGTTCCGACCTGGCCTCGCTCAAAACCCGCGCCGAAAAGCAGGGTGACCACTACGTCGTCAACGGGCAAAAAATCTGGACCTCGTTCGCGCAATGGGCCAACTGGATTTTTGTACTGGTGCGCACCGCCACCGACTGCAAGCCGCAGGAAGGGATTTCGCTGCTGCTGATGCCGATGGACACCCCCGGCATCACCGTGCGCCCGATCAAGACCCTGGACGGCGGTTTCGATGTGAACGAAGTCTTCTTCGACAACGTCAAGGTGCCGGTCAGCAACCTGGTAGGAGCCGAAAACACTGGCTGGACTGCCGCCAAATACCTGTTGGGCCACGAACGCACCAACATTGCAGGCCTGGGCATGTGCAAGCGCCTGCTGCGCCGCCTGAAGGAACTGGCACGCACGCAAACCAAGAATGGCCGCCCGCTGATCGAAGACCCGCGCTTCCGCGACAAAGTGGCCAAGATCGAAATCGACGTGCTGGCCCATGAATGGGCACTGGCACGGCTGATCTCGCTGGAGCAATCGGGCCAAGGCCTGGGCGCCGAACCGTCCATGCTCAAGATCCGCGGTTCCGAAATCCAGGGTGACCTGGGCGAACTGCTGATGGAATGCGCAGGCCCCTACGCCGTGCCTTACCTGCACGACGCCCTGGAATTTGGCTACAGCGGCGCCACCGCTGGCGATGCAGAACTGAACCCGTTGGCAGGCCTGTACCTGGACCTGCGCAAGGTCGCCATTTACGGTGGCACCAATGAAATCCAGCGCACCCTGATTGGCAAGTCCATCGTGGGCGTTTGAAGGAAGCAGCATGGACTTCACACTGAACGACGAACAACGCATGCTGGCCGATACCGTGGCCCGCTTTGTGGAAACCGAATACGAATTCGAAGTACGCCGCAAGCGCTTGCAACAGCCCGCCGGCTTTAGCCCCGAGTTGTGGCAAGCCATGGCCGAGATGGGCCTGTTTGCCCTGAACGTGCCCACCGAACACGGTGGTATTGGCGGCGGTCCCGCTGAAACCCTGGTCGTGATGGAGCAATTGGGCCGCGGCCTGGTGCTGGAACCTTTTGTGGTGACCGGCGTGGCCGCTCCGCGTCTGCTGGCTTACCACGGCACCGCCGAACAGCAGGCACGCTGGCTACCCGGCATCGCCGATGGCAGCACGCGTTTCGCCCTGGCCGTGGGCGAGCCTCAAGCACGCTTCAACCTGCGTGACGTCCAAACCACCGCCCAGGCTGTGGACGGCGGCTTTGAACTGACGGGCCGCAAGGCGGTTGTATTGCACGGTGACAGTGCGCAGTGGCTGATTGTTTCTGCGCGCTCTTCCGGCGCCAGTACCGACACCCAAGGCATCAGCCTGTTCCTGGTCGATGCGCAAGCGGCTGGCATCAGCCACCAAAGCTTCCCCACCATCGACAACCAGCGCTCCGCTGAAATCCAGTTCGACCGCGTACGCGTCAATGCCGACCAGCTGATCGGCACACTGGGCGCAGGATTCGATATCCTGGAATGGACCGTGGACCAGGTGCTCGCGTCCTTGTCAGCCGAAGCCGTTGGCGTCATGGACAAACTGACGGAGCTGACCTGCGAATACCTGCGCACGCGCAGCCAGTTCGGCAAACCGATTGGCAGCTTCCAGGCACTGCAACACCGCGCAGCCGACATGCGCATTGCCTGTGAACAGGCGCGCGCCCTGGCCCTGATGGCCGCAGCCAAAGTCACCAGCACCGACCGCGCCGAACGCCGCCGCGCCTGTTCAGCCGCCAAATCCATGGCAGGCCGTTCGGGCCGCTTCGTGGGTCAGCAAGCCACGCAGCTGCATGGTGGCATGGGCATGACCGACGAAATGTCCAGCGGCCATTATTTCAAGCGCCTCACGGCCATCGACATGACCCTGGGCAACACCGAACACCACATCGAACACTACGGAGATTTCCTGTGACCACTGAACGCCACCCCGAAGGACAAGTCGTTGTTGAACGCCGCGGCCATGTGCTGCTGATGGGCCTGGACCGTGTCGAAAAGCTCAACGGCGTCACCCCCAAGATGATGAAAGAGCTGGGCGAAGCCTACACCCTGCTCGAGAACGACCCTGACCTGTTTGTAGGCGTGCTGTACGCCAAAGGCAAGCACTTTGCCGCCGGCATCGATTTGCCTTTGTTCGCCGAATTCCGCAAGGAAGGCAAGCCTTACGTGCCGCTGAACCTGGTCGACCCCGGTCAGCTGCGCGAGCCCTACCGCACGAAGCCGGTGATCGCCGCGATGCAAGGCATCTCGTTCACCATCGCCATCGAGTTGATGCTGGCCGCTGACGTGGTGTTCGCTGCCGAAGACTGCCGTTTCAGCCAGCTCGAGGTCAAGCGCGGCATCATGCCGGGCTACGGCGGTACCTTCCGCTTCATCGAGCGCGCTGGCTGGGGCAACGCCATGAAGTGGCTGCTGACCGGTGACGAGTTCACCGCCCAGGAAGCCTATCGCATCGGTCTGGTGCAAGAGGTGGTGCCCACGGGTGAGCAGTTCGACCGTGCGCTGGCTTATGCCGAACGCGTGGCCGAACAGGCTCCGCTGGCCGTGCAAGGCACCATTGAAAACGGCCGCCTGGCCCTGGGCCAAGGCTGGATCCATGCCGCCACCCACTGCACCGCTAAAAACACCTTCCTCTACGGCACCGAAGACGCTGCCGAGGGCCGTAAATCGTTTGTTGAAAAGCGCACCGCCAAGTTTGTTGGCCGCTGATTAGGAATCACCATGACCATGTTCAAACAAGACCTGCTCGCAGGTAAGAAAATTCTCGTCACTGGTGGTGGCACTGGCCTGGGCAAAAGCATCGGCTTGCGCTTTGTCGAGCTCGGCGCTCACCTGGTGATCGCCGGTCGCCGCACCGAAGTACTGGATGCCACGGCCGATGAATTCCGTGCCGCTGTTCCGGGCGCAAAAATCACCACCGTTGGTTGCGACATCAAGGACCCTGAACAGGTCGAAACCATGATGGACACCATCTGGGCCGACGGCCCGCTGGACGTGCTGGTGAACAACGCGGCTGCCAACTTCATTGCCCGTTTTGACAAGCTGTCGCACCGCGCCGTGGACACCGTGCTGGGCATCACCCTGCATGGCACCATGTACTGCACCCTGGCCGCCGGCAAGCGCTGGATCGCTGGTGGTCATGCCGGTAACATCATCTCCACCGTGTCTACCCCCGTCATCACAGGTTCGGCTTTCACCGTGCCATCGGCGGTTTCCAAGTCTGGCATCATGGCCATGACCCGCAGCCTGGCCGTGGAATGGGGTCCGAAGCAGATTCGCCTGAACGCTGTTGCGCCGGGCCTGTTCCCGACCAAGGGTGCCTGGGAACAGCTGTACCCGCCGGGCAGCCAAGTCGAGCCGCAAGAAAAGGGCGTGCCGCTGCGCCGCTTGGGTGACCACAGTGAGCTGGCCGACCTCTACACCTACCTGGCCTCTGAAGGTTCCAGCTACATCACCGGCGACTTGATGGTGATGGACGGTGGCCGTTGGATGTCTGGCGTGGGCGGCCCCACCTTCCGCGCCATGCAGGACTGGTCCGACGAGCAGTGGGACGCCATGCGCAAGCGTTGATCACTGGGCACTTTTTGACCACACGCTCCTGAGACAAAAGCCCACCGGGAACCCGCGTGGGCTTTTTTCTGCGCTCTTTGTCACCTTGCCGCTGTATGCCTCCATGAACCAAGACACCGCCACCCCACTCCCACTGCCTGCATGGTTCACGCACGCGATTGCAGCCGAACCACTGCACACGTCCATTCCCAGCCTGGACGGCACCCCCTTGCACCTTGCGAGCTGGAATGCACACGATGAAGACAAACCGGTGCTGTTGTTGGTGCATGGTTTTCTCGGTAACACCCATTGGTGGGACTGGATTGCCCCTTTTCTGACCACCACCCACCGGGTGTTTGCGCTGGATCTGGGCGGCATGGGGCAAAGCGGCTGGCGCGCCGAATACACCATCGACTCGTTCTCCGACGACGTGCTGGCCGCCGCCCGCTATTTGTCTCAGCGAAGCGCGTCCAAGATCGAGGCCATTGCGCACAGTTTCGGAGCCCCACGCTTACTGGAAGCGATTTGCAAAGATGCATCACTTTTCGCAAAAGCCATTATTCTGGATGCGGGATTCCGCAGTGAAGGCCCTGCGGAGCCGCTTCCAGCCCCTCCCCCGTTGCGGTATTTTGATGCCCCTGAGCCACTGCAACAGCGCTACCGGTTGGTTCCCGATCAACCACACCTGAGTTACTTGCGGGACCACGTCGCCCGCCACTCAATAGCGCACAAATCCCAAGGCTGGACCTGGCGTTTCGATCCCACATTACGGGGCCGTTTTTTCACTTGCGTCCCAGTGGAATTGATGGCCTCCAAATTGCAATTGCCGATTGACCTGGTGATCGGCGAATTCAGCAACGTCGTGACATTGGAGCGGGCACAGCACATCGCGGCCAGCCTGCCTCAATGCCGCGGCCCCATCATCATGCCCGAAAGCTACCACCACCTGATGCTGGACCAGCCCCTGGCCCTGGTGACCTGCCTGCGCAGTCTGCTGGCGCGGGTTGTTTAAACAGAACTCACGGAAAAACCCATGCCCACCATCGTTTTCATTGAATACAACGGCACTTCGCACAGCACCCCGGCAATCGTGGGGCAATCGGTGATGCAAGCTGCTGTGAACGGCACCACCACGGGCATTGTGGGTGAATGTGGCGGCGTCTGCAGCTGTGGTACCTGTCACGGGTACATTGACAGCCCCTGGCTGGAGCAACTGCCTGCGCCTGGTGAAGCCGAAAGCGGTCTGCTGGAGGGTGTGAGCGAGCGTCAAGCCAACAGCCGATTGACCTGTCAGATCAAGATGACCAAACAATTGGACGGCATGGTGGTCCGCCTACCCAAATCGCAAGGCTGATGTAACAAAGCCGCTTTCACAGCGGCTTTGTTGTCTGCTTGAATCAGATCAATCGGCCTCGACCATACCGAAATCTGATTTGCCTGCCCCGCAATCAGGACAGTACCAGTCTTCCGGGATATCTTCCCACTTCGTACCGGGCGCGATGCCTTCGCTCGGCATCCCTGCAGCCTCATCGTACACAAAACCGCAGAAAAAGCATTGCATTTTTTTCATCTGAATTCCTTATTGCAATCCAGCAGCCTGGTGGTCAAGGTTACGTCGCACCTGACCACCGGACCGCTTGACAGTGTTTAAACCGGATCCCAGGGGGTCAGTTTCAACGAAGGCACGTTTTCGAAGAAGCTCGACTGGAAGGCCGGCATGGCGCGTTCAGCAATCGATTCAGGTGTCCAGCCTTCGTCGCCAGCGTGCATGGAACGGATCATGCGGATCTGGTTGAAGAAGTAGATTTCATTGGCGCGCACACCAAAGATTTGACCGGACACGTGCTTGGCGCTGTCGCTGGCCAAGTACACGGCCAACGGCGCGATCTTGCGCGCTTCCATCTTCTTCATCTTTTCGATGCGCGGACGGTTTTCCTCGGTGTCAGGGATGGTGGCGGTCATGCCGGTCCAGGCCCAGGGAGCGATACAGTTGGAACGCACGTTGAACTTGGCCATGTCCAAAGCAATGGACTTGGACAGACCGACGACACCCATCTTGGCGGCAGAGTAGTTGCCTTGGCCAATGTTGCCGATCAGACCGGAGGTGGAGGTCATGTGCACATAGCTGCCGCCTTCTTGCGCCTTGAAGTGCGGGGCAGCAGCGCGGGACATGTAGAAGGAACCGTTCAGGTGAACAGCCACCACCAGCTCCCACTCTTCCTTGCTCATGTTGAAGAACATGCGGTCACGCACGATACCGGCGTTGTTGACCACGCAGTCGATGCGGCCGAAGGTGTCCAGGGCGCACTGGATGATGCGGTGCGCAGAATCCCATTCGGCCACGCTTTCCACAGCCGCCACGGCCTGGCCACCGGCAGCCTTGATTTCTTCCACCACGTTCTCGGCCATGGCCTTGCCGGTGTCCTTGTCACGGGCCAGGTCGTTGACCACGACCTTGGCGCCTTCGGAAGCGAAATACTTGGCGAAATCACGGCCAATGCCGGAACCCGCGCCCGTCACTACCACCACTTTGTCTTGTACAAAATTACCCATCATCTGACTCCTGGTTCTATCGGAAAAAAGCAATAAGAAATCAATCGCCGGTGAACTGCGGCGCACGCTTTTCCAAGAAGGCGTCAACGGCCTCGGCATGGTCACGCGTGTGGTTGGACAAGGTTTCGTAGGCCATGCCCGCATCCATCACCGTGGCGGCGGCCTGCTTGAGACGGATGTTCAACGTGGCCTTGGTCCACTGGATGGCACGGCGCGCGCCATTGGCCATGCGCTGTGCGTATTCGGCCACTTTGACGTCCAGCTCTTCCACGGGGTAAGCAAAATTGACCAGACCAATTTCAGCAGCTTGCTGGCCAGTGAGGATTTCACCGGTCAGCAGGTAATGCTTGGCGCGGTTCAAGCCGATGAGATGCGGCCAAATGACCGCGCCGCCATCGCCCGCCACAAAACCCACGCTCACATGCGGATCGGCGATTTTGGCGTGGTTGGCCGCAAAGGTGATGTCAGAGAACAGCGCCAGCGTGGCGCCCAGACCCATAGCAGCGCCGTTGATCTTGGCGATCACCGGTTGCGGCAGGTCGAGGAAGCTGGTGATGATGCGCTTGGCCATGACAATGTCGCCGTACATCATGTGCGGGTTGGCGGCCAGTTCCTTCATCTGCACGATGTCGCCACCGGCACTGAAGGCCTTGCCAGCACCGCCCAGCACGATCACGTGGGTGTCGTTGTCGCGCGGCACTTCGTGCAGGAAACGCTCCAGTTCGTGATGCATGGCATCGTCGAAAGCATTGAGCGTTTCAGGGCGGTTGAAGGTCACGTACAACACGCGACCATCGCGGCGCAGATCCAGCGCCTTGTAGCTGTCCAAATTCATGGCGTCTTCCTGAAAAGAATGGATACGAAGCTTTTAGCCTGCTCTCAGGCAGCCAGCTTCTCTTGCTCACGCTGCACAGCGACAAAACGATCCAGGTGCCAGTCGGCATCTCCGTACAGCTTGTCCAGCACCAGCAGGCGCTTGTAGTAATGGCCCACGGGATATTCTTCGGTCATGCCGATACCGCCGTGCAGCTGAATGCCCTGCCCCCCCACGAACTTGCCAGCCGACCCCAGCAAGGCTTTGGCCGCAGACACCGCAATGCGGCGGGCATTCGGTTCGGCATCGATGCTGGCAATACCGCGCAGCAAAATGGAACGGGTTTCCTGGGCTTCCACGAACATTTCAGCCATGCGGTGCTGCAACGCCTGGAACTTGCCAATGGCCTGCCCGAATTGCTGGCGGGTTTTGATGTACTCGCTGGTGATTTCCAGGACGGCTTCCATGCAACCCAGGCCTTCGGCCACGTGAGCCAGGGCAGCACGGTCCAGGGCTTCCTCCAGAACCGCAGCGCCTTCGGCCGGGTCGAGCAGCAGGCTGGCATCGGCCACGCGCACATTGCGCAGTGCGAAGTCGCAGGCACGGGTACCGTCGATCAGGGCATATTCGTCCAGTTGTTCCACCGCACCGCGTTCCACCAGGAACAGGCCCAAACCGGCACCGGCCACTTGCGCGGTGACGATGTAATGGGTCGCGGCCTTGGGCGCCTGCACCAGCATCTTGGTGCCGTCCAGCACCCAGCCATCGCCTTCGCGACGGGCCACCGTCTGGGGCTGTGCGAAATCGAACCGGGTTTGCGTTTCGTTGTAAGCCAGCACCACGCGTGCGCTGCCTTCCACCACACCGGCCAGCAGTTCTTCGCGCTGGGCGGCAAATGCCGGGTTGCTGGCGCGCTCAAGCAAACGGGTGCTCAGCACGCTCACCGCCACAACGGGTTCCAGTGCCAGCACGCGGCCCAACTCCTCGGCCACCAGCGTGGTTTCGATGAAACTGCAGCCCAGGCCACCATCGGCCTCGGGCACCGAAAGCGCCAGCCAACCCATTTCTGCGTACTGAGCCCAATGTTCAGCCGACCAGCCCTCGCCCGCCACCAGTTTGCGGCGCGCCTCAAAACCATACTGCTCACGGACATAGCGGTTGGCGGCGTCGCGCAGCATCTGCTGTTCGTCATTCAGGTTGAAGTCCATGCAAATTTCTCCTAGATTCTTTCAATTCCGACACAGGGTGTGAGCCCGGCCGTCACAGGCCAAAGGCCAATTTGGCAATGATGTTCTTTTGCACCTGCAATGAGCCGCCATAGATCGTGGAAGCACGCATGAACAGCATGCATGCAACGCGCCCCGGCGTGTGCTCGGGCCATTGTGCCTGCTGGTGAGCCCCCAGCATGGCGCCTTCGTTTCCATCCCACTGGCGCAGGCCGCGCAACCCCAACGCTTCCACCGACAGCCCGGTGACTTTTTGCTGGGTCAGCGACCCCCGGATTTTCAGGGCGGACACGACCGCATCGGCGTTGGCGCGGCTCTTTTCTTCGCAAAGGATACGCAACACCGAGTATTCCAGGGCCTGCACATCGACCTCGGCACTCGCCAGCTTGCGTGCGAACTCGGGCGTATCGATCAGACGGACGCCACCCACGCGCTCCTGGCGAGCGATGTGCTTGGCGCGAGCCAATTCCAGCTTGTTGAAATAAATAAAGGCGCTGGTGGTGCGCTCTTTTTCCAGCAGGTATTTGGCATAAGTCCAGCCCATGCCAGCCTCACCTACCAGATTTTCCTTGGGAACGCGCACGTTCTCCAGGAACACCTCGTGCAGGGACTTGCCGCCATCGATGGATTGAATGGGGCGGATCGTCAGGCCTGGGGTGTCCATCTTGACCAGCAAGAAAGAGATGCCGCGCTGGGGCTTCACGGTGGAATCGGTCCGCACCAGGAAGAAACCCCATTCGGCCATGCTGGCGTCGCTGGTCCAGATTTTCTGGCCATTGATGACCCACTCGTCGCCATCCAGCACGGCATGGGTTTTCAAGTTCGCCAGGTCGGAGCCGGCATTGGGTTCGGAGAACCCTTGTGCCCAGAACTCATCGCCGCTGAGCATGGGGGGCAGGAAACGTTTTTTCTGCTCTTCCGACCCAAAAGCGATCAGCACCGGAGCCACCATATGCAAAGCTTGCCAGCCCGCATCAACACCGCCGTTGTTGTACAGCTCTTCCATGAAAATGTGCTTGCGCAGCGGCGTCCAGTCGGTGCCGCCCCACTCTTTCGGCCAATGGGGGGCACCCCAGCCTTTGTCATGCAGCAGTTTTTGCATACGACGGATGTCGTGCCGCTCTGGACAATAACCGGTCAGGTAAGAGTTACGGGCCAGATCTGCCGGGATGTTTTCCCGCAAAAACGCACGCACTTCCTGACGGAACGCTTCATCTTCGGGTGAGAACTGAAAATTCATGTGTCAATAACCTGTTAAGGACGGGTGTGCTCAACGGCACCTGAGCAGAGCATGGTCTAGTGTAATAATCCGAACGACATTCGTCAATGTAAACATTGACCGTCCCACACGCCAAACGCGCGGGCACGCCCGAAGCCGTGAAGGGTTCACGACCAGCACGAAACGTGCTCAGTTCATGCTGCTGCGTAACCGAGAAGCGCCCGAGAATCCGCCGGTGATTCCTCGTCTGCCCCGTGGGCATATTCGTCCTGTGCAGACAATTTGAAAGCACTCACCACGCCCGCCAGATGCGCCGCCTGTGTTTTCAGGCTTTCAGCCGCCGCAGCGCTTTGCTCCACCAAGGCCGCATTTTGTTGCGTCACTTGGTCCAGTTGCGCGACCGCGCTGCCGACTTGCGCAATACCGTTGGACTGCTCCTCGCTGGCCGCCGTGATTTCACCAATCAAATCAGACACACGCTGCACCTGCATGACGATGTTGTCCATGCTGCTGCCGGCACGGCCCACCAGTTGAGAACCGGCTTCCACGCTCTGAACACTGGTTTCAATGAGCTCTTTGATCTCTTTGGCCGCCTGAGCGCTGCGTTGGGCCAACGTGCGCACCTCACCCGCCACCACCGCAAAACCACGCCCCTGTTCGCCCGCGCGTGCCGCCTCCACGGCAGCGTTCAAGGCCAGGATGTTGGTCTGGAAGGCGATGCCGTCAATGACGCCAATGATGTCGGAAATCTTGCGTGAGCTGGTGGTGATTTCGGCCATGGTCTTGACCACCTCACCCACCACTTGGCCACCTTCATGCGCGGCTTCGCGCGCCACCGCCGACAACTGGCTGGCCTGCCGCGCGGTCGCGGTGTTCTGGTTCACGGTCGCGGTCAGCTCCTCCATGGAGGCCGCCGTCTGTTCCAGATTGGACGCCTGCGCCTCGGTGCGGCTGGACAGGTCCGCATTGCCATGCGCGATTTCTGCCGACCCTGTGGCAATCGAATCGCTTGTATGGCGGACTTCACCCACAACACGCACCAGGCTGTCATTCATGGCCTGCAAGGCTTGCAGCAGCTGCGCCGTTTCGTCACGGCCTATCGCCTTGACATGCGAGGTCAGATCACCCGACGCCACCGTATTGGCCAATTCGACCGATTGCCGCAAGGGTTTCACGATGGATTGGGTAATCGCGTACGAAAGCAAAGCGCCCAGCGCCAGCGCTACCGCTGAAGCCGCCAACATGGCAATATCCACCCCCTTCTTGAGGGCCTGCGCGCTTTCATAGTCCTTTTTAGACTCTTCAACGAGTTGCTGCATGAGCGCGTTCATGTCTCCCTGGGCGGCGTTCGCATACCCGATCAGCTTGTCGCGGTAAATGGCTTTGGCCCCCTCCATGTCGCCGGCTCGAATGGCATCTACCGTCGGCAACAAACCTTCTTTGCTGTATTGATCCAGCTCTGTCCACAAAACCTTGCTCGCCTCCGACTCCGCAGCCGACATATTGTGCGCCACATACTCGACCCACAAGTTCCCAATGTCTTCAATGTTGGTTTGCATTTCGGTGCTATTGACCGTGAGGGAGATGGGGTCGTTTTGCACCATCATGTCGGTCAAAAGCACCCGGTTTCTCTGCATCATGTAATTGACTTCCGCCAATTTCGCCGTAGGTGCCGCACGTTCTTTATAAACACGCTCCAGCTTTTGGTTGATTTGGTGGGAAGCAAACATTCCCAACGCCGTCAACACCACCAGAAAAACCAGTAACACAGCAAAAGAAATTGTTAAACGCGTACCAATTTTAAGATTTTTAATGAAATTCACAGCAAATTAACCTGTATGCCCTACAAACATCACAGAGCGAATGTCCCGCTCCCCTGCATTTCTTACGCCCACTTTACTGGATTTATCGCCTTCAGCACCCTAGGGTTTCCCCCTCATCACTCCACCGTCACGCTCTTGGCCAGGTTGCGCGGCTTGTCCACATCCGTCCCCTTGGCGCAAGCCGTGTGGTAGGCCAGCAGTTGCAGCGGCACCACGTGCAGCAGCGGGCTCAGCACCCCGTAGTGTTCCGGCATGCGGATCACGTTCAGCCCCTCGTCGCTGTGGATTTGGGTGTCGGCGTCGGCCAGCACGTACAGCACACCGCCGCGCGCGCGCACTTCCTGCATATTGCTTTTCAGCTTTTCCAGCAGCGCGTCGTTGGGCGCCACCGTTACCACCGGCATGGCGCTGGTCACCAGGGCCAGCGGGCCATGCTTCAGTTCACCGGCCGGGTAG
>CAYQTH010000002.1:0-72304 GCA_964420415.1 uncultured Macromonas sp. | reverse complement strand
CTTAGTTGCTTTGCGCCACTGGCATTGTCAGCACGTGCAGGCATGAAATCTGCCACTGCGGAACAGATTCAAGCGGCCTCCTCAATGGGCGCCAGCCGCTGGCAAGTCATCAGGCACGTGGTGCTGCCGGCTGCTTTGCCCGACATCCTCGTCGGCATGCGGATTGCCGTTGGTTTTGGCTGGACCACGTTGGTCGCGGCAGAAATGGTGGCCGCATCTCTCGGGCTGGGTCAGTTGGTGCTGAATGCCTCCAACTTTCTGCGCACCGACATCGTGATCATGGGCATTGTGCTGATTGGCCTGCTGGCCTACGGTTTCGACATGTTGATGCGCGTGCTAGAGCGTCGCTTAGTGCCCTGGAAAGGGCGAACCTGAGTTTTTTCTTATTGACACCATGAGCCTCCATATTCAACCCCTGGGCCCTGCCATTGGCGCCCTCGTCAGAGACATTAACCTGGCTGGATCAGTGAACGACAGCCTTCGCGACGAACTGCTCAAAGCATTGCTGCAGCACCATGTGCTTTTTTTCGAACAGCAGTTGATCACCCCAAAGCAGCAACGCGACCTGGCTGCATGCTTCGGGGAATTGCACGTTCACCCCATTTATCCGCACGTGCCAGACGTACCGGAAATCATCGTGCTTGACACCAGCACCGCCAACCTGCCAGACAATGACAATTGGCACACCGATGTGACATTCATCCCCAACCCACCCATGGGAGCCATCCTGTCTGCTCAACTATTGCCAGCCACGGGTGGAGACACGCTTTGGGCCAGCGGTATTGCCGCCTTTGAAGCGCTGTCGGCCCCACTGCGGACCCTGCTTGTCGAACTCACCGCAGAACACGACATGCTCAAGTCTTTTCCAGCCCATCGTTTCGCGCGTACAGCAGAAGAAAAAGTGCGTTGGGAAACGGCACGCCAAAATAACCCACCAGTGACGCATCCAGTGGTGCGAACCCACCCGGTCAGTGGCCGCAAAGGGCTGTTCGTCAACGAAGGTTTCACCACCCGCATCAAGGAACTGAGCGACAAAGAAAGCGATGCACTTCTGCAACTGCTGACGGCGCACGTGGCCAAGCCTGAATTCACAGTGCGGTGGCGCTGGAAGTTGGGCGATGTGGCCTTCTGGGACAACCGGCTGACCCAACATTACGCCACGAACGATTACCTGCCCCACCGTCGCATCATGCACCGTGCCACCATCGTTGGTGATCGGCCATTTTGAGATGTGCTGCGCATGCTCAATCCAGGCGGAATGTCAAGCCAAGGGCTTTGTTGCGCCAACCTGACCGGTCCATCTGCGGTCGAATTTTCTCGGGGGCATAGGTTGCCGCTTCCACCGCAAGGGCGTCGGGCTTGCGTTACTGGCAGTTTCCATGGTGGTCTCCCATCAAGTTGAGGGATGCACAGCATGCGCCTGCCTAGTGCAACAAGTCAGCAGGCCATTGCCTGGCGAGGGATGTGCCGTGCGATGTGAATGTTAAGATCGAAGCAGAGTTCGACGATGTTTTGAACAAAAAGAATGAAGCTGCTGAAGCAGCAGTTTGAGGTACTGCTCCTCACGGTAGATGCTGTCAGGTCATAGAAATGGATTGGGTCCCTGTAGTCTTCATTGCGTTCAAGGCTCTCGTGTTCTGCACGGGCATGTTCTTCGCCATCAAGTGGCATTACGACCAAGACAAGAAGAAGAAAAACGCATCCAGGGCTGCGCAAACGCCCGCCGAACACTGACGTAATCAGTTCAGAGACTCGTCTTTGCTGTCCAATAGGGGCCTGTACAAGGTGGACTGGAAGAGCACCAGCGTACTGCACGGGAAGCCCAACACGCCGCGGTCAGGGCGCCAACCTCATCAAACTTTGGCAACGCTCATCAGAGGGCTACCCGGAGCGCGTATTCAGCATCGTATACATTCCATTCCGACCACTGCGCACTGACGTTTGACCGCAGCAGCGCAGGACATTTCTGAAGACATTCCACGACAGGAGAATCCATGATCAAGTCTCGCGCCGCCGTGGCATTTGAAGCCGGCAAACCATTGCAAATGGTCGAAATCGACGTGGCTCCGCCGCGCAAGGGTGAGGTATTGGTCAAGATCACACACACCGGCGTGTGCCACACGGATGCGTTCACCCTGTCGGGGGATGACCCAGAAGGCGTTTTCCCCGCGGTGTTGGGCCACGAAGGCGCCGGCATCGTGGTCGAAGTTGGCGAAGGTGTAACCAGTGTCAAGCCAGGCGATCATGTGATCCCGCTCTACACAGCGGAATGTGGTGAATGCCTGTTCTGCAAAAGCGGAAAAACCAACCTGTGCGTCGCCGTGCGCGCCACACAAGGGAAGGGACTGATGCCTGATGGCACCACACGCTTTTCATACAACGGTCAACCTGTCTACCACTACATGGGTTGCTCCACTTTCAGTGAGTACACGGTCGTGGCTGAAGTCTCACTGGCCAAAATTCATCCCGACGCCAATCCTGAACAGGTCTGCCTCTTGGGTTGTGGTGTGACCACGGGGTTAGGTGCAGTCAAGAACACCGCCAAGGTACAAGAAGGCGACACCGTTGCGGTCTTCGGTCTTGGCGGCATAGGCTTGGCCGTGATACATGGCGCGCAACTGGCCAAGGCAGGGCGCATCATCGCCATCGACACCAATCCATCGAAGTTTGATCTGGCTCGCACCTTCGGGGCTACGGACTGTATCAATCCCAAAGATCACGACAAACCCATCCAACAAGTGGTCATTGAAATGACCGGTTGGGGTGTGGACCACAGCTTCGAGTGCATTGGCAATGTACAGGTGATGCGCGCAGCTCTGGAGTGCGCGCACCGTGGCTGGGGCCAGTCTGTGATCATTGGTGTGGCTGGAGCGGGCCAAGAAATTTCAACCCGTCCGTTTCAACTGGTCACTGGCCGTCGTTGGCTCGGTTCGGCGTTTGGCGGGGTCAAGGGGCGCACACAATTGCCTGGCATGGTCGAAGACGCCATGGCCGGGCGCATTCGTCTTGAACCATTTGTCACGCACACCATGCCCCTGACGGAGATCAATGAAGCTTTCGATCTGATGCACGAGGGCAAGTCCATCCGCAGTGTGGTTCATTACTGAGATGGAAAAAACCGAGCAACATGTCTGCTTTGGCGGCAGGCAGGAAGTCTGGAAGCATGTGTCTCCCACCTTGGGTTGTGAGATGCGGTTTGCCGTCTATCTGCCTCCTGCCGCCCTGTCGGGAACACCCTGCCCAGTGCTTTATTGGTTATCGGGGTTGACCTGCAGCGAACAGAACTTCATTACCAAGGCCGGTGCGCAGATGGCTGCTGCGCAGCATGGCATCGTCGTAGTGGCACCCGATACCAGCCCGCGTGGTGAAGATGTACCCAATGATCCAGCCTATGACCTGGGTCAAGGTGCAGGTTTTTACGTCAATGCCACCCAGGCGCCATGGGCCAAGCATTTCAGGATGTACGACTACGTCGTCACGGAATTGCCGGCACTGATCGAAGCCCATTTCCCCGTCACCGATGAGAGGTCAATCAGTGGTCACTCCATGGGCGGTCACGGAGCCTTGACCATTGCATTGAAAAACCCAGGGCGCTATCGCAGCGTGTCGGCATTCGCGCCCATCGTCGCGCCATCACAAGTGCCTTGGGGCGAAAAAGCCTACAGCGCTTACCTGGGCGAAAACCGGGAAGCATGGCAGTCGTATGACGCCGTGGCACTGGTCAAACAGGGAGCTGCTCACATCCCAATGTTGGTTGACCAGGGTGATGAAGATGAGTTCCTAACGGTGCAACTCAAACCCGAGCTGCTTGAATCTGCGTGCAGATTGGTTGGCCAGCCACTGCTACTCAACCGCAGAGCGGGCTACGACCACAGTTATTACTTCATCGCTAGCTTCATGGGTGAACACATGGCCTTTCATGCCTCTGCGCTGAAAAACCCCCGTTGAGCGGCTCGTCACGCTCGTTTCATTGAAAGAAGCCAACCCCGACCTTTGCTGCCACACGGCAAGTCGTTCAGGCTAGACATGCTGAGCAGCCATGCATTGACCTGCCTTGC
Organism: uncultured Macromonas sp.; assembly: GCA_964420415.1. Classification (GTDB taxonomy): domain Bacteria; phylum Pseudomonadota; class Gammaproteobacteria; order Burkholderiales; family Burkholderiaceae_C; genus CAYQTH01. The sequence goes on along the minus strand of CAYQTH010000002.1, from coordinate 68,246 downwards.
AGGTTGGCAGGTTTTTGCTGCAAATCAATATCGGTCAAGCCCACTTTTTGTAGACTGGGCCAAGACTACTTCATGGGTAACGAAATGCGAGTGCAAGGACCGCTGGGACGTTGGGGCCTGGGTAAAAAGCTGGCCAGCGTGAACTTCATTTTGGTGTTGATCGTTGTGGCGGTACTGGTGGGATTCATCGGTTTAGCTGTCTCGCGTTCCGACGAGAGACGCGCCGTGGAAGAGCTGCAAACCACCACCCAGATGGTGACCGCATTCATAGAGGCCAGCGATGCAGATTTGCGCCAACGAACAGCGTTTCTGTCTAAAAGTTTTGGTGCCAGTTTGAGCGGCTCCTTTGACTGGCAGGCCAGCACGGTGGATGTGAACGGCATCCCAGCACCGGTTCTGAGTCTTGATGGTGAGCAACTGAATCTGAACTTCAAACTGGTCGACGACTTCAGTGCTGCTACGGGCGCTGTCGCAACCATTTTTGTCGCTGATGGAGACGATTTCGTGCGTATCAGCACCTCTTTGCGGAACGACCAAGGAGAACGTGCAATCGGCACCAAGCTCGACCGGAACCATCCTGGTTACTCGGTGGTCAAGAGAGGCCAGTCATATGTTGGTCTTGCCACGCTGTTCGGAAAACGTTACATGACTCAGTACGATCCGATCAAAGATAGCCAAGGCAAAGTGATCGGCATTGCTTTCGTTGGGCTGGATTTCTCTGAATTTCTGAGCAGCCTCAAAAGCACCATACGTAGTCTGAAGGTAGAGCACTCCGGTTACTACTACGTGCTGGACGCTCAACCGGGTAAGAACTACGGCTCCCTCGTTGTTCACCCTGACAAAGAGGGGCAAATCCTGCTCGACGCCCAAGATGCTCATGGCCACTTCTTCATCAAGGAGATGCTTGAAAGAAAAACCGGAGTTATTAACTACCCATGGCAAGCAGTGCGCAACGGGGAAATGCGCACGGATGAAAAATTGGCGGTGTTCACCCATTACCCTGCCTGGAACTGGATTGTTGCTGGGGGCACGTACGTGGATGAGTACACAGAGCACACTTACCAGTTGATCCGTCTATTTGCCCTGCTGGGAGTGGCTGCAGTAGGACTGCTGAGCGCTGTCTGGTATTTCCTGATTCGGAAGATGATTGTTCGTCCTCTTGGCCAGTTGGGCGCCGTGGCTGATTCGCTTGCCCAAGGCGATCTGACGGCACAAGTGACCAGTGACCGCCGAGACGAAATTGGGGCGCTCATGTCTGCGATGAACCAGATCGGCTCGGGCTTGACCCGTGTGGTTGGTCAAGTGTTGCAAAAATCTGAAAGTGTGGCCTCTGCCAGTATGCAGATCGCCCAGGGCAACCAAGATTTGAGCAACCGCACCGAACAACAAGCCAGTGCGCTGGAACAAACTGCGGCTTCTATGGAAGAGCTGGGTGCCACAGTGCAACAAAACGCTGAACGTGCTCGCAGTGCCAATGAACTGGCGCGACATGCAAACACGGTAGTCAGCGAAGGTGGGGAAGCGGTGAACCGCATCATCGTCACGATGAACGACATCAATGCCAGCAGCCAAAAGATTGCTGACATCATTGGCGTCATTGATGGCATCGCATTCCAGACCAATATCTTGGCGCTGAATGCTGCCGTGGAAGCCGCTCGCGCAGGTGAGCACGGTAAAGGGTTTGCTGTGGTTGCCAGCGAAGTACGTTCACTGGCGGGGCGCTCGGCCGAAGCGGCCAAGGAAATCAAAGAATTGATCAGCAACAGCGTCCAGCAGGTAGCTCAAGGTTGCGAACTGGTGGGAGACGCTGGCCAGACCATGCAGCAAGCTGTAACCAGCATCGAACGTGTCACGGGCATCATGACCGAGATCAGCGACGCCAGCAGTGAGCAAAGCGATGGGGTGCAACAAATTGGCGAGGCAGTCACGTTGATGGATCAAGTAACGCAACAAAACGCCGCCTTGGTCGAAGAAATGGCGGCAGCAGCCGACAGTTTGAAAGCACAGGCCAACGACCTTGTTTCGACCGTTTCGGTGTTCCGTTTGGAGAACGGATCTCCGCAATCCTAACTACGTCACGAACAAGCCCGTCTTACCTGATTGCTGGCAAAACAAAACTCTGGTGACGAGCGACCGGAAATCAGGAACTCAGATCTGCGCATGTTGGCAGCCTGTGGTTCCAGTTTTCCGTTGATTCAGTTTGGCGTTGACCAGATCGCGTCCAGATCAGTCAGTTTCCACTTGTCGGGGTCTTCCCTGCTCAAGATGCAGTGACGTGTATTCGGATCGGACAAATCTATTCGCGACGGAATAATGCGTTCGTTGCTCTTGGTGGAAAACACGGTTTTGACGATGGGTTTGAGCAAGGAGGTTTTGGACTGTTCCACTACCACCGCCAATCGACCGGTATTCAGCAGTACCAGAGAACCGATCGGGTAGATGCCCAGGCTGCGCACAAAAGCCTGAAAGACGCGGTTGTCCAGGTGGTCGCCAGTCCATTCGGCCATGCGTTTGAGCGATTCAGCCGGATCCCAACCGCGCTTGTAGGGGCGGTTGGAGGTGATGGCGTCGTAAATGTCGCAGACCGCGCCCATGCGAGCGTACAGGCTGATCTGATCACCCTTGAGTTTGTTGGGGTAGCCAGTGCCATCCAGTTTTTCATGGTGGTGCAGGCAGACATCTAATGCAATTTCGTCTTCGATACCCATTTCTTTCATGAAAGAATGACCCGACACAGGATGGCTCTGCACGACCGCGAATTCCTCGTCGGTCAAGCGGCTTGGCTTGTTAAGTATCTCCTGCGGAGTGTGCATCTTGCCCAGATCGTGCAGCAGGCCAGCGTAGCCCGCACGACGAATGATGGGTTCGTCCAGTTTCAACTGTTTGGCCAGAGCCACCATCAAGGCGCACACAGCCACAGAATGCATGTAGGTGTAATCGTCTGCAGACTTCAGGCGCACCAAACTGACCAAGGCATGAGCGTTGCGGAGCACAGAGTTGGTGATTTCGTCTGCCAATTCTTGGGCAATCTCTTGGTTGAACGCTCGTCCCATGCGTACGTCGTTCAGCATCTGTGTCACAGCGCCGCGCGCTTGGTTGAGGATGGTGGCGGCCCGCTTCATTTCTACTGCTGAGGAAGTAGGAACCACGTCATGAACCATCGGTTCGATCGGTGGTTGATTGTCTTCTTCGGCGACGTCGACTTCCTGGTGCAGCTCTGCGGTGCCTTGCACGTCCAGACCACGACTGATGTCGATCCAGATTTCCTTGATGGCGCTGGCTTGAATGGTTTTCAGATCATCAGCCGTTTCCAGCAGGAATTTATTGCGCCAGAAGGGATGGTCCATCCATGAACCGCAAAACTTATGGACGTACATGCCCAGGCGAGCGTCGTGTACAGAGATACGTTTCAGCATGGATATGTCTCGTTTAGCCTTTTTTAGGACACTGAGATTATAGGGTTTACCCTTATTCCTCTGCTTGATCTGCAACAGGAACCACGACCTAGGAGCGACGCGAACTGAACTTTGAGGATAGAGAAGAAGCACCAACGGCTGATGTAGGCACTGGATACCCTCGACAACCACTTTGACAACTATGGAGCCTTGGTGACGCTGTTGACTTGATGGGGGGGGGGGGCTCGCTCAATTGACAGGTCACATCGCTCATCTCAGTTGGTTCTCGCGTGCGGCAACCCTCGATTGACAGTTCGACGATCTCTGGCTAAAGTACCCGTATGTCAATCACAAACCAAGTCGCTTCCAATGGCTCGAAAGAGTCGTGCGTGCTTGTGTGCGTGGCTTCGACTCTCCAGACCGGCGACGCCAACATCTGCCACACCACCGCAGATTCTTGAGCCCGGCGACACCCAACCCACTTTTTATTGCGCACCTCCTGTCGCCGGGCCCATAGCTCAGCGCCACCGATGTCGTTCGTTTGACGAATCGACATCGTTCAGGAGAACCCATGTCAATCCCTCTGAATGGTGAGCGTTGGCTCACCGAGCTCGATCACGGGCGTTTGTACAAACTCAATGGTGGGCGTCCGCCTGTCCCACTCATCGATCTGTTGGATTCAGCGGAAGTCGTTCCCTCATGCGAGGTTCGCCCAGACGTTGTGACCTTGTACTCGCAAGTGCTTGTGCGCAAAAACGATACAGGCGAGTTGAAGAAACTGACCCTGTGCTACCCAGGCGATGCCGAACCTCAGCACGGGTTCATTTCCGTGTTGTCACCCGTTGGTATGGCGCTGTTGGGCAGGATGGCGGGCTCCCAGGCGTCCTGGGTCACGCCCACAGGACAGCAACAAACCCTGGAAATCCAGGACATCCTCTTTCAGCCTGAAGCGACTGGCGACTACATCACTTAGTCGCACGGGTTCACACACACGTTTTTGTTCCGCCTGCACCGCTGGGCTGGCCATGTCTTGCCTGATCATTTCATGAAAATCAATACGGTGGTGACGTTCACCGACTTCTCTCCTGGCACAAAGAACGCGGTGTTGCGAGCTTCTGGAATCGCGTCACGCACGAGATCGCCATTGCTTTTAGGATTCGTGCCCCGTTCGGGATGGGTTGCGCAAATCTTTCGAAGCGGTTCGCAACGCTGTCTGGTTGAGGCGCTGAATTGTGACCTGCTGATTTACCGCGCACGCAGTGCCAAAGACGCTTACCGCCGACTTAAACAGCTGAATTTGTGGCCGCAAGGGCTCAATGCGCCGTGTATGGGGAGCTATAGATGAGCGCTCATTGGTTGGCACTCACAACGCTCGACGCACAGAGCAGCTCATACCTTGAGAAAGTCGCAGCCCTGGCCGTTGCACGGGGGGTGCGCTTGCGATTGGCCTACTACGGGGATGGATCGTGCGAGGTCGGATCACCTTTGGCACGACTTGAAAGAAAAGCGCGTGCGCTGGGCCGTCGGTTTGGTCAGCCTGTGGAGGTTGTGAACGGCATTCTGCAGTCCCTGGACGACCTCCGGACTCAAGTCAGTCAAAGTGTGATGACCTGCATACCTCACAGCCCGCCCAAAGTGGGCTGGTTTTGGGAAAGGCAATGCATGATCGAACCGTTGGTGCGGCTGGGCGCTGCGCCGACTTTGGTCGTCCGTCCTGGACGGGCCAAAGACTATCGCAGTCTGTTGGTGCCTGTGTCGTTGGACGCAGACTCAGGTACCCTGGTCAAGTCTGCCGTTTTTCTAGCTGCACCGTGCGCCACGGTAGAGATCTTGCATGTTGCCGTTTTGCCTGCCATGGCCATGGACAGCAAAGATGGTGCCACGTCCATTGTGATGGAACACTTCTTGCGCAAAGCACGCGTCGAATCCAGTCATGCGCTAACCAGTCTTACCAAGGGATTGGGCGTCGTTGGCCTGCATTTCAAGCACACCGTGGTCCAAGGGGATGCCATCGATCAAGTTGTGTTCCATCACCAAGACAACCAGCATGATTTAGCGATTGTGGGTGGGCCGGCAAGAAAACTATGGTGGAGCGGTGTTTTTACTCCCTTTGCACTGCGCATCACGCGACTGCTTGAAACGGACGTGTTGATTGTGCCCAGACCGCGATCACACAAAGTCTTTGACTGGACCAAATGGGGGGTGAAATAAACATGAAAATCGCCGAGAGGATGGACATCACGCGCGATTTCATCAGATCCAAACGGCCCTGCAGTGAAGGTTACCGCTGGTACTTGAAGCGTGAAGAACTTCTCAGTGGGTATCAGGCGTTGCTGAACGATTTGGTCAACGATGGGCGGGTCGAGGATGCATGTTGGTTGCTGGATCAGTTGGGGCCGACCGATGATGTACTGCACGTGAACGACCTCGGTGCCGGTGCGCTGGTTTTCGCGGGCTCGATCGAATGCCAAGGAACGTTGGAGGTCGATTCCATTTTGCGTGTTGGTCGTTCTCTACACGCCAAGGGTGGCGTGCGTGTAGGTACTGTGATGCAGCTGGGAGGGGATTTGCGTGTAGCCGGCTCCCTCTTTTGCGGCGAAACGGCAAAGATCGGCTCAGATGTCCGAGTGGACTGGTCTATGCGGGTAGACAAGGATTTTTCCTGTTGCGGCCATCTGCGTGTAGGGTGGGGAGCGGAAATCGGTGGGGCAGCTCATGTTGGCGGGAATGCGACCTTTGGACATGGGTTGCTCGCAGCAGCGGACGTCACCTGCCAGGGTGGCATCAAAACGGGGGACGATTTGGTCGTTACAGGACAACTTGATGCCAGACAAGGGGTTGTTTCGTTCGGCTCTATCCAAGGAGGAGCCCATCTTCAATGCGGATGGGGATTGAGCGCAAAACAAGACATTGTGGCGGCAGGCGCGATCAAAGTAGGCGAAACCCTGCAGGCGGGTGGCGTGATCGAATCAGGCGAAGGGTACGGTGTGTTTGCCGGTTTGGTGACACCGATGGATGCCTGGGAACATTGCGGGTATGTGCGAGCCCGCAAAAAGCCTGCGCGTTTGATGAGCGGTTGGTGGGCAGGTTGAGGGCCCCTCACCCACCCGGTGAAGTGCCGCCACCTCTTCCGCAGACCATCGCATGACTTCAAGAGTCCATCCTGCCACTGCCTGGTCAACATCTGCACTGCTCAGGAACGGCTTGGGGTGGAGCCAGGGATAGGCAGGTAGAGATGCGCCTGCAGACCGGTAGGAAGCGCATGGTCAAGAACGAGTCGCCCACCGTACAACTCGGCCAACTCTTGGGCAATGGCCAGTCCTAAGCCGCTGCCAGGGACCGTCTCATCCAAACGAACGCCCCTCATGGTTGCAGACTGCAGATGCTCTGCAGCAATGCCTGGCCCATCGTCCTTGATCGTGATGCACACCTGTGCGGAAGGCACCAAGCGGGCAACCGTCACGTCGACGTGGTGAACGGCCCATTTGCAGGCGTTATCAAGCAGATTGCCCAGTATCTCCTGGAGGTCTTGCTCTTCGCCAGCGAAGAAGATGGAAGAACCGGCGGGCGCCGGCTCACTCAACAAGTCAATGGTCAAACCTCTCTCGGCATGCACCCTTTCCATGACCCGAATCAGGCCCTTCAATGCGGTGATCACATCGGTTCTCTGTCCAGGCAAGTGTCTTGACGCTGAGACGCGTGCCCGCGCCAGATGCCAGTCGATATGTCGGCCAGCGGTTGCAACCTGTTCCTGAACCAAACGAGCCAATTCGCTGTCATGCTGCGACAGCTCATGTGTGGCGGCCTGACCCAATACCGACAAGGGTGTTTTCAAGGCGTGCGCCAGATTGCCAGCCTGGGTGCGTGCCCGTTCCACCACACGACGGTTCTGATCCAGCACCTCGTTGAAATCATGCACCAGCGGTTGAATTTCAATGGGGTAGTGCCCTTGCAGATTGGGTTTTACGGCGTGTTGCACATCTTGGAGTTCACGTTGCAGAACACGCAAAGGGCGAAGGCCAATCGCCAATTGCACAATTGCAACCACCACCAACAACACAAAAAGGGTCACCAGTGACGCTGTAAGAACACGCCCAAACCGATCGATAGCCTCGTGCGTGTCTTTGAGATCTGCACCGACCAACATGCGCCAATGGACCCCAGGCTGATCGGACAGACGTACTGTACGTTCCAGCAGCAAAAGATGCGCGTCTTGTGGACCGCGTGCTTCGTGCAGATGCACAGTCCCATCCGGCAGCTCGTCCCTGGGGGCGTGCAGGCTGCTGTCCCACAGGGAACGGGAACGCAAGACTGCCGTTTTGGTTCTGCCATCCAAGGCCACTTCATCCACCTGCCAATACAGGCCAGAGTAAGGCTGCTGCCACCGGGGATCGGACAAGGTTTTCGGGTCCAGGGTGGGTTGACCGTTCGCTTGCAAGGTAAAACGGGCAGTCACCTGATCCAACTGCTGAACCAAACTGAGCTGGAATTGTTGCTGGACATGCTCGTGGAACAAGTTGTTGAGCACAAAACCTGCCAAAGTGAGTGCGAGCCCCAACGCGGTCGCCGTCACCAGCAGCAACCGAACTTGCAAGGACCCTGGTACCAAGCTGCGGAACCAGGGCATGCGTGGAGCATCTGCTGCTGCAGTCATGCCGGGTTCAGGCGATAACCTTGCCCACGCACGGTCTCAATCAGTTCTGGCACCAGTTTCTTGCGTAAACGACCCACAAACACTTCTATGGTGTTGGAGTCGCGGTCAAAATCCTGGGCATAAATGTGCTCAGTGAGTTCTGTGCGACTAACGATCTGGCCCGAGCGGTGCAAGAGGTATTCGAGCACTTTGTATTCATGGCTGGTCAGCGTCACCGGCTTGCCTTGCCACGTCACCCGACCGCTGCGTGTATCCAGCGTCAGTTCCCCACAGGACAGCACGGGCGACGCCAGTCCACTTGCACGGCGGATGAGGGCGCGCAAACGGGCCAGCAATTCTTCGGTATGAAATGGTTTGGTGAGGTAATCATCTGCACCCGCATCAATGCCGGCTACCTTTTCGTGCCAGTTATCTCGAGCGGTCAGGATCAACACCGGCATGGTTTTTCCGTTGCCACGCCAGCGTTTGAGAACGGTCAACCCATCCAGTACCGGTAAACCCAGATCCAGAATGACCGCATCGAAGGACTCAGTGTCCCCCAGAAAGTGGGCATCTTTGCCATTGTCGGCTTCATCGACGGCGTAACCCGCCTCTTGCAGGCTCAGTCGCAACTGCGCACGCAAAGTAGCTTCGTCTTCGACCAGCAGGATTCGCATACAGAACCGGATGAATGAGGTGTTGCTGAGCTTATTTTGCAAACATGCCGGTCAGCGTTTGACCTTCAGTACTTCAGCCGTTTTGGCATCCAGCTTGAGTTTGCTTAATCGGCCATCCGATTGCAAGAGCTTGATTTCATAAACCCAGCGCCCGTCGTCGCTTTCAAGTTCGACTTCCAGCACCTTGCCGGGGTGGGTTTTCTCCAACTGCACCAGTACGTCACGCAGAGGAAGTATCTGACCCGATTGCATGGCTTCGCGGGCACGGTCGTGGTCGTCATTACCGCTCGCATGAGCCAATGACAAGCCCACCAAGGTGCCTGCCAGAACGACGACAAATCCCATTCTTCTCAGCCGGCTTGACCAGATTCCGCCCTTGGGCAGTGACCGTTGCATCTTGTTCATGGAAAGCATTATGGAAAGGCGAATCTGAATGGGAGATGAACGGCTGGTTCAGCTTGTGTACAGGGCTGGCGGCGCAATATCCCTGCACGCCCTCCTCCAACCCCGCACGACTCATCACCATGTTTCTTCATCACGCTTTCACATTCGCTGTTTTACCACTGGCCAGTTATCTGGCTTTGGCAATGTCGCCGGCCTCGGCCATGGCCGCCGACACCTCGGCGCAAGCACAACTGCAGCACTGGAGTGCGCAGGCAGGTACGCCCGCCAGTGCCGCTCGCGGCCAGATGCTGTTCACCAGCAAGCATGGCGGCGAGTGGTCTTGCTCTTCGTGTCACGGTGAACCGCCTACCCAAGCCGGCAAGCACGCCAACACCGGCAAGGTGCTGGCTCCGCTGGCCCCTGCTTTCAACCCCAAGGCATTCACCGACAGTGCCAAGGTGGAGAAATGGTTTCGTCGCAATTGCAAGGACGTGTTCAGCCGCGAATGCAGTGCCAGCGAGAAAGCCGATGTGTTGGCCTACCTCATCAAGCAACAACCTTAACGCCCTATCTGGACCAAAGGATTTCCATGCGCTTATACACACATACACAGGCCGCCGTGATCGCTGGCTTGGTTTTAACAGCGGCATTCAGTGCCCAGGCAGACAGTGGCCGCGTCATGCCCTCCAGTGTTCCACAGGCATACAAACAGGAATGCGCGGCTTGCCACACGGCCTACCCTCCAGGGTTGCTCCCAAAGTCATCTTGGGTCCGTGTCATGAACGGCTTGGACCAACACTATGGCACCGATGCCTCGCTGGATCCTGCCACCGTGAAGCAACTCAGTGGCTGGCTGCAGGCAAATGCAGGCACTTATAAACGCGTGACCGAGGCGCCACCTCAGGACCGAATCACCCGTTCCCCCTGGTTTCAACACAAGCACCGCGAGATTGAACCAGCGGTGTGGAGACATGCCAGCGTCAAAAGTGCGGCCAATTGCGCCGCCTGCCATACAGGCGCTGAGCGGGGCAGCTTCGATGAGGACAGCTTGCGGGTTCCCTCTGGTCTGGATGCGCGTTGGCTGCGCGCCTGGGACGATTGAGCCATCAACCTTTGCATTCGAGAACACACCATGCATGCATCCCCATCACTGGATTCAAGGACGAGTATGAAAACATCGATACCGAAACCACGCCGCCGTGTGATCGACGCCCCGACACGCATGTTCCACTGGCTGTTTGCTTTGAGCTTTTTGGGGGCATACGCCACTGCGGACGGCGAACAATTCCGGCTGCTCCATGTGACACTGGGCTACACAATGGCCGGCCTGCTGGGTTTTCGTGTGGTCTACAGCTTGGTGGGACCGAAACAGGTGAGTCTGCGAGCTTTGTGGCGCAAACTGGCTGGCATATCAACATGGTGGCAGTCATTGCTGGGAGCAGACTCAACGGACAAAATCAACTGGCGCCAGGGTGAGAATCTCGTGATGGCGCTGGCAGTGGTGGCACTGCTCGCAATGGTCGTTCCACTCACACTGAGCGGGTATGGCGTCTACAACGATTGGGGTGACTTCCTTGGTGGTGATTGGTTAGAGGAAGTGCATGAATTTTTTGGCGAAACCTATTTGTATGTGGTGCTTGCACACCTTGGCTTGATTCTTGGGTTGAGTGCTTCACGACGTAAAAATCAAGCACTCCCCATGCTGACAGGGCATATGGAAGGTTCCGGCCCCAGTCTCGTGAAGAAAAACCATGCCTGGCTAGCATGCTTGCTTTTGGTGGCTGTGTTGGCCTATGGCGTGTGGGAGTGGCAACAGTCTCCACATGGACTGCTCCCCGTTCAGGGCATAAGTGCTGGAACAGCAGAGACACAGGAGGATTAGGACAGCCGGTCCCATTCCGGGCAGCTGGCTGGACTGCAGATGCCACATTCTGGTTGGGGCGTGGCTATGCTTGCAACCGCCAGTCTTGTGAAGCATACCGGGTACCCCATGGAACGGAAAGTGGCCGGGAAAATTGTGGTTTTGCCGAACGCCTGAAGACCGTCACCAGGCCTTCGGCCAAGCCAATGACCCACGCCAGATTTGTTCCCCGACGGAACATCTCTTGATGACTGAACAAGACTGGGCAGAAAGACAAGCGGTCTCCATAATCAGTCGCAAGCATGCAATCGCTGCTTGCCCATATTCTGGAAGAGCGCCCCCATGACCACCCCGTCCCTCTGGTCCACACGGCCTGGGCATGGACCCAATCACTGCCAGGACGAAAGGGACGTATAGGGCACGACATCAATCCAGCTCAAACACCGACACCCGCGCCGCCACGGCGATGGTGTTGAGGCGGCAGACATCTTTCACAGTGGTGGCACGGTTGAGGGCACCTCCCTTGCCAGTCAGTTTGCGGATCCAGGCTTTGAGGCTCATGGTAATTTCTCCAAAAATGGGTTTTCAATCAAGACCAGCTGCCATGGCTGCGGCAGCTCAGGGCGATCAGTCATGACGGCGGAACAAGCCAACCACCACGCCGACGACTTCCAGTGATTGCTGAGCGAAAATGTCCTGGTAGTCGGGGTTCGCTGGTCGGAGCATCCAGCCACCCTTGTGTGGGTAGAGGTACTTCACAGTCAGCTCGTTGTCCACCAAGGCCACCACGATGTCACCGGCCTTGGTTGGGCGGTTGCGCTCCACGACCACCATGTCACCATCGAGCATCCCAGCGTCGCGCATGGAATCGCCGCGCACCTTACAGAACACCGTGCGATCCGGGTGGCGGATCAGGTAGTCTTCCACCCCCACCATTTCCAGGCCAGCGGTCTGGTCTTCTTCCTGCGGCAGGCCAGCACGCACCTTGCCCAGCACCGGCAGGGCGAAGAAGTCTCGCGTGGGGGCGATGCGGCCATCGACCCGTTCCAGGAAACCAGCCTCCACCAGGCGGCCAATGACCTTGAACACCCCGCCCGAAGACGCCAGCCCCAGCACGTCGGCAAGGCGCGCCATGGACGGGAAGGTTTTGTGTTCCTTCCAGTAGGTGCGCAGGGCATTGAGGTGTTTGTCGGTGGCCATGGCTTACACAAGAGTGAATATATGTTCACCAATGTAGCGTATTCAATCGTCACTTGTCAAACGGAAAAACCGCTCATCGGGCCAAGTTGCCAGTCTCAGCTACAGTGACCGTCTGGCCATGCTTGTTTCACCGCACCACCCGGAATGGGAACATGCCCGGCATGCCTGAACCAGGCCTTGCTGTGTGTATCGCAAGGTAGACACCAGCGACTCTCACAGATAATGCACACATGGTGGAGATGATTCCTTTTGGCGCAACGTACCTTGGCTCAGCCCTGATGCAAAAACGGCGGGTGCTTGCTTCAATTGCACTGCTTTCTGCCAGTTTCCTGGCGCCTGTTTCGGGGGTATCGGCCCAAACGGCGACCGTCGCATTCACACCCGAAGAGCAGGCGTACATCCAGCAATCTGCCGGCATCAAAATGTGTGTCGACCCCGACTGGGCACCGTTCGAGCGAATCACACCCGAAGGAGTGCACGAGGGCATTGCGGCCGACTTGGTGCAGCTTGTGGCGCAAAGAGTGGGTTTGCGCATTGAGGTGCATCCGGTCAAAAGCTGGGATGACAGTCTGGCGGCATCGAAGGCTGGTCGCTGCCAGATCATGAGTTTTCTGAACCAGACCCCTCAGCGCGAAGCGTGGCTGCGCTTCACAGAGCCGATTTTTCATGACCCGAACATCGTGGTCGCACGCGAGGAGCATCCATTTGTCGCGGACCTCCACGGCTTGACCAATGAAAGCGTGGCCCTGCCCAGGGGCACCATGGTCGAAGAACGGATCCGGAGCGAATTTCCCAACCTTCGTGTGATCCTGACGGCCAGCGAAGGCGAGTCGGTGGCGTTGGTGTCGGCACGCAAGGCGGACTTGACGATTCGCTCACTCATCGTCGCCGCCTATGCGATCAAGAAAGAAGGTCTGTTCAATCTGAAAATCGCGGGCCAGGTACCACAGTTCACCAACCAGTTGCGTGTTGGGGTGCTGAAAAATGAGCCGTTGTTGCTTGCCATTCTTGACAAGGGTGTGCGTACCATCACGCCGCAAGAACGCGAAGCCATATCCAATCGCCATGTGGCAATACAGGTGCAACAAGGCATCGACTACCGGTTGCTGTGGAAAGTGGTGGCCGCCGCCGCCGTGCTTTTGATAGTGGTTTTCTACTGGAACCGGAAGCTCAGCCGCCTGAACCGGAAACTTGCCCGGCTGTCGGTCACGGACCAGCTGACCGGGCTGTACAACCGGCTGAAGATTGACCAGGCACTGGACACCGAAATCCAGCGGGCGCAACGCACTGGCCAGCCACTGAGTGTGATCATGCTGGACGTGGACCACTTTAAAAAGGTCAACGATGCGTTTGGTCACCAAGTCGGCGACCAGGTGCTGGTCACACTGGCCGAACTGTTGCGTCTCAGAACGCGTGAAATCGATATCCTCGGGCGCTGGGGCGGCGAGGAATTCATCGTGATCTGCCCGCACACCTCAATGGATGGGGCGCTATCGCTGGCAGAGAGCCTGCGCAGCACCATCGGCGCCCACGCATTCGCTGGTGTGAAGCACATCAGCGCAAGTATGGGCGTAGCATCCTACCTCGCAGGGGATGCAGGTAAAGACTTGGTTGCCCGTGCGGACGCTGCGCTCTATGCAGCAAAACATGCTGGCCGCGATCGCGTGTGCACTTCGACTGAATCGATGCCAAGCAATGGCGATCGATGAATGGTTGCACGCAAGGCCTCAAAGCAATCTGAGTCGAAGCAGTGCCCAGTTCCTCGTGATACTTCTTCATGCCCCGATCAGACCTATTCAAATAGTTGTTGTGCGATTCCCCGCATGCGGTTACATTAAGCCTGCTGTGGCGATTTTGCTTTCCTTTGTTACAGCCAAGTTTGATTTGGGCAGCGGTACCCCAACACCGCACACCTCCACCACCCCTGCCGGTCAGGGCACCCGACTGGTGGTCTGACTTTCCCCTCGGCAAGCTTTTTTCTGGTGACCTTTACGCCGTCGCCAACACCATGTTCTGTTGCCCTTTGTGACGGCATGACTCCGGGCCACAAGTGCCCGAACACCATTGGTTTTAATGTCATTTGTTTCTTCGCATCCGTTTGCCGTCGGCCATTTTCGGATCACCCCACTCAGCCGTTCACACGACGCTGGTCACCACACCGCCCTTCTCTCCATCCGCAAGCATGAAGGGGGCCAGACGCCCGACCGCATCTACACCTTCAAACCTGAATTCAAAACCCAGGACAGCGCACTGATGTACGCAGCGGCGCAAGGGCGCTACTGGCTGATCAATCCTGACTCGTTGGCGTGACCACCCAGCGGTGCTGGCGTGGAAACGCAAGCACCACCCCCTGAACATTCTGTTTTCTCCCCTGCGCTCGATTCTTTCGCAAGGCGCATTTTTTCTGAAAGGCTCCAAAATGAGCAACAAACTTTACGTCGGCAACCTGTCTTACTCGGTTCGTGATGACGATCTGCAACAACAGTTTTCTTCCTTTGGCCAGGTGCAATCTGCCAAGGTGATGATGGAACGTGACACTGGCCGGTCCAAGGGCTTTGGCTTTGTCGAGATGTCCAGCAGCCAAGAAGCCGAGGCTGCCATCCATGGCATGAACGGCAAAAACATGGGGGGCCGTGACCTGACGGTGAACATCGCCCGCCCAATGGAAGCACGCCCGCCTCGCAGCGGTGGCTTCGGCGGAGGTTACGAAGGTAACCGTCGCAGCTATTGAAGCTTGTGCAATGACGAAAAAAGCCAGCATCACGCTGGCTTTTTTCATGGCACTTTCCCAACTCGAATCCGGTAACCGTGCCTCCCAAACCCACCCCTGGAAGCAGCATCGAGCAACCTACGGGCACCTCAGTTCATGGACAAATTCAGCGGGCGCACACCATCGAACGTGGCCGTGGTAACCCACGCCAGGATTTGCTCATGGGTGTACATCCCTGAAGCTTTGAGCATGCCAACCACCGGGTCACAGGCACGCGCAAACAAAATGTAGAGCATCATCTCGGCAGGCAAGCTGGGGTTGATCTGCCCACTGGTCTGGGCCTGGGTGATCCAGGTGCTGAGTTTGTTGCTCAGGTTGACCAACCGGTCCATGTAAGCCTCATTGGCTTGCAAGGAATTCGACAAAGACGAGTTTTGTGACGGCAAGGAAGGCATTTCGCCTTCGAGCTGACTGGTGATGGCCCACCCCGCCACCGCCTTGAGCTGGTCTATGGCCAGAACCTCCGGGCGCTCTCGCAGGCCATCCACAAATGCCACGGCCCGGTCAAGCGCCCGCACCATGGCAGCGGCGGCCAAGTCTTCTTTCGAAGCAAAGTGCTTGTACACGCTGGCCTTGGCCATACCCGCTTCGGCGGCCACCTCGTCAACCGTCATGGCGTCATAGCCTTTGGTCGCCAGCAGGCGGTTGACCGCCTCTACGATGGCGTCTTCCCTGACGCGCTGAACCTGTTCCTTGTATGAAAGCCTTGCCATATGGGGTCATTGTAGACGCTCGCGCCTTCGAATAAAACCACACTGACCAAAATGGATACTGTTTGGTTATGATATGAACTAATTGGTATTTATTTTGTACTTCAAAGTACAAACACATGGAGCATCAAATGTCCCGCATCGCCGTCATCGGTTCCGGCATCAGCGGCCTGAGCGCAGCCTGGCACTTGTCTGCCCCCGGCTCAGACCACCAAGTCACGGTGTTCGAGGCGGGCACGCACTTTGGCGGGCATGCCAATACGGTCGACGTGACCCTCGACGGCATCACGCACGGGGTGGACACGGGTTTTCTGGTTTACAACGAACGCACCTACCCTGGGCTGATCGCCCTGTTCGACGAACTGGGCGTGATGCGGTCGCCATCCGACATGTCGTTCTCGGTGCAGTCGCCGCAAGGGCCGGGGCAGCGCAACATCGAGTGGAGCGGGCACTCACTCAACACCGTGTTCGCACAACGCCGCAACCTGCTGCGTCCACGTTTCTGGTCCATGCTGCGCGACATCCTGCGCTTCAACAAACTCACCACGGCCATCGCCGATGCAGGCGGTGATGCTGTGTTGACGCAACCCATCGGCACCTTTTTGGACCAGCACCACTTCGGCCAGCCCTTCCGGGAGGACTACTTCCTGCCAATGGTGGCCTGCATCTGGTCCTGCCCAACGGAACAAATGCTGCAGTTCCCGATGGCAACCATGATCCGCTTCTGCCACAACCACGGCCTGTTGCAGGTGGCCAACCGGCCGCAGTGGTTCACAGTGACAGGTGGTTCGCGCCAGTACGTGCACAAGATGTTGACGCGTATCAAAGATGTTCGGCTGCGCACGCCGGTGCTGGCCGTGAGCCGCCAAGCGCAAGGAGTCACCGTACACACGGCACAAGGCGAGGAGCACTTTGACGGTGTGGTGCTGGCCTGCCACAGCGACCAAGCCTTGCGGCTGCTCGGCACCCAAGCCACATCGGCTGAACACGACTTACTGAGCGCCATACGCTACCAGCCCAACCGTGCCGTGCTGCATACCGACACGCGCCTGTTGCCACAGAAACGCTCCGCCTGGGCCGCCTGGAACTACGAGCGCGCAGCCCAGGCAGACACCGAGCAGTCGCAGGTTTGCCTGCACTACCTCATCAACGTGCTGCAACCCCTGCCCTGGCAAAAGCCCGTGGTGGTGTCACTCAACCCCGTGCGTGAACCCGACCCAACCACCGTCATCCGGGACATCGCCTATGACCACCCGGTGTTCGACCAGGCGGCCATCAATGCCCAGGCGCAACTCCACACCATACAAGGTACAGAGGGCATTTGGTACGCCGGCGCCTGGTGCGGCTACGGCTTTCACGAAGACGGCTTCCAGGCGGGCCTGCGGGCTGCCAAGCTGATCCAGCAAGCCCCCTGGTTCAAAGGTTGACCATGCACACCCCTGTTCCAGTTGCGCTGACCATTGCCCCGCAAGCCTTGATCGGTCGCGGCACGGTCTGGCATCAGCGGCTGCGCCCGGCTCAACACAGTTTCAGGCACAACAGCTACTTCCTGATGCTTCCCATGCGCTCAGGCAGGCAACAGGGCTGGAGCGTACCGCGTCGCCGCTTTGGCTGGATCACGTTCACTGACCGGGACCACGGCGCGGGCGGCCCTGATGCACTGGCGTGGTTCGAAGGATTGCTGCAGTCCGAAGGCATAGACGATGCCAACGGTGAAATCTGGCTTCAGACCTACCCGCGCGTGCTGGGACATGTGTTCAAGCCGGTGAGTTTCTGGTTTGCGCACCGCGCCGATGGCTCACTGGCCGCCATCGTGGCAGAAGTCAACAACACCTTTGGCGAACGCCACTGCTACTTGCTCCGCGGTGAAAACATGCAGTGGGGGCAGGAGTTGCAAGCCGACAAGGTCTTCCACGTCTCGCCTTTTTGCGCTGTTGAAGGCCACTACCGTTTTCGCTTCACACGCACAGACACGCACATTGCGTCGCGCGTGGACTTGCACGACGCCCAGGGGCCGTTGCTGCAGACCAGCATCAGCGGTCAACTGGAGCCCTACACCCTTCGCAACGCCCTCCGTGCCTTCTGGGGCACGCCTTTGATGACGCTGGGCGTGGTCGCACGCATCCATTGGCATGCATTGCACCTGTTCCTGAAACGCGTGCCGTTTTTCCACAAACCTGCTGCGCCTGAGCGCTTCGTCTCCCGATGAACTCCACCGCATCAACCCCCTGCGCCCGTTCCACACAACCAGCCCGTGCGTCGGCCTCGGCCCAACGGGTGTTTCGGCTGCTCGACAGGTTGCAGCATGGCCGCCTGGACATCGAATGGCCCGAAGGTGGCCACAGCCGTTTTCCGACATCCGCGCATGTTCACGACGACATCCCCGGCGTGCGCGCCACGTTGCGCTTGAACAACTGGCGCGTGTTCGAACGCACACTCAGGTCAGGCGACATAGGCTTTGCCGAAAGCTACATCGATGGCGACTGGGACACCCCCGACCTGAGTGCGCTGCTGTCACTGTTCATCATCAACCGAGACCACCTGGAAAATGTGGTGTATGGCTCGTGGTGGGGCTCGCTGCTGTACCGCGTCAAGCACTGGCTGAACCGCAACTCACGCGAGGGCAGCGCCAAGAACATCCATGCCCACTACGACCTGGGCAACGACTTCTACCGCATGTGGCTCGACCCGTCGATGAACTATTCGAGTGCCTGGTTTGAAGGTCGGCAAGCCGATACACTGGCCCATGCAGACTTGAACACCGCCCAGATGGCCAAGATGCGCCGCGCCCTGGACGAAGCCGGCGTGACCCAAGGCAGCCGTGTGTTGGAAATCGGCTGCGGCTGGGGCGCCATTTCCGAAACAGCCGCCCGCGAACGGCAGGCCCATGTCACCGGCGTGACCTTATCGACCGAGCAACTGTCCTGGGCGCAGCGCCGCATGAGCGACGCGGGCCTGAGCCACCTGGCTGACCTGCGCTACCAGGACTACCGCGACCTGGCCCCACTGCACGAAAACGATCCGTTCGATGCCATCGTCTCCATCGAGATGTTCGAGGCCGTAGGCCAGTCTTACTGGCCGAGCTACTTCGACACCGTCAAGCGTTGTCTGAAGCCCGGTGGCCGCGCCTGCGTCCAGACCATCACCATCCGCGACGACCTGTTCGAGCGCTACAGCCGATCCAGCGACTTCATCCAGCAGTACATCTTCCCCGGCGGCATGCTGCCCAGCCCAACGGGGTTTGAAGCCATGGCTCGCCAGGCCGGACTGGTGGTGGACAAACGCCTGGCCTTTGGCCCCGACTATGCCGAAACCCTGCGCCGCTGGCGCCACGCCTTCCTGCACAGGGAACAGGAAATTGGACAACTGGGTTTTGATGCCCGCTTCGCCCGCATCTGGACCTTCTACCTCGCCTACTGCGAAGCCGCGTTCGAGCACGGCAACACCGATGTCATGCAGTTCACCCTGCGCCGTCCAGACTGACAACCGCCCCACCATGCTTCGCAGCCACCACGCCCCCAGCCGTCGCCAGACCCTGTGCGCCCTGGCAGCACTGTGCGCCACTGGAATCCCCACCATGAACACTCTCGCCACCCCAGTCCCGCCAGCCGTCCCCGATGAGGTGGCATCTGACCTGAAACAGGCCCAGTTGCGGGGCCGTGCGCCGCTGCGCTTTTTTGGCCTGCTGGTCTACGAGGCACGGCTGTGGACTGCGCCTGCGTTTGACCCTGAACGCTACGACCAACTGCCCTTTGCGCTGGAGCTCGAATACGCACGCAAGCTCGAAGGCCAGGCCATTGCGGAGCGTTCGATTGCCGAAATGCGCCGCGTGGGAGAGTTCAGCGACGCCCAGTCCAAAGCCTGGCTCGGACTCATGACCCAGGCCTTTCCCAATGTCGGCGCACAAGACCGCCTGACAGGGCTGCACGATGGGGGTGGCGGTGTGCGTTTCTATTTCAACGGCCAGCAGACAGCCGCCACGCAAGACAAAACCTTCACCCGGTTGTTCTTTGGCATCTGGCTGTCTCCATTAACATCCGCCCCCGCACTGCGCAAGGCGCTGATCGGCCATGCCTGACATCCACACGCATGGCACAGGATGGCGTTACGGCCTGCTGGGCCTGCCATTGGCTTTCGTATCACTGCCACTGTATGTGACCCTGCCCCGCTACTATGCGGAACACTACGCCGTGCCGTTGGGCACGCTGGGTGCCGTGCTGTTGTTCACTCGTCTGTTTGATGCGGTGCTGGACCCACGCATTGGGCATGGGGTCGACCTGCTCTTCGCCCGGCACCCGCGCCGCAGCTGGGCCGCTGCAGCACTGGCCTCCGTGCTGCTGACCGCAGGATTTGCCGCCCTGTGGGCACCACCCGCCACTGTGGCTGCCACACACACCCATTTGCTGAGCTGGCTGGCCTGTGCCCTGCTGCTGACGTACCTCGCTTACAGCCTCATTTCCATGGTTCACCAGGCTTGGGGAGCACGCTGGGGAGGACAAGCCGAGCAGCGTGCGCGTCTGGTCGCCTGGCGCGAAGGCGCGGCTGTCGCAGGCGTGCTGCTGGCCAGCGTTCTTCCCACGTGGCTGGGGTTGCATGCCACCAGCGCAGTGCTGGCCCTCACGCTGGCTTTGGGCCTGTGGCTGCTGCACCAAACCTTGCCTGTGCATGAAACAGCGCCACCCACGGTCTTGGCCATGCCAGAACGTACCGGGACAGGCGACACCTCTCCTTGGCGCACACCGGCCTTCGTGGCACTGATGACCGTGTTCCTGTTCAACGGCACAGCCAGTGCCATACCGGCCACGCTGATGCCATTCTTCGTGCGCGACACGCTGCAAGCACCCAGCTGGGAGCCCCTGTTCCTGAGCAGCTACTTTCTGGCAGCAGCCTGTGGTCTGCCTGTGTGGGTCAAGCTGGTCAAACGATGGGGCCTGGCACCCGCCTGGCTGGTCAGCATGGGCCTGAGCGTGGCGGCATTCTGTGTTGTGCCATGGCTAAGTGCAGGCGATGCATGGGCTTTCGAAGCAGTTTGTCTTTTGACAGGACTGACCCTGGGCGCCGATCTGGCCATCCCCGGTGCGCTGCTCACTGGCGTGATTCACCACGTGGGCATGGGCCAAAAAAGCGAAGGCCGCTTCTTTGGCTGGTGGACCGCCGCCACCAAGCTCAATCTCGCACTGGCCTCTGGTCTTGCGCTGCCATTGCTGGCGGCCATTGGCTACGAAACCGGAAGCCACACGCCCGACAACCAGCTCGCCTTGGCCATGGCCTACGGTTTGCTGCCTTGTATCTTCAAGATGCTGGCTGCCTTCGCGCTGTGGCGAGCCATGCACCGCCACCCTGCACTGAAAGGACAAGCATGAACTCCCTCAGCACCACCTTTCTGCGCTTGCTTGCGTTGTGGTTTGCCGTGCTGCTGCCGAGCTTCTGGCTCAGCGGCTGTGCCGCCCCGCAGGTGCAAGACTATGCCCAGGAACAGCCAGCCCTCGACCTCAAGCGTTACTTCAACGGCCCCATACAAGCGCACGGCATCTTCACCGACCGCAGCGGCCGCGTGGTCAAACGCTTCGTGGTGGCGATGCAGGCCAGCTGGAACGGCAACCAGGGCATGCTGGACGAGCGCTTTACCTACAGCGACGGCACCCGGCAAACGCGCATCTGGCACCTGACCGACCACGGCAATGGCCATTACACAGGCCATGCCGACGATGTGGTTGGCACAGCCGAAGGCCAGGCATCGGGCAACGCCTTCCGCTGGGCTTACACCTTGGCCCTGCCGGTCGATGGGCAGGTCTGGCATGTGCAATTTGACGACTGGATGTACCTGATGGATGAGACCACCATGCTCAACAAGGCGGTCATGAGCAAGTTCGGCATCCGTTTGGGCGAAGTCACCCTGTCTTTCACCAAACCCTGAGATCGCCATGTCGCTCAATCCCCGGATCACCGATTGGCACAACCGCACCGCGTGGGTCGTGGGGGCCTCGAGCGGCATCGGCGAGGCCACGGCCAAAGCCCTGCATGCCGCCGGGGCACGGGTGGTTGTCTCGGCCCGTTCTGCCACCGCATTGGCCCGTTTCGTCCAGGAGCACCCCGGCAGCACCGCCCTGCCGCTGGACGTAACCGACCGCGCCGAGGTGACCCGAGTCACACAAACACTGATCGAACAAACCGGACGCATCGACCTGGTGATGTACTGTGCCGGACACTACCGCGCCATGCGCGCCACCTCCTTCGATCTGGACGAGGCCCTGCGTCACCAGCAAGTCAACGTGACGGGCGCATTGTACCTGCTGGATGCGGTCTTGCCTGTGCTCCAACGTCAAGGCCACGGTCACCTCAGTCTGGTGGCCAGCGTGGCTGGGTACCGAGGGCTGCCCCAATCGCTGGCTTACGGCCCCACCAAGGCTGCATTGCAGCATCTGGCAGACACCTTGTACCTGGACCTGCACGACCTCGGCATAGGCGTGTCCGTGATCAACCCAGGCTTCGTGGCCACGCCGCTGACAGCACAAAACCAGTTCAGCATGCCTGCCTTGCTGACCCCCGAGCAAGCCGCCCAGGCCATCCTGGCAGGCTGGGCACGCGGTGCGTTTGAAATCCACTTTCCGCGTCGCTTCACGGTATGGCTGAAACTGCTGCGACACTTGCCCAACAAACTTTATTTCGCCCTGGTGCGCCGCACCACCGGGCTGTGAGGCCGACCGCCATGCCCTTAGCTTCCTCCCCTGCGAACACCGCATGCCCTGCTGAAGCGCCGACCAGCATCGACCCGCGTACCGCCCAGGTGGTTGCTTTTTTCGAATCCATCAGCCCAGCCAGTCTGAGCACTTTGAACACCATCTATGCAGAGCAAGCCCATTTCAAAGACCCGTTCAACGATGTGACCGGCCTGCCTCGCATAGAACGCGTGTTCAGGCACATGTTTGAAACGGTCACCAACCCACGCTTTGTGGTGCACCATTCGATGACCCTGAATGAGCACGCCTGGTTGACCTGGGATTTCCACATCGACCGCCCCCAGGGCGTGCTGACTGTGCGCGGCGCCACACAACTCACCTTTGCGCCCGATGGCCGCGTGGCTGTTCACCGTGACTATTGGGACACAGCAGAAGAACTCTATGCCAAGCTGCCCGTCATCGGCGCCCTGGTGCGCTGGCTGGCCCGCAGACTCTCGGCCCATGCGTGAACAGCACCTCAGCGTTTCATGCCTTCCATGGCCGCCATCAGGCCCAGGTATTCCACCCCAAGGCCGTGGCCCAATTCGTCCACCATGCGTCTTTTGATGGGCTGGGTCAGCAAGGCCCGCGTGTAGTGCAAGGTTTGCAACGGTTTCTGTGCCAGCGCCGAGGCGATCTCCCACGCGCGAGGCAACAGCTTGTCGCGCGGCAGCACCTCCGACACCACGCCTGCGGCCTGTGCTTCTGCCGCCGTCATGATCTGCTCTTTGTAAAAAAAGGCGCGGCTCCGGTTGATGCCCAGCAGGTGCTCCCAGATCACATGAGCGCCATCGCCAGGCACAACCCCTTGCGGAAGGTGCGAATCCTGCAAAACGGCATCGTCTGCGGCCAGCACCACGTCCCCCAACACAGGCAGTTCCGGGTGGATGGTCGCGGGGCCGTTGATGACCGAGATCACCGGCACATGCACATCCAGGAACTGCAGCAGCAAGTCCTTGCCTTCCCGAATCAACCGGTACCACGTCTGCCCTGTCGGCTCAATGGCGTATTCAGCCGGGTTGGGAGACGTGCAAAACACATTGCCGGTGCCCGTGAAAATCAGCACGCGGGTTTCATCGTCATGCGCCACGTCGTAGAACGCATGCCCCAACTGCTCGTGAATGCTGCCCGGTGTCGCGCCCCACAGCAACGGACCGCCATCGGTGTGCAGCGTCATCTGCAATATGCCGTCACGCCGCTCGAAAGCAATGTTGCGGTATTTATCACGGTAATCGGCCAAAACACTCATCACCAGTCTCCAGGTTTTAATGAAACAATGCGCAGGTCAACAGACCTTGCCCTTACTTTAATTGACTGACCACCCCAGAGGAAACGACAAGCCATGCGCGCCATTGTTTTTGATCAGTACGGCGGCCCCGACGTGCTCAAACTCGTCCATGTTCCGGAACCGGAGATTGCAGCAGGCCAACTGCTGCTGAAGATCGCGGCAGCCGCCGTGAACCCCGCCGACCACAAGTGGCGCTCCGGCATGTTTGCCAGCCTGGTCCCCATCCCCCTGCCCCACATTCTGGGCTACGACGTGGCGGGCACGGTGCTGGCCGTGGGCCCTGGCGTGACCGGTTTTGCCCCTGGTGACCGTGTGGCAGCACTGCTCAACCCTGTCACCAAAGGCGGGTACGCCGAACAGGTGGTGTTGGAAGCTGACTCGGCCGCCAAGCTGCCCGATGGCCTGGATTTCGCCCGCGCTGCCGCGGTACCTTGTGCCATGCTGACGGGCGCCCAGGTGATTGACGAAGCACTCCAGCCCACCGCCGGACAAACCGTGCTGATCACAGGGGCCACTGGCTCGGTCGGCACCGCGGGGCTGCTCACCGCCTTGCAACGCGGTGCCAAAGTGGTAGCAGCCGTTCGCGCCAAGCACAAAGCGGCGGCGCTGGCGCTGGGTGCATCAGCAGTGGTGATTCTGGGCGAGGAAGACTGGCAAGGCGCCCCATTCGATGCCGTGTTCGACACCGTGGGCGGCCCGGCCGTGGCGCAGCTCTGCCGCCACCTGCGGCCCGGCGGGCGCATCTGCACTGCCGCCACCACCCCCATCGACCCGGCCGGCCTGCCCGCCACGCCCGAATTCATTGCAGTGCACCCCGACGGACAGCGTCTGGCCGGCTTGCTGGCCCAGGTCGCAACGGGCAAGATCCCGGTCCAGATCGCCCACCGGCTGCCCATAGAAAAAGCCGCCGAAGCACACCGCCTGGTGGAAGCGGGCGGGCTCAGCGGCAAGGTGGTTCTGGAGACTTGACCTGTGCGCAGGTCAACTGCGCAACAGGATGTGGTCAGGTTTGCGATTCGGGCAGCCTGACCACCAAGCCGTCCAGTTCCGGCGTCATGTGGATGCAGCAGCTCAAGCGGCCGTTTTCGCCGGGATGCACCACACATTCGAGCATGTCGATTTCATTCGCCTGCGCTGCGGGCATGTGCGACACCCAGGCAGGGTCCACATAGACATGGCAGGTGGCGCAGGAGCAAGTGCCCCCGCAATCAGCGATGATGCCCGGCACCATGCTGTTGCGCGCCGCCTGCATCACCGACTGGCCGATATCGGCCTGCACGGTGTGTTCTGACCCGTTGTGTTCAATGAATGTGATCTTAGGCATACTGACTCTGGGAAATTGATCATCCGCCGCTTTCAGGCGGGCAGCAGACTCTTGAGAGGAATAGATTCGTCAGCCAGACGGACCGGATCAACCGCCAGCCCATCGGCCACGAAACGCTTGGCCATCATGAAATCCGGTGGACGGTTGACCACATCCACCGAAATCACCCGGCCCTGCTTGAGGTAGAACGCCGCAAAACTGCGGTTGTCCGGTTTGCCGCGCAGCACCAGCTGGTCGTAACCCTGCGACAGGCCCACCATTTGCAGCTTGAGGTCGTACTGGTCCGACCAGAACCATGGCACATGGTTCTGTGCGCGTGTTTTGCCATTCAGGCTGGCAGCAGCGGTACGGGCTTGCTCCAGCGCGCTGGGCACCGATTCCAGTCGCAACACCCGGTCGGCGTAGGTATTGAACTGGCTGGTGCAGTCACCGGCCGCCACGATGTCCGGGTCGGAAGTACGGCAGCCTTCGTCAATGAAAATGCCGTTGTCCACCTTCAAACCCGCTGCTTCGGCCAGTTCGACGTTGGGCACCAGCCCCACGCCCACGATGACCAGATCTGCCGCCACCTTGGTGCCATCGCCACACACCACGGCACTCACGGCGTCGCCAGAAGGATCGAACTCAAAGCCATTCACGGTCACACCGGTGCGCAGCTCCACACCCGCAGCGCGGTGCACCTGTTCGTAGAAAGCAGACACTTCGGGTGCCGTGACACGTGCCAGCACGCGCGGGAACGACTCCAGAACGGTGACCTGGAGTTTGTGCTTGACGGCCACCGCCGCTACTTCCAAACCCACGTAACCACCGCCAATGATGACCAGCCGCATACCCGCCGTGAATTGCGGTCGAATGCGGCTGACATCGGCCAGGGTGCGCAGGTAGTGGAAGTTGCTGACCGATTCGGCCTGTGCCGCGCCATCCACCGTCAGGCGGCGGGCCCGGCCACCGGTCGTCAGGGCGAGTTTGTCGTAAGCCAGGGTGCGGCCATCGGCCAGCACCACACGTTTGTTGGCACGGTCGATCTGCGTCACACGCGCAGCGCCAATGAATTCAACACCCGCCTTGTCGTAAGTGGCCTGGGGCTTGAGCAAGAGTCCTTCCACCGCCACCTCGCCAGCCAAAAAGGCTTTCGACAACGGCGGACGCTGGTAGGGCAGATGCGGCTCCTCACCGATCATCACGATGCGGCCCACCCAGCCTTCGTTGCGTGCCGATGTGGCCAGTTCGCCCGCGGCGTGGCCCGCACCGACGATCAACAAAGTTTTCTCTTGACTCTCCGACACAAATCGCTCCTGTAGTCCTAATGACACACGCTCCGGTCAACCGAAGCGGACATGAATGTGCTTGGGCACACGCATCATTGTGCCCCGGATCTCAGGTGCCGGCATGTCCGGGTCCAGACGCAGGTTGGGCATGTGGTCCAGAATGGCATTCAAAGCACGCGTCATTTCCACGCGAGCCAAGTGCTGGCCAATACAAACGTGCGGGCCGAACGAGAACGCAAAATGGCGCACACCGGCCGGACGGAAAATGTTGAACTGGTCCGGGTTCTCGAAACGGCTTGGGTCACGGTTGGCCGAGCCTGCGTTCACATCCAGACAAGCCCCCGCCGGAATGTGCACGCCGCACAACTCGGTGTCACGGCTCACGCCGCGTGTTTGCACCAGCACCGGACCATCCCAGCGAACCGCCTCCTCAATGGCACGCGGAATCAGCGAGCGGTCCTTGCGAACGGCTTCGAGTTGGTCCGGGTTGCTCAACAAGCCTGTGAGCAAGATGCTGGTCGCGCGGTAAGTTGTGTCGCCACCAGCGTTCACCAATTGCCGCAGGAAGGAAATCAGGATGTCTTCAGGCAGCATCTCCCCTTCCACTTCGGTGGTGGCCAGCATGCTGACCAGATCGTCACCAGGGTTGCGGCGGCGCTCGTCCACCAGGGCTTTGAAGTACACGCCCAGCTTGCGCGAGGCTTCCGTGCCGTGCGGGATGTCGTAGGAAACAACCGTCTGGGCGATGGCCAGCTTATGGAACAGGCTGACATCTTCCGGCGGCAAAGCCAGCTGACGGTAAATGATGTGGAACGGGTACAGGTGGGTGAACTCTTGTACCAGATCGGCCTTGCCGCGGTTGCGGAAACCGTCCATCAGGTCGGACACCACGGGATCCACCAGGTTGTCACCCCACTTGGCGACCACTTGCGGGAGGAAAGCGCGCTGGAAAATGCGGCGGTAACGCTGGTGCTCAGCGCCGTCCATGGTGCTGACGCTGCGCCCAAAGGAAATGCCGATGTTGCGCTCGTAGGGCTTGTTGATGAAAACTTCCGGGTTGCTGAACACCGCTTCTACTGCGTCGTAACCGAACACCGAGTAGTGCGGCATGTCGGCCATGGTGACGTCAGGCGGCAAGCCCATGGCCACCCGGTAATCCAGCGCTTGCACCGGACCGCCCTGCTTGTACAGCTCGGCAATGCGCGGATAGGGGTCCAGGTGGGGGCCGAAAGCGGCCTCATCCGAGAGGAAGGGGTCGTAAGCTGGATCGTCAAAGTCTTGGAGACGTGGAATGGCGTTCATGGTGTGTGTCCTCTGTCCGGCTAGGGGCCGTGCCCGTTTTGGATGGTTTGCAAGCCCGGCACAGGTGGCCGGGCCGGTGAATCACGACAAGCCCAAAGCCTCGCGAACGGCATTGGCAATCGGCAGAATTGGGTCTTCTTCCAGGCTGCTGGCGTTGAACATCTTGTTGTGGCAAATGGCCACTGCCAGCTGGTCCACCGGGTCGGCCCAACCAATGGAGCCGCCCTGCCCAGGGTGGCACAGCGCGCGGGCGTGCTTGGCCGAACCGACGGGCGAGTATTCGCCGCCAAACCAGAAACCGCCGATGGTGATGGGAATGGGGAAACCGAACATCACTGGATCGGGTTCTTCGCTGTTGGCACGCGGCGTGTTCAGCGTGGCCACCAGTTCTTTGGACAGCAGGCGCACACCGTCAAGCTCGCCGCCCTGCGCCAGCATGGCCCAGAAGCGGGCTTCGCTGCGGGCGTTGAAAATGCCGCCTACGCCTGCCACTTCGGCACGGCGCACATCGGGACGTTCAAAAATGGGCGGCACCAGCGCTGCCGGGGCCGGCATGGAAGCCAGGAACAGGGGCGGCAGGTACTCTGCAGGCACCGGCGTCATGGCATCGGTCAGCTTGGCCACGCGGCCCTCGACTTCGTCAGGGATGCCGATCCACAGGTCGGTGATGCCCAGCGGCCGGGCAATTTCTTCACGCACGAAACGACCCAGCGAGCGGTGCTGCGGGTCCGCTCGGCGCACCAGTTCACCCAAAATCCAGCCAAAGGTCATGGACAGGTACAAGGTCTTGGTTCCGGGCTCGGCCAGCGGCTTGAGGTTGGCGATGGCGTTCGTCATCCAGTCCCAGTCGCACATGCGCTCGGTGGTCACGTCTTCCGGCATCTGCGGCACACAGGCACGGTGGGTCAGCACGTCGCGCACGGTGGTCTTGTCCTTGCCGTGTGCACCGTATTCCGGCCAGTAGCTGGCCACGGTGGCGTCGTAAGCCATATGTCCACGGTCCACCAGCATGTGCACGGCTGTGGCGGCCACCGCCTTGGTCACCGAGAACACATTGAAGAGGGTGTCGCCATCCACCTTGCGGCCAGTGGTTTCATCGGCCAGGCCACCCCAGGCGTCAATGACCAGCTCGCCCTTGTGGTAGGCCGATACTTGCAAACCGATTTCCTTGCCGCTGGCAATGGCTGCATCGATGGCGGCCTGAACAACGGCATGGGCTTTCGCCTTTTGCTCTGCAGAATAAGACATTGGGTTGATCTCCTGTTTGTAACTCTGTACCGCGCCGCTGCTTTGCCCGCCCCGGGTAACGCCGCATACAAACGCACAAGTGTACTAGTACGATCGTACTAAATCAAACAACACTGTCCGAAAAACCCTAAAGTCCACGCCCTCTTTGCGGGTTGTCGCGCAACGCGCTGTCAGCGCGTGGGTGTGCGCAACGCCTGCAGGCGGTCTGCGGCCTGAACGGCGTCGTCCATGAAACGGTCGAAGATGGCTTCCATGGGTTCAATGCGGTCCGCGAACACAGCCGCCGGACCGTAATCGAGCATGCCTTTGCTCGGGTCGCCGGTGAGGTAGGCCTCGTGCGCCAGTTTGCCGATCACGTGGGGGCGGTACTGCTCGAAGTCGGTGACATTGGCTTCATCCAGCGCCAGCACGGCTTCGGCGCTCTCGTTGCGCCAGACGCGGTGGTGGTCGCGCAGGGCTTTCTTCACCACCACGCTCTCTGTCCCGTCGGCGGCCACCATGCGCTCTTTGTGGGCCCGGTGTATCCACAGTTCTTCGGCCACCAGCAAACGGGTCCCCATGATGACCGCGTCTGCGCCCATGGCCAGCACCGCCGACAGTTGTGCGCCGGTGCCCACGCCGCCGCCGATGACCAGTGGCACTTCCAGCACCTGGCTGCCACGTGCCGCCTGCACCAGCGAACTGATGCCGTAGATGCCTGGGTGCCCGCCACAGTCGTTGCCGATGAGGATGATGCCGTCTACCCCCAGGCGGGCCACCGATTCGGCGTAGCGCAGGGCGGGGATCTTGTGCAGCACTTTGATGCCCGCCTGCTTCAGGGTGGGCAGGATGGGTTCGGGGCTGGCACCTGCGGTTTCCACGCACGGCACCTTTTCTTCGATCAGGATTTCAATTTGGCGCTGCAGCCGCTCGGCTCCGCCGGCTTGGCGCGAAATGTAGAGGTTGACTCCGAACGGCTGGCCTTGGGTGAGCTCACGGCACAGGCGCAGTTCAGCGCGGAATTCATCGGGGTCGGGGAAACCTGCGGCCACGATGAAGCCCATGCCGCCCGCGTTGACCACCGAGGCCACATACCGTGCATCCGACACCTTGGGCCCAAGGCCGCCGGCCAGAATCGGGTGGCGGATGCCGAGCAGGTCGGTGATGCGGGTCTTGAATACCTGGGAGCGCATGGTACAAATTCCTGTGAATACTTGGTATGGGTCAATCAGCCTGCAGCGCAAGGTCGCGTGCCAAAGCCTGCAATTCTGGCACGATGGTCATGAGCCGTTCGCGTGGCCATTCGGCCGCCAGCCCGGAAGCCGACAGGCCATAGACTTGTCCACTCTTGAGCGAGCGGATGGGCACCGCCACGGCATTCAGATGCTCGTGCATGACGCCCAGACTCAGCACGCAACCCAGGCGCTGGTAGTCAGTCAAGGCGTTTTCAATGCGGGCTTTTGTGGCGGGCCATTTGTCCGGCGCTTGTTTCTGCAAAGCAGCAAACACCCGCTGGCGCTCCTGGTCACCGTACCCCGCCAGACAAGCCCACCCTGTGGGCACCATGCCAAGCGGGCGGCGCGTACCGACCGGGTCATTGAAATACACGAAGTCGCCGTGCGTGCGCTGCAAGTAAAGCATCTCCGTGCCATCGCGCACCGCCAGCGACATGCCCAGCCGGTGCCGTTGCGTCAACGCCTGCATGGACGGCAAGGCGGCCTGCGGCAGGGTCTGCCGAACCAGTGCGGCATACCCCAAGGACAACACCGGCAATCCCAGCGTCATGCGGTTGCTGTCACCGGTACAGACCAAGAAACCCTCTTTGCTCAGGGTGTGGCACAAGCGCCAGACCGTGGGCTGCGGCAACCCGGTCATGCGCACAATTTCCTGCGCCGTGAGCGCTGGCCGTTCGTGGGTGAAGCAGCGCAGGATTTGCAAGCCCCGCGCCAGCGCGGTCACGTACTGGCGGTCTTTGTCGCCGTCGTGCGGCGTGTCATCGGGCTGGTAAGAGGTCATGTTCGTACATCTGGTGCGTCAGTGCTGTCTTGCAGTATATTCGCCCACAGAATGATCTATCTGCTTTGCGAATAAACATCAAAAGGATGCCGCGATGAATACAACAGGTAACGGTTTGGCAGGAAAAGTGGTGGTGGTCACCGGGGGCAGCATGGGCATTGGCCTGGCGGTGGCGCGGCGTTTCATTGAAGAAGGCTGCCAGGTTGCGATCATAGGCCGGAACCAGGCACGTTTGACCGAAGCGGCCCAAACGCTGGGACCGCAAGCCTGGGCCCTGGCAGGCGATGTGGCTGTGCGCACCGATGTGGAAGCCATGGCCGATGCGCTGCGCCAACGCTACGGCCATGTGGACGTGCTGGTCAACAACGCCGGGCTGCTGGAAACCATTCCCGAAGGCACCTCATTGGCGCAAGCCGAAGAAATTTTCGACCGCGTGGTGGGTGCCAGCCTGAAGGGCTCGTTCTTGATGGCCAAGGCACTGGTTCCCTTCCTCACCGCGCCAGGTGGGCGCATCATCAACATGGGCTCCATCGTCGGCCAAAGCGGCGGGTCGGTGCCTGGCTACACCGCCTACACCCCAGCCAAGGCGGGTCAGCACGGCCTGACCATGGCGCTGGCGCGCGAACTCGGCCCCAAGGGCATCACGGTCAACACCATTGCGCCCGGCTTCATCCAGGAAACCGGGCAGACCTCGGTGTTCGACGCGGAGCGCATCAAGCGCATTGTGACGCTGATCCCCATGGGGCGCGCTGGCGAAGGCGACGACATTGCCAACGCCGCGGTGTGGCTGGCTTCGCCGCAAAGCAGCTACGTCACCGGCATGACGCTGCCCGTGAATGGCGGCTGGCGCTTCTATTGATTGACCTTCACCGGCCTTCAGCAACAGAGGGGGCGGCATCTGGTCCGGCCAGGACGATGCCACGCATGCACAGCGCGCTGTACCGGGCCTCGCTGGCCCGCATGCGACGGGCAAGTCACCGAACCCTGAAACACACGCTGGCGGGCGCCTGTACCAAAGCTGGCACAGGCATTTTCGACCTCACTTGGCCGGCTGGTTGCGCTTTTGCTGTGCAATGAAAGCCGATGCAATGCCAATGTGTTCCTCGCTCATGGTCGCAGCCAACTGGCGCCCCAGCGTGGCGTCGAGGTGCTGCGCAGCGCTCATGTGCAGGTAACGGTTCATCAGCTTTTTGGTCTCGCGCAAGGCTTCACGAGGTTGCTTGAGCAGCTTGTCGGCCAGGGCACGGGCCTCGTCCATCAGCTTTTCGGGCGCCACCACGCGGTTGGCCAGGCCGTATTCCACCGCCTGCTGGGGGGTGATGCGGTCGCCGGTGAAGATCAGTTCCTTGGCGCGCAACAGGCTGGTGTACAGCGGCCAGGACACGGAAATACCATCGCCCACCACCAGGCCGATGTTGATGTGCGGTTCGGCCATGAAGGACTTTTCCGACATGAGCACGATGTCGCACAGCGTGGCCATGGTCGCGCCCCAGCCCACCGCCGGGCCGTTCACGGCGGCGATGATGGGAATAGGCACGTCAATGAAACCATGGATGGTGCGGCGTGCATTTTCCTGCACGGAACGGGCAAATTCAGCGTCGTCCAGCGTCTTGACGAAGTGGTTCATGTCACCACCGGCACTGAAGGCACGGCCCGCGCCCGTGAGGATGGCGACACGCGCCTCCGGGTCCTCGGCCAGCGCGCGGAACAGCTTGGGGTAGCCGAACAGCATCTCGGTGGTGGAGGCGTTCAGGTCGTCCGGGCGGTTGAGGGTGATGATGCGCAAGCCACCTTCGGCAGTGACCTGGATGCCTTCGGGCAGATCGTACAAATGGGCCATGGTTTTTCCTTTCGGTTGAATCAGACGCGGGCGCCGCCGTCCAGGCGCAGCAGGGCGGCATTGAAGTAACTGTTCTCGATGAGCTGCAACGCCAGGGAGGCGTACTCGGCTGGCTTGCCGAAACGCTTGGGGTGCAGGTTCCAGCTGCGCATACCAGCCTTGTAGTCCTCCGGCACGGAATCGAGCAGCGGCGTCTCGAAGTTGCCCGGCAAAATGGTGTTGACCCGAATGCCCTCCGGCGCCAAGTCGCGCGCCATGGCCAATGTCATGCCGTTGATGCCCGCCTTGGCGGCGACATAGGCCGCCGTGGCGGCGGGCCCATCCTGGGAGGCGGTGGAGGACGTCATGACGATGGCGCCGCGCTCGCCGTCTTCGTCCGGCGCAAGGGTCAGCATGCCAGCCGCAGCCACGGAGGCGCACAGGAACATACCGTTCAGGTTAAGGTCCACGATGCGGCGGAAACGCTGGAAATCGTGGCGGCGGATTTCGCCATGCTTCTCTGCGTCGCGCCAGGCGGTGTAACCCAGACCACCCCCACCCGGCGTGGCCACCAGAATGCGTTCCTGGCCATGGGTGCTGCGGGCGGCTTCAAAGGCAGCGACAACGCTGTGCTCGTCCGTGATGTCGGTCTTGAAAAAGGCGGCGCCTGTGGCCTGCGCAACGAGACAGCCCTTGTCTTCATTCAGGTCCAGGATGGCGACTTTGACGCCACGGGCCGTCAGCGCGCGGACCGTGGCTTCGCCCATACCGGACGCGCCACCCACCACCACGGCACTCACGTGAGTGTTCTGATCGAGTTTCACTGTTGCTCCTTTGTTGTGTCCATACGTTGTTGCCACTCATCCTGGCTCAGGGTGTGTGCCTCGCCACCCTCGTCAATCTCTACCCCGCAGGTTTCGAGCATCATGCACAGCATGCGGTAGCAGCCCGCCACCATGATCACTTCGACCATCTGCCGATGACTCAGGTAACGTTGCACCCGTTCCAGGCTCGCATCACTGGCGCGCACGTTCTCCACCACGTCGTCGGTGAAGGCCAGCACGGCCTGTTCCAGATCGGAAAAAACCGGGTGGCTGATGTCCGAGCCAAGGGCCGCGATTTTTTCCGGCGCCACGCCCAGTTCAGCGATGAACCGGTTGTGCTGGGCCAGTTCATAGGCCGATTTGCACAAATGCCCGACGCGCACGATGACCATCTCGCGTAGGACAGGATCCAGATCGGTGGAGTACAAAATACGCTGTCCAAAAGCGCCGAACCCCGCAAGCAGTGGGCCCGAGTGGCTCAACATGCGCAGCACGTTGATCGGTGGCACGCCTTGCAGGCAACGGCGTGCTTCGTCGTCGAGTGCGGCTGGCTCCGGATAGGGAATACGAGGCATAGCGTGCTCCAAAGGAGTTTCAGGCGTCGATGCTGATCTCAGCCGCGTGCTGCTTGATCCAGTCCGCAAAAGACGTCAGCGGGACGCCATAGGCTTTGAGCGCATCGATGTCGGCCCGGTAACCAGCTTCATTGGTCCACTCCTGCGAGCGCACCCAGCCAGGGAACAAGCCTGCGGCAATGGCTTCATCGGGCGTGACGGATTGTGCGGTCACCGTTTTGCCCAGAACGCGGGCCAGGGTGGCGGCGACTTCATCCATGGACAGCGCTTCGACAGCCAAGTCGATATTTTTCCCGGTGAACGCATAGGGGCGCGCAAACGCAGCTTGTGCATAGGCACCCACATCGTCTGCAGCGATCAGTTGCATGCGGGTCTGCGGCAACAGCGCAGTAAGGATCTTGCCCTGCTTCAAGTGAGGAAACATGAACTGGGCTTTCGGCTGAGCGAAGTTGTCCATCATGAACGCGGGTTTCAGCACCGTCCAGAAGGCAAAGCCGGCGTTGCGCACCGCTTCCTCCACATCCCATTTGTCGGTCCAGTACTTCTGCCACCAGTAACCGCTTTCCCAGTGCGGAAAGTCCGTGTGGCGGCCTGCTTCGCAAACCGAGGTATGCACAAAATGCTGCACCCCAGCCTTGCGCGCTTCTTCCACCAAGGTGAAACCGTGCCGCCGTTCGGCATCGGTACCAGCAGAGTCCGGAATCTGCACCGAGAAAACACCGTACACCCCACTCATAGCGGCCGCCACCGCTGCGGCATCGTCCATGTCACCCTTGCAGACTTCTGCCCCCAGTTTGACCAGCGCTGCCGCGGCCGGTGCATCAGGGTTGCGGGTCAGGATGCGGACACGGTATCCGGCGGCAAGCAGCTCGCGTGCTGTGGCGCCGCCTTGCGCGCCGGTGGCGCCTGTGACAAGGATGAGAGGGTTGGCCGTGCTCATGGGGTCTGTTTCCTTTCGAATCGGTCGGCAAGAAGCGCCAGGAATGGGCTTGACTGGAGTTGTCTCACAACTTCGAGTATATTCGCTATTCAGATTTGTAATTCGCTTTGCAAATGTAAATCAGAAAGGACGAGCATGATTTCCCCCCTCTTTGACCTGCGTGGCAAGGTCGCCATCGTCACGGGTTCCAGCCGTGGGCTGGGGCTGGCCAGCGCCAAAGGCATGGCCGAACACGGTGCCAAAGTCGTCATCTCAGGCCGCAAGGCCGAAGCCTGCGAAGCCGCAGCCGCCGAAATCATTGCCGCAGGCGGTGAAGCTATCGCAGTGCCCTGCAACATTGGCCGCAAAGAAGAACTGCAGCACCTGGTGGACACCACCGTGGCCAAGTGGGGCCGCGTCGACATCGTCATGGCCAACGCCGCCATCCACCCGTGGGTGGGCTCGGTGCTGGACCTGAAGGAAGACACCTTCAACAAGTTCATGCAGGTCAACGTGCAAAGCAGCATCTGGCTGGCCCAGATGACCGTGCCGGGCATGGTCGAACGCGGCTACGGCCGTTTCATCGTTGTGGCCTCCATCGTCGGCCTGCTGGGTGACCCGGTGACCGGCACCTACGGCCTGACCAAGGCAGCCGACATGCAGTTTGTGCGCAACCTGGCCAACGAATTTGCCAGCAAGGGCGTCACCGCCAACTGCATTGCCCCTGGCACCTTCAAGACCGAAATGGCCCGCTCGCAGTGGGAAGACGAGGCCATGGTCAAGTGGTACAACGGTCGCAACCCGTCGCAGCGGTTCGGCGAAGTGGAAGAAATAGCCGGGCTGGCCGTGCTGCTGGCTTCGCCTTCGGGCGGCTACATCAACGGCCAAACGATTGCGGCCGACGGCGGCCACACCATTTCTTTCCGCTGATCAGCCGTGCGGGAGGGCGCACCCTCCCGCCGCATCAGGCAACAACACAAACAGAGACAAAAACAATGGCAGATCACACCGCCAATGTACCCGCTGGGTTTGAACAGATGCCCACCTTTGGCGGGCCGTTCCATGAGCTGACAGGCCCTTTTTTCTACAAAAAAACCGACAACGGCTTTGTGGTGGGCTTACGCGCAGAAGAGAAACACCGCAACGGCGGCGAAATGATCCATGGCGGCATGCTGGCCATGTTGGCCGACACCGCCATCTCCTGGACCAACAAGAATACCCTTCAGCACCGACAACCGCCGGTGTGGTCGCTGACCACCAACCTGTCGCTCAGCCTGATCGGTAACGCCCTGCCCGGCGACTGGATTGAAGCCCGCGTGGAAGTGGTGCGCGCAGGCCAGCGCGTGGTGTTTTCCAATTGCTTCATCTGGGCCAACGACAAATGCATTGCGCAAGCAACTGCCCAGTTCCAGGTCATCGGGCGACCGGCTGAACCCGCCTGATGCGCAACCAACCTAAGGACAGAAAAATGCTCACATTCAACAACCAAGTTGTACTCATCACCGGAGCAGGCCGTGGCATTGGCCGCCAGCACGCCCTGTTCTTCGCCGAACGCGGCGCCAAGGTCGTGGTCAACGACTACGGCGTGGGCCTGCGCGGTGAAAACGGCAACAACCCCGGCCCGGCCGACGAAGTGGTTGCAGCCATCACCGCCGCTGGCGGCACCGCCATGGCGGCTTGTTGCGACATTGGCGACAGCGCCCAGGTCAATGCCATGATGGCCGAGACCATGGCCCGTTTTGGCCGCATTGACATCGTCGTGCACAACGCCAGCAACTACGCTGAACTTGGGCCCTTCACCGAGGCCAAGGTGGAAGACCTGGAACGCATCATGAGCGTCAACGTGACCGGCGGCTGGAACGTGGCCCACGCCGCCTGGCCGCACATGCTCGCGCAAGGCTACGGCCGCATCGTGATGACGGGTTCCGGCGCTGGCTATTTCGGCCGCCGCAAGGACCAGGCCTACAGCGTGGCCAAGTCCGCCTTGATCGGGCTGACCAAAGTGCTGTCCGCCGAAGGCGACACCAAAGGCATCAAGTGCAACATGGTGGGCCCCATTGCCTTCACCGACAACTCCAAGGCCCAAGGCATTCCCGGTTTGATGGAGAAGTTTGCGCCGCCCATCAACGTGACCAACCTGGTGGCGGTGCTGGCACACGAGGAATGCCCCGTCAACGGTGAAATGTTCCACTGCGGTGGCGGTTTTGTGGCACGGGTGTTCGTGGGTGAGTCGGAAGGCATGGCCTTTGCCCTGGGCACCATGAGCCCGGAAGCCGTGCTGGCCAGCATGGACCGCATCCTGGACACCAGCAGCTACAAAATCCCCTTCACTTCCGACCGTGCGGGCGCCCATTTGTCTGCGTCCATTGCCGCCGTCAACCCGGAATTTGCGGAAGCACTGGCCCTGGCAAAATCCAGCCAAGGGCGTTGACACCGGGCAACGCCCAACGGCCACGAGAGGTACCCCCATGCCAACCCCAGTCACCCCTGCGGTGCGTCCATTCCGTTTCCAGTTCAGCGACCAAGTCATCAGCGACATGCACCAACGCATTGACCTGACGCGCTGGCCGGACCAGGTCAATGACGCTGACTGGTCCTACGGCATGGAACGCGGCTACCTGCAAGAACTCGTGGCCTACTGGCGCCAGCAATTTGACTGGCGTGCGGCCGAAGCCCGGCTCAACGCGTTCGACCAATACCTGCTGGACGTGGATGGGCTGGACATCCATTTCATCCACCAGCGTTCGCCGCACCCCAACGCCACCCCGTTGCTGATGTGCCATGGCTGGCCCGGCTCCATTGTGGAGTTCCTGAAGGTCATTCCCCGGCTGACCGAGCCGGAACGCTTTGGCGGCCGCGTGGAAGATGCCTTTCATGTGGTGTGCCCGTCACTGCCCGGCTATGGCGGCTCCCCGGCGGCCACCGCGCCCGGCCTGCACCCTGGCGAAGTGGCGCGGCGGCACGCCCGCCTGATGGCCGCGCTGGGTTACTCCAGCTACCTGGCCCAGGGTGGCGACTGGGGTTCTCCCATCACGCAATTGACGGCAGGTAGCGATGCCGAGCATTGCCAGGCCATACACGTCACCATCATTGCCCCGATACCGCCTGCCGGGGTCGCCGACCCCATGGCGCTGGTGGCCGACCACGAAAAACCTTGGCTGGAGACCAATGCACGTCAGGTATTGGAGGGCAATGGCTACTACCACCAGCAATCCACACGGCCACAAACGCTGGCCTATGCCTTGAGCGATTCCCCCGTGGGGCTCTGCGGCTGGATTGCCGAGAAATTCCATTACTGGGCCGACTGCGAAAGCAACGGCCAACGCGACATTCGCAACGCTGTGAGCTGGGATGACTTGCTGACCAACATCTCGCTCTATTGGCACACCAACAGCATCGGCTCCTCGATCCGCCTGTACAAAGAGTACGCAGCGGCACTGGCCGCAGGCCAGATTGCCATGCCGTACCAAGTGCCGGTACCCGTTGGCGTGACGGTCTACCAACAGGAAGTCTATAAAACCCCCAGGGCCTGGGTAGAGCGGCAATGCGACCTGATCTATTGGCACGAAGCAGAACGTGGCGGCCACTTTGCCGCCATGGAGCAGCCCCAGGTATTTGCCGAGGACCTGTGGCGCTTCAAGAACCGGGCCATACCCCGCTGAACTTTCACTCGCGGGCAGGCCACCCGATGCTGCCCGCAGGCCCGTTTCAGCAGCGGATGACCACCTTGCCTACGTGAGAAGCCTGAGCAAAATAGTCAAACGCGGCTGCTGCTTCTTCAAAGTCAAACACCCGGTCAATGACCGGGCGGATCTTGGCCGCCGAGATGGCCCGGTTCATTTGCTCGAAGTGTTCGCGGCTGCCCACGCGGGTGACGTGGATGTTCAGGCCGCGCACCATGAAGTTGCTGCTCAACTTGTCCATGGCCCCTTCGCGGAACCCCACCAGCACCATACGGCCACCGGGGCGGGTGGCTTTCACCATGGATTCCACGGTATCGCCCCCTGCAATGTTGACCGCCCAATCCACGCCGTAACCGCCCGTCAATGCGCGCACGGCGGACACCCAATCCTGGCCTTTTCGGGCATCAATCACCTCAGAGGCACCCAGGGCACGCAAGGCCTCGGCCTTGCCTGGGGACGTGGTGGTGACGATCACCCTGGCATTGACGGCACGGGCAAATTGCAGCGCCAACACCGAGACGCCACCCGTGCCTTGCAGCAACACGGTGTCACCCGGCATCAGCGTGGCGGGACCAAACAGTGAATACCAGGCGGTGACACCAGCGCACGGCAGCGCAGCCGCCTCTTCATACGAAAGGTGCTCTGGCAAATGGACCAGTTCGCTTTCGTCCACGGTGGTGAATTCGGTGAGCATGCCGTCATTCACCTCGGCCCCGCGTCCTAGGATATTCATGTACAACGGTGGTGGGCCGCCGATCCAGCTGGCATGAAAAGTAGCGGCCACACGGTCGCCCGGCTTGACACGCCGCACATCGGGCCCGACGGCCACCACCTCTCCGGCCCCATCGCACATGGGGATGCGACCGTCAGGTGCGCCGTACCGCGTGGCGAGCAGGCCCTGCAAATCGATCAGGTCGCGGAAGTTGATGGACGTGGCGCGCACGCGCACCACCACCTGGCGCGCCACGGGCGGCGCCGGGTCCGGGGCCTGCATCATCTTCAGGCCCGCTGAGCCGGTGTAAGCATTGATTCGGTACAAACGCATGAAATTGCTCCTGGTTATTCGGCGGCACGGCCAAGAAAGGCGGGGGGCACCGGCACCACCTTACGCTGGGCATAGTCCAGGAAGACAATGCCGGTTTTGCCGCGCGCCACTTCACGGCCATCGGACTGCGCGCACATGCGCCAGACCAGGTCGCCGCCGTATTTGTTTGGCTCGCGAAAGGCCATCTCCACCACCATCACGTCACCCAAGAAGCCTTCAGACCGGTACTGGACAGCAACGTCGGCGACGGTGATGCCACAGCCCTCCACATCCTCTTCGGTGTACCCCCCCAGAAAATGGAAGTAGCGTATCCGCGCCTCTGTGACGATGGTCAACAGCAAGGCGTTGTCCAGGTGGTTGCCCCGGTTGATGTGCATGGCGTACAGAGGAATCTCTGTGGAGAAGGAAAACCGGTCAGGCAGGTCGATCTGGATGCGGGCCATCGTCAACCTCCGTTCAGGCGGCCATCTTGGCGCTGCAACGGGCCTGTGCCGCCTCGGCTTCCGCCACCAGTTGCGCCATCAGTTCGGCGACCGTCGGCGTGTCGTGCACCAGTCCCACCGATTGCCCCGCCGCGATGATGCCTTCCTGGATATCGCCAGAGCCGGTGGCAAAAGTCACCTCGTTGGTCTTGAACAGGCGCGCCATGCGGATCATGATCTCCGTTTTCTCCGGCCCCAGGCTGAGCACCTGCAACAACAGCTTGAAGTAAGGGGTATTCATCTCCTTGGCAATGGAGAACGACTGCAGAAACACCTTGAACAGGTTCAGCCGGTTCGTCAGCATGCGTTCGGCCGCCGGGGTGTCCATGACGCGGCAGGGAATGCCGTCAAAACGGTCCGAGAACAGCGAACCGTTGATGTCCAGTTCGACGGCCTTGTCCTTGAAATTCTGGTGAATCGGCGCTTCCTGGGTGTTCCAGAAACGGGTGCCCATCGACACCCCATCGGCACCCAGCATCAGCGCGCCAGCAATGCTCACGCCGTTGCCTATGCCCCCGGCAGCGATGACAGGGATCTCCAGCACCTCCGCCACACGTGGAATGAGCACCAAGGAAGTGACGTCCCCGGCGTGCCCGGCCGCCTCATGACCCGTGGCGATCACCGCATCGGCACCTTGGTCCTGGGCCTTCTTGGCTAACGTCACACTGTTGACCGCCGCGATCACCTTGCCGCCGTACTCGTGCGCACGCTTGGCAATCCAGTCGCCCCGACCCATGGAGTAAACGATCACAGGCACCTGCTCGTCCAGCATGACCTTGGCGTTTTCCATGGCGTTGGGCAAGGCCAGCGGCGCGTTGGCACCGAACGGCTGGGAGGTGAGCGCGCGCATTTCACGGATGTGGGCCCGCGCCACATCCGGCGGGTTCGACCCGGCGCCATACACGCCCAGCCCCCCGGCGTTCGAAACCGCTGCGGCCAGCTTGGGCAAGGCAATGCGGCCCATGCCGGCGTTCAGAATGGGGTGCTGCACACCCAAAAGTTGTGTGATGCGTGTTTTCATGGCGCGGTGTTGATGACGATTTCGCTGGCGTGCTGCTGTACCCAGTCCGCGAACGGCGTGAGTGCCATGCCATAGGTTTGCTTGAGCGCTTCGATGTCGGCCCGGTAGCCGACTTCGTTGATCCACTCCTGGGTACGCACCCAGCCAGGAAACAGGCCTGCGGCCTTGGCTTGCGCCGGACTGACCGATTCAGCCCGCACCGTGGTGCCCAGTTGCCGGTTCAGGGTGGCGGCGACTTCGGTCATCGTGAGCGCTTCGGCCGCCAGATCGATGTTGCGTGCATGAAAACGACCTGGGTCAGCGAAAGCCGCCTGAGCAAAGGCACCCACATCGTCACCGGCAATGAGCTGCAGGCGGGTGTCGGGCAACATCGCCGACACGATCCGGCCTTCGCACAGGTGAGGGAACATGTTCTGGACCTTGGGCGGGGCATAGTTTTCCATCATGAAGGCCGGTTTGAGCACCGTCCACAACGGGAAACCGGCCTGGCGCACGGCCTCTTCCACGTCCCATTTGTCGGTCCAGTAGTTGCGGCCCCAGTAGCCGGTTTCCCAGCGCGGGAAAGATTCATGCTTGCCGGCCTCGCACACCGACGTATGCACAAAATGCCGCACCCCGGCCTTACGCGCGGCGGCGATCAAAGCGTTCCCGTGGCGCCGCTCCGCGTCTTTGCCCGTGGGGTCCGGCCGTTGCACCGAAAACACGCCGTATGCGCCTTGCATGGCAACAGCCAGCGAGGCCGGGTCATCCATGTCCCCCTGTGCGATTTCCGCCCCCAGTGCAGCCAGCCGCAGCGCGTTGGCCGACGCGGGGTTGCGGGTCAGGATGCGCACACGCTGCCCGGCAGCGAGCAGCTTGCGCGCGGTGGCGCCGCCCTGGGTGCCGGTGGCACCGGTCACCAGAACAGGGGCATCGAATGGAAAAGAATGGTCGGACATGTGGTGGACACCTGTAATAAGTAAATAAGCCGTCAACAGCGTTCAATTATTTGCCAAGCGCATTTTACATTCGCAATGCAAATAGGCAAGCACACAAGTAAACACCGGCCTCAATGGTGCATTTACGCCAGTAACGGCGCCCCTGGGATGCGTGCGCTCTTCAGCCTAGGCAATCCCCAAACTGTGGGCCAGCAAATCACCCAGACTGCGCGCTGCCGCACTGGCTCCGGCCTTGCGGCTGATCAGATACAGGCGGGGCTGAATGTCGATGAAGGTCACGGGCCGAGCCACCAGCCCTGCCATCTGCCGGACGATGCTGGGGTGTGCCAGCGTCACCGCCAAGCCAGCGCGCACCAGCGACAAAACCGTCACGGTATCGACCGATTCGTAGCTCACCTGCGGGGTGAAACCCGCCGCCGCACAAGCTTGTTCGAAACGCTGTCGGATGTGCACCTCCAGTTCATCCTCGGGCAACCCTGGCTGGCTGCGCGGCATGGCAATCCAATGCAATTGCGCCGCCATGGCCGCATCCACCTGCTGGCATTGGGCCACCTCATGGTGTTCCGCGGCCACCACACACATCTGCTCACCCCGTCCCACCCGGCAGGTGTACCCCACCCGCTTCACGGGATGGTGCAACAAACACAAATCCAGTTCGCCGGTGTCGAGCAAATGGTGCAAATCGTGGCTGGCCAGGGGCAGAAGTTGCACGTTCACCTCGGGCATCATCTCATGCAGACGCCTGAGCGCATCGGGCAGCAAACCGCTGTACATGGCCACCGGCACGTACCCCAGCACCACCTGCCCTGTCTGCCCGGCCCGCAAGCGGCGCGCATGCTGCTGCAACTGCTCTGCCTGGGCCAGCAGGGCACGCACCGACACCCAGAAATCCCGCCCCGTGGGTGTCAGCCGGATACGCCGCTGGCTGTGTTCGAACAGCTGCAAGCCGAGTTGTTCTTCCAGTTGCCGGATCTGGCGCCCCAATGGCGGCTGGGAAATGTGCAACGCCTTGGCCGCAGCGCTGAGGTTTTCCAACTCCGCCACGGTAGAAAAGTAACGCAATTGCCGCAATTCCATGTTTTTCATTATGAACCTATAAGGTTTATTTCTTTTTCAAAAAAAGTCTTGGACGGAACATTTTGTCGTCTCCATACTTTCGGCTTCTTCGCAACTTGCACACCGCACGCCATGAACCCTGCCCTCACGTCCGCCCCGGCCCTGCCCGCCATGCGCGAACTCCACACATCGAACCACCTGCTGGGCAACCCCGAGGCCCTGAACGCCGCCTGGGAACGCGACGGTTACTGGTTTTTCCGCGATGTTCTGGACACTGGCGCGGTGGCACGGCTGCGCGACACCTACCTGGGGGTTGCCGCTCGCTACGGCGTGGTGCGCGAAGGCGACCCGCTGGGCCACTACACCGGCGCCAGCCTGGACAACTACCCCATGCGCATGGAGCCGCTGTCCGAAATAGCCGCCTGGAAAACCTTTGCCCACGACCCCGCGATCCATGCCTTCTTCAAGAGTCTGCTGGGCGACGAACCGTTCTGGATTCCCACCGTCGAATACCGCGCCACACCTCCCGCAGCGGACAAATCCAAAAACCGCATGGACTACGTGCACCAGGACGGCTTCTACAACGAAGGTTTTCCCTTCCGCATCTGCTGGATTCCCCTGGCCGACATTGACGAGAGCGTGGGCGGCCTGGCCCTGGTGGAAGGGCAGCACAACGGTCCCATCCTGCACGACGTGACCAACCCGCCGCTGTTCCCCATCCCGTCCCACGCCATTCCTGCAAACGGCTGGTGCCGTGCGCACTACCGCCCAGGCGATCTGCTGATGATGCACATCAACACCCCGCACACGGGCCTGTCCAACCACGCCGACCGCCTGCGCTTGTCCATGGACATTCGCGTGATGGGTATGAACGACCCCCAACGGCCCACCGTGGGCAAGCTGGTGACCGCCACCGCCGACCGCTTGACCCTGACCGACGAGAAAGGCCAGCTCCACAGCTTCGCGCTCACCCCGGACACCTACTGCCGCAGCCTGAATGGCCGCAAGGAAACGGGCACCGAATTTGCCGCACGCGCACAGGCAGGCGCCGAATTCCTGGTGGCCGCCAGCGCATCGGGGGTGGCTCATCTGGTGCGGGACACCAAGAACTAAGATGCACACCATGCAACGACTCCCCAACAAAATCTGTATCGTCACGGGCGCGGCAGCAGGCATAGGCCGTGCCATTGCAGAACGGTTTGTGGCCGAAGGGGCCACCGTCATCGCCACGGATGTGTCGCCGTTCACGGCCCAGCCGGGCGACAACACCGCTGGCAGCGGACGCATGGAGCAGCACCACTGCGACATCAGCGACCCGCTTCAAGTAGAAGCGCTCATGGCGCACTGCCGCCAGCAACACGGCCGGCTGGATGTGCTGGTCAACAACGCCGGCATTGGCCCCAAGGCTGCAGTGCCCACGCACGAAGTGGCGCTGGACGACTGGGACCGCGTGATCAACGTCAACCAGCGTGGCGCATTTCTGATGATGAAACACGCCCTGCTGTTGATGATGGAGGCCGGAGGTGGCTCCATCATCAACACCGCTTCGGTGGGCGCCTTCACGGCCACCCGCAACTCCATCGCCTACCTGGCGTCCAAGGGCGCCTTGA
Source organism: uncultured Macromonas sp. (assembly GCA_964420415.1). GTDB lineage: Bacteria > Pseudomonadota > Gammaproteobacteria > Burkholderiales > Burkholderiaceae_C > CAYQTH01. The sequence goes on along the minus strand of CAYQTH010000002.1, from coordinate 23,500 downwards.
TGATGATGACCAAGGCCGCCGCGCTGGAATACCGCGAGCACAACATCCGCGTGAACGCCATTTGCCCCGGCATGACGCGCACATCCATCTTCGACGGCCTGAGCGAGGAGCGCATGGCCGCATTGCTGGCACGCACCCCGGCCCGCATGATCGAGCCCGAAGAAGTGGCCAGCCTGGCGTTGTTCCTGGCCAGCGACGAATCGGCAGCCATCACCGGCGCCAGCCACGTCATCGACAACGGTCGCACCATCGGCGCCTGACGCCGTTCCAAACCGCAGAGGAGACAAGCATGCAATTCGAAGGCGACCTGTACCAGATTGGCGTCGTGGTGAAAAACCTTGAGGCTGGCATGGCCCACTACAGCACCCTGCTCGGCCTGGGCCCCTGGACACGCATCGACACCCGCTACAACGCCCGTTACCGCGACTGGACCGGCACCGTTGCCAACCGCAACGCCTTCGCACGCTGGGGCGCGCTGTACCTGGAAATGATCGAACCCGGCGAGGGCGAAGCCAACGCCAAGGAATGGCTGCGCACCCGAGGTGAAGGCATCTTTCACCTGGGTTATGCCACCAACAACCTGGACCAGCGCCCCGGCAACACCGAGGCGGTGTTTGAAACGCTGGACACCCGCACCGCCGACGGGCGCGTGGCCATCGTGCATTTGGACACGGTGGAGCAGCTCGGGTACTTTGTGGAACTGGCTGACCGGACCTTGGTAAACAATATCTGCCGCTGGATCGACAGCGCGGGACAGCAATCCCTGAACCCATAGCACAGATAATCTGTGCCACACAGGAGACAACGCATATGAATTCCACAGTGGGGAAACCACGCACCTGGTTGGTGACAGGCGTGAGCGGCGGCATTGGCCGCGCAGTGGCCGAATTGGCGCTGCAACAAGGCGACACCGTGTGGGGCAGCCTGCGCCAGGCAAGTCAAGCAGCGGCCTTCGAGGCCTTGGCACCGGGCCGTGCGCACGCCTTGGTGATGGACGTGACGCAGCCCGCACAAATTGCAGCGGCGGTCGCTCAAGTGCTGGCCGCAGGCGGCCTGGACGTGCTGGTGAACAACGCAGGCATAGGCATGGTCGGCGCGGTGGAGGAAACCTCCATCGACGAAGCGCGTGCGGTGTTCGAAACCAATGTGTTTGGCTTGCTCCAGGTCACACAAGCCTGCCTGCCCACCCTGCGCCAGCAGCGCAGCGGGCACATCATCAACCTGTCTTCAGGCGTTGGGCTGCAAGGCATGCCGGGTATGCCGATTTACTCCGCCAGCAAGCACGCGGTTGAAGGGTTGACCGAAGCCCTGGCCACCGAAGTGGCGCCGCTGGGCATCCGGGTGTCACTGGTCGAGCCGGGCGCCATTCTCACCAATTTCACTGGCGCGGGCATGATCGAAGCGGCCCGCAAGCTGCCTGAATACGCCGCATTCAGCGGCTATGGCCGCGCGGGTTTGGCGCATTACTACCAAGAGCAAGCCTTGCCGCCCGAAACCGTGGCCAAGGTCGTGCTGGAACTGGCCAATCACCCTCAGCCGCCACTGCGCCGTCTGGTAGGCGAACAGGTGGTGGCCGCTGTGGAAGCACGCTTGATCACCCAGCAGCAACTGCTGGCCGACAACCGCCCCACTTTGGCAGATTGAGCGCATAAAAACATGCAAAACATTCACGACAAAGTCGCCTTGATTACCGGCGGTGCCAGCGGCATCGGCCGGGGCATTGCCACCGTTCTGGCGCGGCAAGGTGCGCGGTTGGTGCTGGTGGACGTGAACCCGACGGCACTGGCAAGCGCCGAAACCATGCTGCGCCAGGAAGGCGCGCCCCAGGTGCGGACCTGCGTGCTGGACGTGCGCGACGCCCAGGCCTGGCAACGCGAGTTGCCCCGCATGGAAGCCGCATGCGGGCCGATACAGATCGTGGTTGCCAATGCTGGCGTGGTGAACCCGCGCGCGTCGCTGGAAAACATCCCCAGTGACACCTGGCAGTGGGTGTTCGATGTGAACGTCCATGGTAACTACCACCTGCTGCACGCTTGGTTGCCTGGCGCCTTGGCCCGCGGCGAACCTGCGCACATTGTGCTGACTGCCTCTCTGGGCGCGTTCATGGTGGTGCCCGGCAACCTGCTCTACAGCGCCACGAAAGGGGCTGTGGTGGCCATGGCCGAAGGGCTGCGTGCCGACCTGGCCGGTAGCCCGATCGGTGTGTCGGTTCTGAGCCCAGGGCTGGTTCGCAGCGGGTTGCTGGCCAACAGCACCCGGTTGGCGCCTGCCAGCCACGCACCCGACGCTGACGCCGACGCCGACGAGATCGAACTTGCCGCCTCGCTGGCTGCTGGTAAAGACCCGCTGGACACGGGTGAACTGGTGTTGCGCGGCATCCGCGAAAACCAGTTCTGGCTGTTCACCCACCCCGAAGCCAAACCGGCCCTGGTTCAGCGTTTCGACGAAATCTTGGGTGCGAACTAGGCAGAAGTCGGTTTGCAGGCACCAGCCTGGTATTGCCAGGCTTGCAGCAAAAAGTCCCGCACCTTGCACGCCCAGCGCAGCTTGTCTGCCGGGTCCTGCAAGGGCGGTGCCAGAAACAACAGGATGCCGCCTGTGGCGTGATTGGCCAGTTGCGAAGCAGCCTCTTTGGGGTTCGCCAACGTCAACACCCCTGCTTCCACCAAATCCGCCAGGTAATCCTCCAGACTGGTCAGGTTCCCCTGGCAGTCGGCCACCAGGTCGGACAGTTCGGGAAAATGCGGCGCTTCGCTGATCACCATGCGGATGACATCGCGCGCGCGCGGTGCGCTGAGCTCGTCGTAAATGCGCAGAATGTACGCCAGCAGCACTTCCTGCGGGTCACCCTGGGCCACAGCCATTTCCTGCAAACGCTGCCTGAATTGCGCCATCGCACGGTGGGAAACCGCAAGGAACAAGGCCGACTTGTTGCCAAACTTGCGGTAGACCGTGTCTTTGTTGATGCCGGCCGCACGGGCAATGCCCTCGACGCTGGCGGCGCGGTAACCCTTGGCCATGAATTCGGCTTCTGCAGCATCCAGCAGGGCTTGTTCCAGTTCGGTCGCAGCCTGCAACGTCGGACGCCCAGCAGAACGCCGGGGACGGTCGAGCAGAGCAGGTGAAACGGAAGAGTTCATAACAGCAGCAAACTGGGCCTCATTGCCCTGGAATGATACGGTCATACCCGCCCCACCCCCCACACCATCCAAACCGAGGGAATACCCTGTATACAAGCCATTAATACGTCGGTATCGTTGGAATATTGTCGAATCGCATGTTGGCGATCACTTTAGGAGACAACGGATGGATTTGCAATTGGCAGGGAAAAAAGCGCTCGTCACGGGCAGCAGTTCGGGCATAGGTGCGGGCATTGCACGTGTGCTGGCTGCCGAAGGGGCCATCGTCGCCGTGCATGGCCGCGATGCCACCCGCACCCAGGCCGTGGCGGACCAGATCACCCAGGCAGGCGGGCAAGCCGTGGCCGTGCTGGGCGACCTGGCCACAGAAGCAGGCTGTGCCGCCGTGGCCGAAGCCGTCCAGCACACGCTGGGGCACGTGGACATTCTGGTGAACAACGCGGGCGGCAAAACCGCTGCCGGGCACCCAGCCTGGTTCGACGTGGGCTGGGCCGACTGGATCGGCACCTACGAGCAGAACGTGGGTGCCGCCGTGCGGCTGATTCACCACCTGGTGCCGGGCATGCGCACCCGTGGCTGGGGCCGCGTGATCCAGATCGCCAGCGCTTCGGGCGTGCAACCCGAACCGGCCATAGGCGAATACCAGGCCGCCAAGGCCGCCATGATCAACCTGTCTGTCAGCCTGGCTCGCACCCTGGCGCACACCGGCATCACGGTCAACACCGTGACGCCCGGCACCATCCTCACACTGGCGGTCGAACACTGGCTGAGCGCCGTGTCCGAACAGCAAGGCTGGGGCACGGACTGGGCCGAGATTGAACGCCGCTTCACCACGGAAATGATCCCCATCTGCACCGACCAGTTGGGCCGCCCGGAAGACATCGGCCGCGTCGTGGCGCTGCTGGCCAGCCCGTTGTCGTCCTACATCACAGGCTCCAACTACCGTGTGGATGGCGGCCAGTGCCGCTCCGTCAACTGAAGCCTGCCCATGAACAAGACCATCGTTTTCCTTTCTGCCAGCGGCGAACCGGCCGCATTGGGCAACTGGCTGCGCGCGGATTTCGGCCCGGAACTGGCCCCGTACTGCGCAGAGCTGACGTTGAACCTCGTGCTGCCAGGCGAACACCGTTCCCGCTGGGATACCGCGCTAGAAATCACCGCGTCGGACGACACCGTGTTCCGCGCCCTCAACGGCCCCGCCCTGCGCAGCCGCGTCAGCGACATGGCGGCATACACCACCACCGAACTCATCGGCAAGGACGACGGCCTCGCGCGCGGCTGCCCCACACCGGGCATCAAGCTGGTGGCGGCCTGGACAGGCCGCAGCGATGTGGCCCCCACCGAACGCCGCCGCCACTGGGACGAGCACGTCCCCTTGGCCAACCGCATCCACGTGGGCGTGCGGCGCTACGTGCGCAACTGGGTCGAAGGCCTGGCGTTGGCCCCTACGCCCCACCCGCCTGCCTACCAGGGCATCGCCACCCAGCACTTCGACAGTTTGCAGGACTTGCAAGAACGCTCGTTCGACAAACCCGAGAGCGTTCAGGTGATCCAGGACGACGTGGCCGATTTCCTGGATCAGGTGGATGTGCTGATCACCACCGAGTACTGTTTCCCCACACAAGGAAAGTGAACCCATGAGCTACATGACCCGAGGCCTTGCAGGCAAAACCGCCTTGGTACTGGGGGCCGCAGGCAAAGACAACATGGGCCAGGCCATTGCCCGTGCCTACGCCGCCGAAGGCATCCGTGTGATGGTGGCTGGGCGGCGTGAAGAACCCCTCAAAGCCCTGGCGGCTGAAATCGGCGGCGAGTGGACGTTGTGCGACATCACCCGGCGCGACCAGGTCGAAGCCATGGTGACCCATGCCAAGGCACGGTTAGGCCGCATCGACATCGCGGTCAACACCAGTGCACTGGGCATTCTCAAACCGTTCGAAGACCACACCGAAGCCGACGTGGACCTGATGCTGGACACCAGTTTCAAGGGTCCGTTTCACTGGCTGCAAACCCTGGTCAAAGCCATGGACCAGGGCGGCGCCATCATCAACACGTCTTCAGCGGTGGCCACCATCCTGCTGGAACAGCACATGGCCTACATGGGCGCCAAAGCGGGGTTCGATCACGTGGTACGGGCGGTGGCAAACGAGTACGGTCACAAGGGCCTGCGCATCAACACCCTGGCGCCTGGCCTCACCGCCAGCCCCATGACACAAGACTTCATGCAGGTGCCCGGCATGCTCGACGCCTTCCGCGCCTGCTACCCGCTGGGCCGCATCGGCACCGTGGACGATGTGGCATTTGCCGCCCTGTTCCTGGCCAGCGACCAGTGTTTTATGACCGGCCAGACCCTGCACGTCACCGGCGGCCTGACCCTGCGCCGCAACCCCACGCAAACCGAAATTCACCAAGCCATCCAGGCCGCCTCACAGCGGTCCTGATTCACCTTTCACACCTCAGGAGATCCCTATGTCACTCAAAACCCTGCGCGTTGGCATCATCGGCGCCAACTGGAGCCTCAAAGTCCACGGCACGGCCTGGCGCATGCTGCCCGGCATTGAGGTCGCCGCCGTCTGCACCGCCCACCAGGAAACCGCCGAAGCTGCCGCCAAGGCCTTTGGCATTCCCAAGGCCTACTGGAACGTGGAACAAATGGCCGCCGACCCCGACCTCGACATCATCGACGTGGGCAGCCGCCCCGCCTACCGCTACGACATGGTGATGGCCGCCCTGCGCAACGGCAAGCATGTGTACAACGCCCTGCCCTTTGCCGTGAACGCCCAGAAGGCCAAGGAAATGGCCGAGCTGCAACAGCAAAAGGGACTGGTCGGCGTGGTGGACGCACAGTTCCGCTGGGTGCCCGCCGGCCTGCACATGAAACAGATGATCGAGCAAGGCTACATCGGCAAGCCGCTGGGGTTCAACGTCCAGCTGCTGATGCCCCTGCGCAACCACGACAACTTCATCTACCCCCACTGCGCCTGGCCGGAAGGCGGCATTTCGCCCTACTTCTGGCTGGCCGACAAGGAAAGCGGCGGCAGCGGCTGGCGCAATTTCGGCACCCACACCACCCTGTTCCTCACCCACCTCCTGGGTGAAGTGGAAGAAGCCGTCGGCACGGTGGACACCGGCGTCAAGGAATGGCGCATCCCCGATGGCACCGTGCTGCACCCGGACACCGAAGACCTGGGCTGCGCTGTCCTCAAGATGAAGAACGGCGCCATCGGCACCTTGCAAACCGGCTGGAGCGTGCCCGATTCCGCCGTGCTGCGCGTCGAAATCTGGGGCGACAAGGGCCGCCTGCTGCTGGAAGACCCGAGCTTTGGCGACGGCATCTCGGCACGCCTGTACGCTGGCGACGGCCGACCGGGCCAATACCCCCAAGGCACCGGCCAGTGGCAGGAAATTCCCGCGCACCACTACAACGTGCCCGGCACCGGCTTCAGCAAGGAAAACGCGCCGCCTTACATGGTGTCCATGGGCTGGATGTTCCACGACATGGTGCGCACCATCCGCGAAGGCGGCCCCGGCTCGCCCAGCTTCGCCGAGGCCTACCACGCCCAGCGCGTCGTGGAAGCCGTGGTGCAGTCGCGGCAAACCCGCAGCTGGACCCGCATCGAAGACGTGCGCTGACTCACCTTTTCAAGCAAGGAAATGCCATGCAAAAGCTGAAGCCGGTTACACCGGAACAACCTTTCCGTCGCGCACTGCTGGCCCGCGCGGCCGCCGTTGGCGCCACTGCAGCCTGGCTGCCTTCGCAGGCCCTGGCCACAGCACAAGGGCCAAACTCGCCAGAAGCCCAGGCGTGGACCGCCTTGCTTGAAAAACTGGAGCAGGTTGCCGCAAGGATGGTGCGGCAGTCTGCCCGCCCAGCCGACCCGGCGCTGCACACCAAAGCGCTGGATCACACCTTGCAAATGCTGGGCATCGCGTACCTCAACCTGTTCCAGCAGGACGAGCGCAACCCAGACTGGCGACCCATTCAGAACAATGCCCTGCCGACGGCAGCCCCCAACCCGGACACGATGTACTACTCAGCCAACATCGACGGCGCCGGTACTTACCGCATCAGCGGCTGGGCAGGCAGCGTGTTCCATGCCGACCTCCAGTGGGGCAAAGGCAAGCGCGGGGTGAACTACCCAGGGGCACGGTTGAACAGCGTGTCCCTGGCCGATCTGGAACGCCGCGCCGACGGCTACTTTGAACTGGTACTGAGCCAGCAACGCCCCGCTGGTTACACCGGCAACTGGCGTTACCTTGACCCAGCCGCCGCCACCGTGACATTGCGCTCGGTTGCACGTGACTGGCGCACCGAGGTGGACCCCCGTCTCAGCATCCAGCGTCTGGATGTGCCTCCACGCCCGTCCACCCTGCCAGGGGAAAGTTTTGTCAGCCGCCTGCGCAGAATGGAAGGGTACATCGACCAGTGGACACAACTTTTTGCCAACCGCCTGCCAGCAGCCGTGCGTCGGCTCGGCATCAACCAAATCAAGGAATTCCCCCTGGGTAATTCGGCGGGCGGGTTGAAAAACCAGTTTTACTTTTCCACCGCGTTCGACATCCCGCCTGGCCATGCCCTGCTGATTGAATCAGCCTTGCCACGTCACTTTCGTTACTGGAATATGCAGTTGACCGACGAGTTCCTGCAATCGCTGGACTATGTGGACCTGCAATGCAGCTTGAACGATTTTCAAGCCAAGGTGGACAGTGACGGCACACTGCGTGTGGTGATCTGCGGTGAAGACCCTGGGGTACACAACTGGCTGGACACCGGCGGCACGCGCCACGGCCTCATGTTGGGACGATGGCTCGACATGGACTCCACGCCCATGCCCCAGGCACGGTTGCTGCCGCTGGCGGACTTGCGCACAGCGTTGCCTGCAGACACACCTGCGGTAAGCGCAGCCGAGCGTGCACAAGCCTTGGCAGCACGGCGGGAAGGCGCACAGTGGCGACGCCGCTGGTAACCGCCTGAACCAAGCGGTCGGATACAGATCACGCTTGCAGCAACTGGTGAATTTTCCCCGTCACCAGTTGCGCCGCGGCTGACAGGGTGCGCCCCGCCAGCGTCACCAGCACCTGCCAGTTGTCGTAGGCCATGCCTTCCACACCCAAGGCCACCAGGTTGCCAGCCCGTAAATCAGCCTGAACCATGACCGGCGTGGTCAACCAGCACACATCACTGGTCAGCGTCACTTGCCGGAGTGCCTCGAAGTCGTCACACGACATGGCAAACCGCAATGGCCAGTTCAAGTTGGCCGCATCCATGCCTCTGGGCGTCCCCTGGCTCAAGCGGCTGCCGGTCACCACCGGAAACGCCTGCACATCATCTGCCCGGAGCGTTTGGCGCCCGGCCAGCGGGTGCGATGCACGCACCAGAACCGCCAGCGGTATCTGTGCCACCGGCTCTATGTGCAAACCGGGGTGGGCTTCAATTTGCGCCGCGGCACACACAAAAAATTCAATCCGCTCGTCCTGCAAATGCTCGACCAGGTAAGGCGCCCCGTTGATTTCAGCATCCACCTGAATGCCAGGGTGGTCCTGCACCAGCGATGGCAACAACCGTGGCAGCACCACCCTGGCCGGCAACGGCCCCAACCCGAACGCCACGCGGCCCCAGCCGTGGCTGTTGATTTGCTTCAGATCCCGCTCCAGGGTATGCGCCGCTGCCACGATGCTTTCAGCCCGCTCCAACACCAGCCGACCACTGGCCGTGGGAAATACGCCAGCACGGCCGCGGTCAAACAGACGCACACCGTATTCCCGTTCCAGGGCCTGAATGCTGTGCGTCAGCGCCGACTGGGTGATGTGCAGCGCCTCGCTGGCCTTGACATAGCTCCCCACCTTGGCGAGCACCAAAGCATGTCTCAACTTCCTGAAATCCAGACCCAGCGGTTTTTCAATCATCATAATTCATTAAAAATTGAATAATAATTCATTTTACAGATTCAATCCAAACCACTAACGTAGCTGGTATTCATCCACCAGGAGACACCATGGAGTTCAACTACAGAGTTTGGTTTTTAAGCAGTGCACTCGTGATACTGGGATTCGAGATAGCGCTGGGGCGGCACCGTGGCGTATACACCCGCAAAGTGTTGCTGGTCACGGCACTGTGCTTTCTGGTCGGCGGGGTGGCCGTGGCACCCATGGCTGCACAATTCGTGAAAACGGCCGTGGAATGGCTCATGGCGCCCACCAGCCTGAAAGGTGCATTGAAAGACGCTCCCATTGTGTGGAGCACCTTGGGTGTTTTGTTCGTGGCCGACTTCTTCTTTTACTGGGCACACCGCTTCGCTCACCGCAAAATCCCCTACCTGGGTTGGCTCGGCAAGCTGCACCGCACACACCACTCCGGCAAGTTCATGAACATCACGTTGACCGCGCGTATTCACCCGCTGTGGTATTTCGTGGTGCCCACGGGGTGGGTGTACGCCGTGGCGACCTACCTGGGGCTGGGCAGCGCTGTGCTCTACGCCGTGACGATTCTGATCACCTGGAACCTGTTCACACACACCCATTTCCGCTGGGACGACTGGCTGCGCAACAACCCGCGTCTGGCCCCCATCCTGAACGTCCTGGAACACATCCTGATCTCCCCCGGCATGCACCACACCCACCATGGCTGGGGTGGCGAAGATGGCAAAACATACCGAAATTTTGCCGTGATGTTCGCCTTGTTTGACTGGATGTTCGGCACGCTACACCAACCCAAGGGCAGGCCTGCGAACTACGGCCTCCCCGGCGATTACCCGCATTGGGCTGAAGAGGTTTTTTACCCCTTCTACCAGCAGCGCAAACCCAAGTAAGTAAACGCAACGCAATGTAAAGAACGCAGAAACCCGTCCGCTCATGCGTGGCTGTTGGGTCTGGTACGGCCGATAATTCAGCTTTCAGTCTGCGTTCCTGAAAGGCCCAGATCCAACATGCAACGATTCTTCGCCCCCCACAAACTGTCCGCCTTGGTACTGCTGGCCAGCGCTGTCTGGCTGGTAGGCTGCGCCTCCTCCAGTCCAGACGTCATTTCCAGGCAGCAAGCCCAGCGTGCGCAAACCGTGCAGTCCGGGGTGATCGAATCCATCCGCCCGGTGACGATTGAAGGCAGCCAGTCCGGGGTGGGCGCCGTGACAGGCGCCGTGGTGGGCGGTGTGGCCGGTTCTGGCGCAGGCGGGCACCGCACCGGTGCCGTGGTCGGCGTGCTGGGCGCGGTGCTGGGCGGTGTGGCTGGCAACGCCATTGAAAAAGCCAGCACCAGCGAAAAGGCGGTCGAGGTGGTGATTCTTATGAGCAATGGCCAGCGCATGGCCGTCGTGCAAGGGGAAGGCGCACAAGGCTTGGCGGTGGGCGACACGGTCAATCTCATCGGCTCGCCAGGCTCTTACCGCGTGGTCCGCGCAAACAGCCGCTGAAAATGTATATAATCGTGGTTTTCGCACACAGCCGATCAGGCTGTAGGCGGCAGAATTTGGGTTCTTAGCTCAGTTGGTAGAGCAGCGGACTCTTAATCCGTAGGTCGAGTGTTCGAGTCACTCAGGACCCACCAAATTCAAAAGCACCCCACGCCACAAGCCGGGGTGCTTTTTTTCTGCCCGCAGGGTTTGAAAAAACCGCCAGTTCGGGTATCGTGCACCGCATGTCGTCATGCCCACCCCGTGTGGGTTTCTTTTTGTGAATGCCATGGCCCGCGTCCAGTTCGAACTCCCCTCACGTTTCGCTTTTGCCACCGAATTCCCTCTCTACATTTGTCATATGAACCAGGGCAGGCACCTGGACAGTGTGCAAATGCTGACCTTCGTGATGGAAGCGCGACAGCGTTGCCTGACTTGGCTCGGCTTCCCGGATTCGCTGGACAACAATGGCCTGATGGTGGCCGTGGGCGACCTGGTGGTGCAATACGTGTCGGAGGCTTTCTACGGCGAAACCATGTGCGTGCGCATGACCCCCGGCGACCAAAGCAAACACGGTTTTGACCTGGTGTACCGCATGGAAGATGCAGCCACCGGCCGCGTGGTGTCGGCGGGCAAGGTCGGTTCAGTCTTCGTGGACCGTGGCACACGCCGCGCCGCACCCATGCCGGAGGATTTCCGGCACGCACTGGCCAACGCCTGAGTTCCCCGCATTTGAGGCAAGCCGCCTATACTCTGTGCGCATCTCCACGCCGAACCGCCGCACCGTCATGTCCAAGAAAACCATCCTGGTCCTCAACGGCCCCAACCTGAACCTGCTGGGCACACGCGAACCCGAACAGTACGGCCACACCACGCTGGCCGATGTGGAAACGCAGTGCCGGGTCACTGGCGAACGCCTGGGTTACGCCGTCGAATGCTTCCAGAGCAACTGGGAAGGCGCCTTGCTGGACAAACTGCACGAGTACGGCCGACTGCACCGCGAAGGCTTGGCCCTGGGCTGCGTGTTCAACCCTGGAGCTTTCACGCACACCTCCATCGCGCTGCACGACGCCATCAAGGGGATGGCGCTGCCGGTGGTGGAGTGCCACATATCGAATGTGCATGCGCGCGAATCTTTCCGGCACCATTCCTGGGTGTCGCCGGCAGCAGCAGGCATCGTGATTGGCTTTGGCACCGACGGCTATGCCATCGCCATTGAAGGACTGGTACGAAAATTTGCCTCCCCGGCAGCCTGACCCCTCCGTCCAGCCCGTCCCCATGAACACCCCTGTGCAGCGCTTCGCTGCCCTGGCACCGCTGCGCCAGCCGCTGTTCCGCCTGCTCTGGACGGCCACCCTCATGGCCAACATCACCCTGTGGATGAGTGATGTGGCGGCGGCCTGGACCATGACATCCATGACCACCAACCCGCTGTGGGTGGCGCTGGTGCAAACCGCCTCCACCGCGCCCATGTTCGTGCTGGGCTTGCCCAGCGGCGCCATGGCAGACACACTGGACCGCAAGAAATACTTCCTGGCCACCCAGCTGTGGGTGACGCTGGTGGCGGTTTTGCTCAGTGTGGCGGTCTTTCTGAACGGGATGTCCCCGCCCTTGCTGCTGGCGCTCACCTTCGCCAACGGCATCGGGCTGGCGATGCGCATGCCGGTCATGGCCGCCAGCATCCCGGAAGCGGTAACGCGTCCCGAATTGCCTGCGGCATTGGGGCTCAACAGCGTGACCATGAACGCGTCACGCATCATTGGGCCCACCATTGCGGGCGCCATCATTGCCAGTGTTGGGACGGCCTGGGTGTTTCTGCTGAATGCGCTGCTGTCCATCTGCACGGCAGTGCTCATCAGCCGCTGGCGGCGCGAGCACCGCCCTTCGCCACTGGGGCCTGAACCGCTGCCCACCGCCATGCGCGTAGGACTGCAATACGCCATGCAGTCCTACCCGCTCAAAACGGTGTTGGTGTTTGCCGCCATCATGTTCTTGAACTGGACCGCCGTGACCGCCTTGCTGCCGCTGGTGGCCCATGGGCTGAACGGTGGTGCCAGCGTCTTCACCTGGCTGTTGTCCACCATGGGGGCGGGTGCGCTGTGTGCCGCCATGGCCGTACCCCATCTGCGGCACCGTTTCAAACGGTACACCCTCATCATGGTGTGCAGTGTCCTGCTGTTCATGGCCACGGTCACACTGGCGCTGGCGCACCAGACCTGGCTGGCCATAGGCACCATGTTCCTGTTCGGCGCGGGGTGGTTCACGCTGGCCAATACGATGAGTGTGTCGGCCCAGACCTGCCTGCCCGACTGGGTACGGGCACGCGGTATGGCGCTGCTGCAAATGTCCATCATGGGTGCAGGCGCGGCTGGCGCGGCGATCTGGGGGCAAATCGCCAGCCACACGAGCGTGCCGCACAGCTTGGGGCTGGCGGCGGTCAGCGGCCTGCTGAGCATGTGGCTGGCCTTGCGGTTTTTGCCCGAAAAGGGCCAATCCGACGACCTGACCCCGCACCGCATTTTCACCGCCCCCAGCACCGGAACACCGCCAGAGCACGGCCATGTGCTGGTGCAAATCGAATTCCGCGTCCACCCCACACAAACGCACGCCTTCCGTACCCTGATGCGGGAGGAAAGCCGGTCCAGCCGGTTGCGCCTGGGTGCGCGCTCCTGGGAGCTGCTGGAAGACCTGGACACCCCTGGGCGGTTCCTGGAAACCTTTGAAGAAACCTCGTGGACCGATTACCTGCGGCGCTTTGACCGCATCACCGCCACCGATGTGGCCTTGCACAACCGCCGCCAGGCCTTCCACCAGGGCCCGGATGCCCCAGTGGTGACACGGTTCCTGATGGAGTCGACCGTCAAACGCGAAGACTGATTCGGTGCTCGGTCAACGGCAGCAACGACGCACAACCAGCATCCAGCCGCCGCACACCGCCAGCCAAACCGGCAGCATTTCCCACACGGGCCAAGGCGGCACGTCGAACCCCAGCAGCGCCCGCAACCCAGGCACGGTCAGGGCGGTCAACAGCAAGACCGCCATGGCCAGGCCCATGTAGACCAGCCAGGCATTGCTCATCCAGTTCCGACCCAGCCCCATCCGCGCCGATGAGCGATTGGCCAGAATGAGCAGGAACACCGTCAACACCAGCATGCAAAACACGGCCGCACGCGCCTGCGGCACCGGCCAGTGCAGGCTGTTCATCCAGGCATACGCACACAAGAGCAAGGCTGCCGCACCACCGCCTTGCAACAAGGCAGGCCACCAGTAGCTCAATGCGAACGGTGAATGGCCAGGGGACCGCGGCGGACGCTGCATCAACCCAGAGGCTTCGGGTTCGGCTTCGAACACGACAGAACAGGCGGGATCGATGATGAGTTCCAGCAGCACAATGTGCACCGGCAGCAGCAGCGCAGGCCAGTGCAGCAAGGTGGGCAGCAGCGTCAAGCCGATGATGGGCAGGTGCACGGCGAACGTGAAACGCGTGGCCAGGCACACATTGTCGTAAATGCGCCGCCCTTGGCGCAGGGCTTCAACGATGCGGGCAAAACTGTCGTCCAGCAGCACCAGCGCAGCAGCTTCGCGGGCCACGTCGGTACCGCGCTCTCCCATGGCAATGCCAATGTCGGCCGCTTTCAGTGCCGGGGCGTCGTTGACGCCATCGCCCGTCATGGCCACCAAGTCGCCGCCAGCGCGCAAGGATCGCACCAGGCGCAGCTTGTGTTCGGGTTTGAGGCGTGCACAAATGTCGACATGCGGTAACCGCAGGGCCAAGGCGGCATCGTCCAGCGCGTCGATCTCGGCGCCGGTGATGACTTCCGGCCGTTCCGACAAACCGACCTGCCGCGCAATGGCGCGCGCCGTGGCGGGGTGGTCGCCGGTCATCATGATGACGCGCACCCCCGCCTGACGGCATTCACGCAGGGCGGCCGGAACCTCGGGCCGCGGCGGGTCGGCCAGGCCGACCAGACCGAGGAATTCAAAGTCGAAATCGTGCTGGGTGGCGGGCCAGGCGTCCCCTTCCACATGGCGTGCACGCCCGCACGCCACACCCAGCACGCGCAGGCCGCGCTGGGCCATGGCTTCGACCTGTTGGCGGATGGCGTGGCGCTGGGCTTCGTCCAGGTGGCACAGGTCGGCCACGGCCTCGGGCGCGCCTTTGGTGGCCAGCAGGTGCTGGTCACCGTCCTGCGTGGAATAGACGCGCGTCATGGCCAGAATGTCGCCCGACAAAGGGTACTCCATGGTGGGCAACTCACCGTCGTGCACATGCTCGGTACCCTGCAACCAGTGGTGACCAAAACGCTGGATGGCTTTCTCCATCGGATCGAACGGGTCCCCCGGCGTGGCCAGCATGGCGAATTCGGCCAGGCGGTGGAAGGGTTCGGGCAATTCCGCTGCACCGTCGGGCACAAAGCCTGCACCGTCCACAGCCAGTTCTGCCACCGTCATGCGGTTCAGCGTCAGGGTGCCGGTTTTGTCCACCGCCAGCACGGTAATGGCACCCAGCGCCTCCACGGCTGTGACCCGGCGCGTCAGCACTTTGCGTTGGGCAATGCGCCAGGCACCGAGCGCCAGGAACACGGTCAGTATGACCGGGATTTCTTCCGGCAGGATGGCCATGGCCAGCGCGATGCCGGACAGCAGGCTGTCGAGCGCGGGCTGCCGGTTCCAGCCCCAGGCCAGCAACACCTGCGCCAGCGCCAGCGCCAGGGCCGCCAACCCCAACCAGTGCACCAGGCGGCGTGACCCCAACTGCAAGCGCGACGGCGGCTCCACCGTGTTGGCCAGGTCGGTGCCAATGCGTCCCACTTCCGTGTGCACGCCAATGGCGGTGACACGCGCCAGCCCCACCCCGCGCGTCACCACTGTGCTGGCACACAAGCGGTCCTGCCCGGCAGCGTCGGCGCTGCCTGCACCGGGCAGTTTGGCCACGGGCACGGCCTCGCCTGTCAACAGCGACTCATCCACCTCCAACTGCCCTTGCAACAGTTGCGCATCGGCGGCTATGCGGTCGCCTTCGTGCAGTACCAGCAGGTCGCCGCACACCACGTCGCGCCCGGGCACGCGCAGTTCCTGGCCGTCACGCAGCACCAGGGCACGCGGCGCCGACAGGTCGCGCAACGACTCCAGCGCACGCTGCGTGCGCCGTTCCTGCACCAGCGTGATGCCGATGACGACAAACACAAAGCTCAGCAGAAAAGCGGCCTCGGCCCGGTCACCCAGCAGCAGGTAGATACCGCCCGCAACCAGCAACATCAGGAACATAGGTTCGGTCAGCACTTCGCGCAGGATGGCCCAGTTCGATTTGGGCGCGCTGCCAGGCAGCAGGTTGGGACCGTCCTGCGCCAGACGCTGCTGCGCTTCGGCCTGGGTCAGGCCTTGCGGCACGTCCAATGGGTCTGTTTGAACGGAGGTTGGGGATGGCGGCACGTTGGAATGTTCTGGCACAAGAAGACTCCCTTTCTCTTCTGTTGCCAGTATGGCACCGCCATGTTGCGCTTTGGCACCCACCAGCGCCGACGCGGCCAACAGGATCGTTAGCCCTGCAGCTGCGTTTGCCAGCGCCGCCAGTGCTGCACCGCCAGACGGTAGGTGTTGAGTTGCACGCGCACGGTGCTGGCAATGTCATGGCCGTAGCCGCCCGCCATGGTCATGACCAGCGGCAGGCGGTGCTGCCAGGCCCAGTCGAACACGTGGCGGTCGCGTTCGGCCATACCGGCGTCGGTCAGCTTCAGCCGCCCCAGCCGGTCGCCTTCGTGCGGGTCGGCCCCGGCCAAATAAATCAGCAGGCGGGGCTGAAAACGGTCGCTCACGGCCTGCAGCCCTTGCGCCAGCGCGGCCAGGTAGGTGGCGTCGTCACAACCATCGGGCAAGCCGATGTCGCAATCACTGGCTTCCTTACGGAAGGGGAAATTGTGTTCGCCGTGCAACGACAAGGTGAACACCGATGGATCGTCGCAAAAAATGCTGGCTGTGCCGTTGCCCTGGTGCACATCCAGGTCAATGACGGCCACACGCAGCGTCTGGCCGGGGTGCTGGCTGGCCCACTCGGCCTGCATCAGGCGTGCGGCCACCGCCGCGTCGTTGAACACGCAAAAGCCGCTGCCCTTGTCGGCATAGGCATGGTGCGTGCCTCCCGCAAGGTTGGCGGCCACGCCGCCCCCGGCCAGCGCCACGCGGCTGGCCTGCAGCGTGGCGCCCACGGAGCGGCGCGCGCGCTCGGCCATGGCCGGGCTCCAGGGGAAACCGATCTCGCGTTGTTCAGCCGGTGTCAAACCACCCTGCCCCACGGCCTGGATGTAGCGCGGGGTGTGCACCAGCGCCAGCTCCTCGTCGCTGGCGGGCAGGGCGGGCTGCAGCGTGACTTCAGGGCAATGCGCGGCCAGGGCATCGCGCAGCATGGCGTACTTGGCCATGGGAAAGCGGTGCCCTTGGGGCAGGGGCAAAACGAAATGGTCGGCGTAGAAGGCTTGCACAGAAACGATTGTCTGCCAAGCCAAGCATGCGGCCCGCATGCGGGCCGCCATTCCATCAGAACGCGTGGCGGATACCCACCGCCAGTTGGCTGATCTTGCCCAAGTCGGCCCCGGTGTTGTCGTTTGTCTTCTTGATTTGCTTGTACCCGGCGTACAGGTCGGTGCGTTTGCTCAGCCAATGGTTGACCGCAAGGGTGTAACCAGTTGCCTTCACGTCCCCGTTGGCTGCCACAGCATCGAAGGTACTGTTCACATAGCCAAAGTACAGGTTGGTGGCCTTGGCCACCGGGGCAGACACACCGAAGTAGTACACGCTGTCATCACCGGTTTTCACGCCCACGCTCTCGCGGTCGGCATTCTGGTAACCGCCCACCAATTTGGCCACGCCAAAATCATAGGAACCCGCAATCAGGTTGTACGTCACGTCGTTGATGCCCGCCGGTGCCCCGTTCTGCGACTCTTCGTTCTGGTAGGCATACCCCACCAGCAGCGGGCCCTTGGCGTACTGCAGCTTCAGCGCAGTGTGTTGCGTGGCGTCCACGGTACTGGTCTTGTTCTCGCCCAGCGACAGGGTCAGGCCGCCACTGAAACCACCGATCACTGGCGAACGGTAGGCCAAGGTGTTGTCCGTGGTGTCGGTGTAATCACCGCGTGACTCCTTGACGGCATCCGCCACTGGCGAAAGGTTGGTGTCACCCACCGGGTTGCTCAGGTCGCGCAGGTCGTCGTAGACGGTGGTGGTTCGGCCCACGGTCACGGTGCCGAAACCACCGGCCAGGCTGACGCTGGACTCGCCCTTGAAGTTCACACCATCGAGCGAACCGTCGTCAGATTTGAAGCGCTGCTCCAGCTTGAACGAAGCTTTCAGACCATTGCCCAGGTCTTCGGTACCGCGCAAACCCCAACGGTTGGACTTGAGTCCACCCGAATTCACCACCGACTGGCGATGCGCCGTGGCAGAACGGACGGTGTTGCCAGCGGCGCCGGTGGTGTCCTGGGTCGCCCCCGCGTAGGCATCGACGATGCCGTACACGGTCACGGAAGACTGGGCCAATGCAGCCCCCGAGGCAGCCAGTGCAGCCAGGAAAATCACGCTTTTTTTCATTCTCAACTCCAGATTGAACAGGGTGTCACACGTCTATGTGTGTGGAGTTGATGCTAAGGATGGTGCCGCTTGCTGTGAACAAAGCATTGCGGATAAGCATGGTGCAAAAGCGCATACCCCGCCTTTGCGGTTCACAACAGTTTTCAGCGCTTCGTCAGACGCTGTGCCCTTAGCTGCTGCTTTTCAAATTCACGGATTTCTTTGTCCGAACGGCGAATGTGAAGTGACAGCCAATCGCGCAGCACCGTAGAGAGTTGGGAAGCAACCGTTATGCTGCCGGCATCGTACTTGGCGCGCAATTCGTGCAGGTTGCGCATAAAGTGCTCATGCCCTTTGGTGTGCCCAGTCAGGTTCGGGAAATTCATTGAGGCCATCATGGCCTCCTCGCGGCGCAGGTGGTCTTGCGTGTATCGCAGCAGTTCATCCATGATGGATTCAACCACCTCGTGGCCACGCCCTTCGCTGGTGGCTGTGTGCAACGCATTGACCAAGTCCACCAGTTGGCGATGGTCTGCATCAATCGGGCCGGCGTCAATGACCATGTCATTGGCCCATTCAAAATAAGCCATCTTTTCACCTCCTCAAGCCGTTGTCGGCAATGCCAGGATTGGCGCAGCAATCCCGCCTTGTGCCACCCGGAACACACTGACCGACGACACCAGGTGGTCGGCTTGCTGCTTCAGGGATTGCGCCGCAGCTGCTGACTCTTCGACAAGCGCAGCATTTTGCTGCGTCACCTGATCCATCTGACCAATGGCTTGGTTGATTTGATCCAGGCTCATCGACTGGTCCTGGCTGGCGTGTGCAATTTCACGCATCAAATCCGCCACACGCCGCACGTGCACCACGATCTCGTCCATGGTGCTGCCCGCCTGCTCGACCAAACGGCACCCATCGGCCACATTGCTGACAGAGGTTTCAATCAAGCCTTTGATTTCCCGGGCAGAAGTGGATGAACGGCTGGCCAAGTTGCGCACTTCACTGGCCACCACAGCAAAACCACGCCCCTGTTCACCCGCGCGAGCAGCCTCCACGGCGGCATTGAGCGCCAGGATGTTGGTCTGGAAGGCGATGCCGTCGATCACGCCGATGATGTCGGCAATTTTGCGCGAAGAAGCATTGATCGCCTCCATGGTCTGCACCACTTGGCCAACCACACTGCCACCCTTGGCCGCCACGCTGGAAGCGGTTTCCGCCAGCTGGTTGGCGTGGTGACCGCTGTCGTAGTTGCTCTTGACGGTGGTGGTGAGTTCCTGCATGGAAGCCGCCGTCTGTTCCAGGGCGCTGGCCTGCTCTTCGGTACGCGAGGACAGGTCCAGATTGCCCGCTGCAATCTGCCCGGTCGCCGAAGCCATGGCCTCGGCACCTTGACGCACCTGCCTCACGATGCGACCCAAGCTGTCATCCATGTCCTTGAGCGCCTGCAGCAACTGCCCGCACTCGTCGCGCGTGGTCACCTGGATGTCGCGACCCAGTTCGCCGGCCGCCACGCTTTGTGCGATGGATACAGCCTGCGCAATCGGGCGGGTAATGGACCGGGTCAGCCAGTACGCGCCGGTCACGCCCGCCACCAGCCCCAGCACGCCCAGCACCACCATGCTCAGACGCGATACCTCAATGCTGTCTTGCATTTGAACGCTGGCACGTTGCACCACGGTTTTTTGCAACTCGGTCAGGCCCGTGATGGGGGCTTGCAGCGCATCCAAGGCCGGCAAGGTTTCGCGCAACATCAGCGCCCTGGCTTCTTCGGTTTGCCCACTGTCCACCAACTGGGCGACCTGCCCGAACGAGGCCACATAGGCCTTGCGCGCGGTCATCAGCTCCGAAAGCAAACTTTTCCCTTCAGGCAAGTAGACCAGCTTATCCAGCGTGGCCAATGCATCGTCAATGGTTTTCTTGTTTTGAGCGATGTGCTGTTTGAGCTGCACCACCTGTGCCGGGTCATTGACCAGCAGCAGTTCCATGGTGCGTCGTGCGTTGGCACGGGTGGTGGCGTTGATGGTATTGGCTGCCTCTGCCTTGACCCAGTCTTTTTCGATGATGCGGCGGTTCATGTCGTCGATCTGTGTCAATCGCACCACCAGCACCAGCACCATGACCAGCATCATGAGGTTCAGTATCCCGAACCCCAGCCCCAAGCGGGTGCCTATGCGTAGATTGCCCAGATTCATGTGTGTGTCTCCTTCGTTATTGTGTAACTCTTGCTAACTGGCTGCGGGTGGAGTGTAAGGCCGGGTGCCGCTGTGACCCGTCTCAGACGCAGGCACACAATCCGCACGTCCAGCGTCGAACACATGCACCTCGGCGCAAGGCTGCAACGGCAAATTCGATGGCAGCCATGTTGCCGTGCCAGCCCCGTGAACGACCGCAAGGCGGCACCAGGCGCCCACATTGCGCACAATGAACAGCTCCCCGGCCCGGCACCGGTCAGCAGGCAAGGCACCAGCCGCGAATCGGAACAACCGATGAACAAGGCTTTGGGGTGCTGCCCTTGCTCCACCAAATCCTGGAAACGCTGCTGGTGCAGCGGAAAGTAGTCCGGGCGGAAGTGCCGCAGGCGCTGCAACAACTCGTCCCCCACCGGAGTCGACTCTTCTAGGCTCATTGCACGAGCGGTGTGTCGGCGCCTTGCAGACTCACTCCTTCAATCTGCGCCGCTCCCACCAGCAACTGCATGTATTGGTGCAGCGCCGTGCTGCGGGCTTGCTCCGCCAGCCGGGTGGCGATCTGCTCACGCACTTCGTCGAACGGCAGCTGTTTGCCCGCCTTGCGCGCCAGCACCTCCACGATGTGCAGCCCGTAGCGCGTGTGCACCAGCCGTGGGTGCACCCCCAGGCCCCAGCCAGCCTGCTGCTGGAAGAACAGTTCATTGGCCAGCTCCGGGGCACAATCGTTCGGTGTGAGCCAGCCCAGGTCGCCGCCCTGTGCACCCGACGGGCAGTTCGACAACTCACGGGCCAGTTGCTCAAAGCGCCCACTGGGCACCTCCTTGCGCAACAGCTCCAGCAAGGCCGATTCGGCCCGCAATGACAGCGCATGCACGTTCACACCCGGCGTCACCGCAAACAGGATGTGCCGCACATGCAGCGCCTGTCCAATGACGAATTGCCGTTTGTGCGCTTCGTAGTAGCGCTGGCAAGACGGTTCGTCGGGCTGCGGCACGGTCACCTCACGCTCCAGCATCTGCTCAATGGCCTGCTGCTGCGTTTTGTCCAGTCCCGGTGCGAGTGCCGCTCCGTGCGCGGGCAAACAACCCAGGGCCACCGCCTGCTGGCGCAGCAGTTCGCACCAGGCACGCTCGCGCAGCAGCTCATCGGGCAGCACTTGCCCTTCGTCGTGCAGGGCCACGCCATTGATGCGTGCCACGCCGGAGGCGTCAGAAGCCTGGGCTGTTGGGGCGCCGGTGGCGCATTGGCAACTGGCCTGGCCGCAGCCATGGGTGTCGTGTGGAACTGCGTTCATAAGGATCTCCCCTCGTCCGATCTGATCAGCCACGCTGGTGCCAAGAGGCGCGCGGCGTCATGCCGACGCGCCGGCTGCGCACCAGTTGGTAGGGCCGCAGCACATAGGCCAGCGTGCCAAAACCGCTCCACACATGCACCAGGCGGGTGAAGGGGAACACCAGAAAGAGGGTCATGCCCAGGAACATGTGGGTTTTGAACACCCAGGGCACGCCGGCCAACAGCGCCACGCCACCGTCGCGGAAGGTCACCACGCGCTGCGCCCATTCGGCCAGCCGCATCATCATGCTGCCGTCCAGGTGCTGCGCTGACAGGGCAATGGTGCCCAGCCCCAGGGCAAACTGCAGCCACAGCAGCACCAGCAGCAGGATGTCGCTGGGCTTGGAGTTGCGGCGGATGCGTTCGTCGCTCAAACGGCGGTGCAGCAACAGTGTCACGCCCGCAAAACCCAGCACACCGAAAGCCCCACCCGACACCATGGCCAACAGCTGTTTGGCCCCTGCACTCATGAAGGGTTCATAGACCGCATGCGGGGTGAGCATGCCCACCCCATGGCCAAAGAACAGGAACAGGATGCCGACGTGGAACAGGTTGCTGCCCCAGCGCAGTTGGCCAGCACGCAGCAGTTGCGACGAGTCGCTTTTCCAGGAGTACTGGTCGCGGTCAAACCGCAGCAAGCTGCCCAGCAGGAACACGCTCAGGCAGATGTAGGGGTAGTAGCCGAACAGGAGTTGGTCCAGGTAGTTCATGCGACGGCTCCTTGGCCAGCGCGCGGCTGGCGCACAAAGTGAATGGGTTGCTCGGCGGGCTTGCTTTGCCCATGTGTGCTGCAACCTGCAAAGGCCTCGGGCTCGGCCCAGCTGTCGTCCAGCGGCACTTCGGTGGGCACGGGCACGGCCTTGGGCTTTTCACCCGCCAGTTCCAGCACAGCAGCCAGCACAGCGGCATAGGGGCTGCGGCGCTTGAGCAACGCGCTGAAGATGCTGTTGAGGATGGGCACCATCTCGGCCAGGAAGTCGCGCGCCAGCTGGGGCGGCTGGGTGGAGGCGAACTCCAGCACCACGCACAGGTGGTCGGGCAGCTCGGCGGCATCCAGTTGCAGGCCGGCCTGGACGTAGGTTTGCTGCAGGTCGATCATGGCCGGACCACGGTCGCGCGAATCGCCATGCACGTGCTCGAACAGGTGCAAGGAGGTGGCACGGCCCCGATCGAAGGTTTCCACGTAGCGGCCTTCGGCCTCCAGCGGGTCGAGCCGGTTCAAGTCAGCCACCAAAGCGTGCAGCTCGGCACGCCATTCGGTACCCAGAGCGGCTTCGCCGTCCAGCACCTGCAGCATGGGCAACAGGTCGGCGCGCACGGCCGCGTCCGGGTAGTTGAGCAAGCGCGCCAGCACGCGCAGGGTGTATCGGTTCGGTTTCATGGCGGTGGTCCTGCTCAAATCTGCGAACGGATGGGGATGGTGCGGCGCTTGGCTCCGCCGAACAGGCTGGCTTCGCTGTCGCCGTCGGAACAACCGTTGCCGAAGGAGAAACCGCAGCTGCCGCGCACGTCGAAGGTGTTTTCCGCGTACTCGCGGTGGGTGCTGGGGATGACGAAGCGGTCTTCGTAATTGGCAATCGCCATCACTTGGTACATCTCCTCCACCTGGGCCGCCGTCATGCCCACCTGCTGCAGCACGGCCTGGTTGTCCACCTGCTCCACGTGCTTGCCGCGCTGGTAGGCGCGCATGGCCAGCATGCGTTCCAGCGCGCTGATGACCGGCAAGGTGTTGCCCGCCGTCAGCAAATTGGCCAGGTACTTGACCGGGATGCGCATGTGCTCCACGTTGGGCAGCGCACCGTTCATGCCCACTTGCCCGGCATTGACCGCCGAGGTGATGGGCGACAGCGGCGGCACGTACCAGACCATGGGCAGGGTGCGGTATTCC
>CAYQTH010000001.1:0-72473 GCA_964420415.1 uncultured Macromonas sp. | reverse complement strand
ATGGTCGCAGCCGTCTCCAACGCGGGCGGCCTGGGTGTTTATGGTGCGGGCTCCAACCCGCCCGAAGTCACCCGTGCGGCGATCCGCGAAATCCGTTCCATGACCGACAAGCCGTTCGGCATCAACGCGCCGCTGGCGCTGCCCAATGGCCGTGAAAATGCGGTCGTGGCACTGGAAGAAAAAGTGCCCGTCATCAACTACTCCATGGGCAAGGGCGACTGGATCGTGAAAGGTGCCCATGCCTACGGCGGCAAGGTGATGGCTTCTGTGAACGACGTGAAGCTGGCCTTGAGCGCCCAGAAGCATGGCTGTGACGCCGTGATCGCTGCGGGCCACGAAGCGGCCGGGCACGCGGGCGAGATCACCACCTTCACGCTGGTGCCGCGCCTGGCCGAAGTGCTCAGCATTCCGGTCATCGCCGCAGGTGGCGTGGCCAACGGTGCTCAGCTGTACGCCGCACTGGCCCTGGGTGCTGACGGTGTGTCCATGGGTACCCGCTTCTGGACCACCCAGGAAGGCCCGATGCACCAGGCCTGGAAACAAAAAGCGGTGGAACTGGACGTGGGCGACACGGTGTTCTCCGACCGTTTCGACGGCATTCCCTGCCGCCAGATGAAAACCAGCCAAGCCGTGCGCATGGCCAACTCCAAGATGTTGAACGTGTGGGAAGTGTTCACCCACTCCTTCACCATCGCCAAGGAATTGAACATTCCATGGATCAAGTTGGCGGTGCAGACCCTGTCGCTGGGTCCGAAGCAGATCGAATCCATGATGCGCATGTCGCAAATGCTGAAGATGCACGGTTACACCATGACTTCAGGCGATCTGGACAAAGGCATGACCGCTTCCGGTCAGTCGGTTGGTTTGGTCCATGATGTGCCGACCATTGCTGAACTGCTGGTACGCATCATGGCTGAAGTGGAAGCCACCCACCGCAAAATGAACCAGATCCACGCCGAATAACCCATTCGCCGGTTTTCTGCTCCAGGCCCCTGCCGCTGACTCCAGCGGCAGGGGCCTGTTTGTTACAGCACAGGCTCAGCGCGAACGGATCAAGTCTGCGGCTTTTTCCGCCAGGGCGATGGTGGCTGCATTGGTGTTGCCGGAGACGATGTTGGGCATCACCGATGCATCCACCACGCGCAAACCGTCTATGCCACGGACTTTGAGCTGCGGGTCCACCACCGCCAGATCGTCATTGCCCATACGGCAACTGCCCACCGGGTGGTAACCAATACCCACGCGCTGCCGGGCGTAGGCTTCCCATTCATCGTCCGTTTTAGGCATGACCGCCGGCTCATGGTCGCCCACCACATAGGGACGCAACGCTGGCGCGGCAAACACGTCCGCCACGACACGGGAGCCATGGATGCTCAAGGCCAGATCGCGGGCATCCTGCAGCAATGCGTGTTCGATGAGTGGCCGCACGTTCGGGTCCCGGTCGCGCAGGCGGATGCTTCCACGCCCGGAAGGCCGCAGAACCTGGGTACCGATGCTGATGCCAGGCTGCTTGGCGAGACTGGGTTTGCCACCCACAAAGCTGATGGCCAGCGGCAGCATGCTCATGCAGATATCGGGCTCAGACAACGCCGGGTTGCTGCGGATGTACGCCATGGCATGCACCGCAATCGAGGTCAGAATACCCTGCCGCGCCACGAAATATTTGAGCAGATGACCAGCCAGCTGCAACGGCCCCACCATGGTGTTGTAGGTGGGGATGTTGACCACGCGGCTCTGGGTCACGCCGCAATGCTCCTGAACGTTACGGCCCACACCGGGCAAATCAGCCAGCACTTGAATGCCTATGGCTTGCAAATCGGCACCTGCACCGATGCCGGAACGCAGCAGAATGCCCGGCGAGGCCAACGTACCACCGCTGACTATCACCTCGGCCGCGGCCGAAAAGCTTTGGCGCTGACCATCGACAAGGGCTTCCACCCCAACGGCACGCCGCCCGTCGAAGCGGATGGTGTCCACCACGGCGCCGCTGATGACCGTCAGGTTCGACCGCCCCAGCACCGGGTCGATATAGGCCTTGCGCGTGCTGCAACGCTGCCCATTGCGCGTGGTGCCATACACCAGGAAAGAGCCCGCCTGATCTCCAGCGCAATACTCCTGCCGTGGAGGCATGCCGCATTGCCCCGCAGCCTCCAGGAACACCTGGGCCAGCGGGTGGGTCACCCGAGGCGGCGAAACAGACAGCGGTCCGTTCGTGCCATGCACCGGCGACGGTGGGCCTTCAAAACGCTCCGCCTTCAGAAAATAGGGGTAAAGGTCGTCAAACCCCCAGCCCGGACAACCGCTGTCACGCCAGGAGTCGAAATCCCCGCGCTGCCCCCGGATGTACACCATGCCGTTGATGCCGCTGCTGCCGCCCAACACTTTGCCGGCCGCCCAGGTGGTGGTTCGTCCCAAAGCCGAAGCATCTGGTTCAGTGGGGTAAATCCAGTCCGCCTTGGGGTTGCCCATCAAGGCGAAACTGCCCGCAGGCATGTCGTACAGCAGGCCCTTGCCTTCATGGCCGGCCTCCAGCAACAGCACCCGCTTGGTCGTGTCTTCGGACAGGCGGGCCGCCAGCACACAGCCAGCGGAACCGCCTCCGACCACGATGTAGTCGAACGCCGCCGCGCTCACAGCCGCACCTCACGGCGGGCCACGAAAACGTTTTTCAATTGCAGGTATTCCTCCATCCCGGCCCAGCCGCCAACACGGCCGAAACCGCTCTGCTTGTAGCCACCGAAGGGCGCTGTGGCCGCCATGGAGGCAAAGCCGTTGATGTTGACGTAGCCTGCTTCCAGCCGTTCGGCGAAGGCATGGGCACGGTCCAGGTCGCGGGTGTGCAAGTAAGCGCCCAGACCGTAGCGTGTGCCGTTGGCGATGGCCAGTGCTTCTGCATCGTCCTTGAAAGGCACGATGGCCAGCACCGGGCCAAACACCTCGTTCTGCTCCAGTGAACTGCCGGGCGCGACATCGGCCACCACCGTCGGGCGAATGAAGTAACCGTTGGCCAACTCACCGCCCAGGCGCTGGCCGCCCGCCACGATGCGGCCTTCGCCCCTGGAACGTTCGATGATGCCCATGATGCGCTCGCAGGCCGCCTGGCAGATCACCGGACCGGACACCGTCTTGGGATCGAAAGGGTCACCGACCACAATGGAGTCTGCGATGGCGGCGGCGCGGGCCACCATTTCGTCATAGCGGGATTGGTGAACCAGCAGACGCGTAGGGTTCACGCAGCCCTGGCCGCTCAGGCCGAGCGCACCATAGACCGCCTGGATGGAGGCGCCGTCCAGGTCGGCGTCCTCGAACACCAGGTTGGCAGACTTGCCACCGAGCTCGAAGGCCACGGGTTTCAGCAACGCCGCCGCAGACACCATGACGCGGCGGGCCACCCCTTCACCGCCGGTGAAAGTGACCTTGCCGACACCGGGGTGAGCCACCAGCGCTTCGCCGGCTTCGGCTTCGCCCGGCACCACGTTGAACAACCCAGGTGGGAAGCCCGCCTCCAGCGCCAGTTCAGCCAGCCGCAAAGCGACAAAAGGCGACAGCGCGGGCGGCTTCAGCACCACCCCGTTACCCGCGGCAATCGGGGGAATCGCCATCATGCAGGTAGCGATCAACGGCCCGTTCCAGGGAATGATCACGCCGATCACGCCGTAGGGCTCGCGCCGGGTGTAGCTGAAACCGGGGGCGGGGAAAGAGTCGGCCACATAGCTGCCTTCGATCTTGTCGATCCAGCCCATGTAATGGTCGACCCAGGACTGGGCCATGGGCATCATCGGCAGCCCCACCGGAATACCCGACTCACGAGCGCCGAGGAAGGCGAGCTGTTCGGCGTGTTCGCTCATCAGCGCACCCAAGCGCTTGAAGCACTGGATGCGCGCAAAGGGAGGCATGGCCATCCACACTTTTTGAGCGGCGGCGGCGGCTTGCACAGCCTGGTCAATTTCGACAGCGCCGCCAAGGTGGAGGTCAGCTTGTACCTGCCCCGTGGTCGGATTGATGTGCTGCACAGGGGGCAACGAAGTTCGGTCCAGAAAACGGCCGCTGATGAACGGGGCGCCAGACACGCCAATTGCTTGCTGGTGAAGAGGGGATACAGGCATGAATGTCTCTTTTCTATGTGAAGGCCAGATGTTCGTTCATTCAACGGACGAAACGAAGTGAATTTAGCATGAGCGTGCAAAAACAACAGCTGAGATAAACCGTTGCATTCAAGTCGCAGGCCAGTCTTCGCCATAGGGAGGCACAGGATAAATATTCACCTTTGATTAACTGAAAGTTAACCAATAGTTAACCAATAGTTACCAAACCGCCGGCACTTTTCACCCTGAGTACCAAGCCCAGAACTCCGAGACGCTTAAGGACCAGGACTGGAAAAATGTCGCATGAAAATACGGTCAATCACCAGCAACCACCGCACAGCCGCAGGCCTACTGCAAGGCGCCCCCCTACGGGCACCCATCAGTTCATGCCCACAAGCTTTGCGATACCGCCTGGGAAGCCCTGTGCTGGCGGCCAGTTTCGGCATCAAGCGCAACGCCTGGACGCCTGAAGTGGATACCTAGAGCCTGTGTCCGGTGCTGATGGGCTTCATGGAGGCGCCCTCGATGAACAACCGATGGGGGGCCTTTGGACACTTGCACCTTGGCGACATTGCCCGTTGTGACGGCGGCCGATTTTGGAAGATCCGGGGGCGGCAGGAAAGGCGGCAGCGTGATGGCCATGCCTGGTGCGAAAGGCCTCTTCAGCACGGCGGCTGTTGATCCGGCCCAGGCCAGAGCGAGGCGCACTTATTACGGCATTCAGCACTGAACCGAATGATCGGGCATCGGTCAACAGAGCTTCGCCCGCTCTGGACCGATGCTTCAACGCCCCAGATAAGTGACGCCAGGCACACCCGCAAACACCTCCGGCGGGAAAGTCTCCTCGAACTGATGCGTCGAGACGAAATAGGTGTTCTCGCTCTTGACCTTGTCCCCGTCAAAATGGATCACGACCACCATCCCCTTGTGCAGGGGGTAATCATCGCTGTACTCGAGAACACAGTGGCCATCGCCCCAGCGTGCCACCGCCGGGTCATCCAGCGCACGCAGGTATTCGTCCGCATTCTCAGGCGTGAGGGACGGCAACACCAGCCGGTACATTGCCTCAATGGCCGCGCGACCGTCGAAAATGAAGTTGGGCACAACGTAGCGCGGGTGATCTGACAATGCAGCCATGGCGGCCGCCAGATCGCGTTCCCGTTCGCCACGGATATGAGCCTCCAGGCTCTTGCGTGCAGCGGCTGAAACCATGGCGTTCAACTGACCATGTAGCCGCCGTCAGCGGCAACGATCTGGCCTGTGATGTAACTGGCAGCCGGACTGGCGAAGAAGAACACGGCCTGGGCAACCTCCATCGGATCGGCTGTGCGCCCCATGCCAATACGACCCGGCGCAATTATCGGACCACGGATCTTGAAACTGGCACTGATGTTCTTGCCACCTTCGCTGGCCATGCCGCCCGGCAGAACGGAATTGACGCGGATACCGTCGGCTGCGAATTCACTCGCCAGGGAACGGGTGATGCTGTCCACGCCCGCTTTGGCCGCGTCGTAATGCACGTTCACCCCCCACAGCGTGGTATGCACCGAACCGACCGACGAAATGTTGACGATAGAGCCGCCCTTGCCCGCAGCCTTCATGCGTTTGACCGCTTCGCGGCAGCAGAGGAAGGTGCCACGCAAGGTCACGTCCTGCATTTGGTCCCACTGTTCCACCGTCATGTCGAAAAATTCGGCTTTTGAACGGTGCGCAGCGTTGTTCACCAGAATGTCCACACCGCCGAATTTTGCATCCACGGCGGCAAACAATGCCTGGACGGCTGCTTCGTCGGCCACGTTCACGCCGCAAGCCATGGCAATACCGCCTTTGGCCTCGATGGCAGCGGCCGTGGCCTGTGCCGCGTCAGGATTCAAGTCGGCAATCACCACCTTGGCGCCCGCCTCGGCCATCAGTGTGGCGGTATCGCGGCCAAGGCCCTGGGCAGATCCGGTGACCACGGCGACCTTGCCTGC
The DNA here is from genome assembly GCA_964420415.1 of uncultured Macromonas sp. Lineage (GTDB taxonomy): Bacteria > Pseudomonadota > Gammaproteobacteria > Burkholderiales > Burkholderiaceae_C > CAYQTH01. The sequence goes on along the minus strand of CAYQTH010000001.1, from coordinate 66,415 downwards.
CAGACTGAAGAGACTGGCCATGCGGGAGCCGATTTGGATTTCGTTGTACATAGTGGTTCGTTGCGGTTGTTAGGAAGAAAAGAAAATCAGCGGGTTAACGTGATGACGATGGGTGGCTGACCACACCTGCAGGCAGCGCACGGGCACACACAATGCTGAGCAGGCATGCCACGGCCACACACCCGAACAGCAGAGAGAAAGCCGCTCCGTCCGGATAGCTTTCTCCATTCAATGCAGCTGTACTCACCATGGACTGCGCCACCAGATAAGACGCGAGTTGCACACCAACGCCCATGGCAATAGGGCGCAGTGTCGTGATGATCGACGTGGCTTCACTGGTGCGTGATGCAGGCACCGCATCCAGAATCAGCATGGGCACGGCCGCCATGGACACGGCCTGTCCCAGGCACGCGAAGGCCATCATGGCGACGATGAAAGCACCTGAGCCGTGGTAAAGCGCGATACCGATCCACCCCGCCAACAGCAGCGATGCGCCCAGGGTCAATGCGGCACGCGGCGAACGCAGGCGGATGGTGCGCGCAGCCAACGGCCCACCCAGCAACCCAAAGCACTGAGCCGCAAAAAGCATCAAGCCCGATGTGGTGGCACTGATCCCCAGGCCCACCCCGGTTTCCACGGGCTGCTGCATCAGCAGCGTGATGAAACTGACTGCCTGCAACGGCCCCATGGCGATCGCCACCATGGCCAGATTGGCCAACGCAGGCTGCCGCGACGCCAGAAGCCGCAGATCAATCATGGGATTCTGTATGCGGAGTTCATACACACACCACCCCGCCAAACCGACCACCCCGACAGCGACCAACGCCCAGACCCGCGGGTCATGCCACCCCCACCCTTTGGCAGCGCTGATGGCGTACAGCAAAGAGGATATTGACGCTGCAAAAAACACCGCACCCGCCATATCCACACGTTCTTTTCCTGGGGCCGGTGCAGATGGCGGCACAAACAGCAGCACCAGCACAAAGGCCAAGGCGGCAATGCCCGCACTGAGGTAGAAAATCCATTCCCACGAGAGGTGGTCCACGATCAGTCCACCGGCAAAAATACCCACGCCCGCCCCCACCGTCATCACGGTGGCCACAACGCCAATCGCATTGACGGCCCAGTCACGCGTCAGGTGTTCGCGCAGCAACCCGTAACTGATGGGCAAAATGGCGCTGGTACATCCCTGCACCGCACGCCCGACAATCACCCCCGCAATCGTTTCGGAGAAGCCGCTGATCAACGACCCGGCGACAGAGAAAGACAGCGCGATCAGGGCCAAGCGACGGCGGCCATACATGTCCGCCAAACGCCCCAGCACAGGCGCGGTAGACGCCGACGCCAACAGGAATGCCGTCAAGATCCAACCGACGGCGATGGGATCTCCAAACTCTTTGTAAAAGGCGCGCATGGCCGCGTAGATCATGCTGCCTTCGAAAATTGCCACCATCTCGGCCACAATCAATGCAGCGATCAGCAGCAGGCTCCTGCGCCGCGACAGTGGTTTGTTGCTGGTGGAATACACCGTTCAACCCACGGTATAGCCTGCATCGACGCACATGACTTGTCCCGTCACATAGCTGGCTGCGTCTGACGCAAAAAACAGGACGGCACGTGCTTGTTCGTCTGGATCGGCCGGGCCAACAGGCAGCGGCACCCGCGAGAACCAGGCCTCCCCCATCTTTTTCATCTGTTCGACCGTCAACCCCGACTGCGCATTGCCACCAGGCCCCATGGTATTGGTGCCGCCAGGAGCAACCGCATTGACGCGGATGCGGTGCGGCCCCAGTTCAACCGCGAAAGAGCGCGTCATCTGCGCCACACCGGCCTTGGCGGCGTTGTAATCCACCTTGTTACGTACCGGAATCACCGCGGCGGTGGAAGCAATGTTGACCATGGCGCCTCCCCGGCCCTGCTCAATCATCTGTTTGGCCACGGCCTGCGACAGGAAGAACACGCCCTTCAGGGTCACGGCCATGAAACGGTCCCAATCCGCTTCATCCACCTTGTCCCAGTCGGCAAAACCGCGCAATGCCGCGTTGTTCACCAGGATGTCGATGCCGCCGAAAGCATCCACCGCCGATCTGACAATGCGTTCAATGTCGTTTTGCTGGGTGATGTCGGCCACCACAGCCAGGCCTTTACCTCCCTGGTCAGTGATCTGCTTGACGGTCTCTGCAACACCAGGGGTGATATCGCACCCCACCACCGTTGCACCGGCATCGGCCAAACGGAGCGCAATGGCTTGGCCAATACCCCGAGAGGCGCCAGTGACCAAGGCCACACGGCCGGTCAGATCGAAAAGTTTTTGTGTCTTGATGAATGCCACGGGCAGCTCCAGAAATGCTTCAAATGTTGCGTTGTTGAGTCGCGAACTCAATCTTCGTAATGCCAGGGCGAATTGCCCACCCAGGATTCGCTGTAGTTGCCGATCACAGCATCCATCTGCTGCCGAACCTCTGCGGTCAAACGCGGCACCAGCTCCAGCGCTTTGACGTTGTCGGCGATCTGCCCGACACGGGAAGCGCCAATGATGAGCGTGCTCACATTGGGGTTCAGCGTGCACCAGGCCAGCGCCAGCTGCGCCAGCGGCACCCCCAGGTCTGCGGCAATGGGCTGCAGCCCGGCCACGATGCGGTTGCGCTGCTGATCCAGCAAGGACTTGCCCAGATGCGGCTGCCCGGCCATGGCGGCCGCGCGGCTGTCCTCGGGCACACCCGCCACATACTTGCCGCTCAACACCCCACCCGCCAGCGGACTCCACACCGCCAGGCCAATACCGGCATCACGGCAAAGGCGGGGGTATTCCGTTTCCACCTTGCGGCGGTTCAGCATGTTGTACTCTGGCTGTTCAACAATGGGTTTGTGCAGGTGGTGCCGCTCGGCAATGTCAATCGCCGACTGAATTTCCTGCGCACTCCATTCCGACGTGCCCCAGTACAGCGCCTGGCCGCGCTCGATCATGTTGTGGAACGCCCAGACCGTTTCCTCGATCGGCGTGTTCGGATCGGGCCGGTGGCAGTAGGCAATATCTACGAACTCCAGCTGGGAACGTTTCAGTGCGGCGTCAATGCCATTCAGCAGGTACTTGCGGTTCAGCGTGTTCTTCTCGTTCGGGCCCTTGGTAATGCCCCAGAAGAACTTGGTCGAAACCACGTACTTCAACCGAGACCAGCCCAGTGCCTTCAAGGCCTTGCCCATCACGATTTCAGAGTTGCCGTCGGTGTAACTTTCGGCGTTGTCAAAGTAAATGATGCCGTGGTCCATCGCCGCCGCCATCATTTCTTTGACCGCGTGCTCGTCCATGTTGCCCACGCCCCAGCCGCCCGCACCGAGCGACATGGCCCCCACTTTCAGGCCGCACCGGCCCAAGCGCTTGTACTGCATGTTGTCTCCTGACCGTTTATTTTGTTTTCGCCCAGTCCACCAGAACTGCCGCCAGTTCACGCGGCCGGGTGTACATCGCCATGTGGCCGCAATCGATAGTGGCCACATCGTCCGGGCAGATATTGGCTATCGCCCAGTCCTGTACTTCGGGGGGCGATGCCCGGTCCTGCATCAACTTGACGTACAGGGTGGGAATACCGCGCCGCAAGCCAGCAAGATCGAGCGGTTCAAGAAAAACCGCCAGGGACTCCGGCACCACGTCGCTGCACATGCGATCCATCTGCTCGGCACCCATGTCGTTCCCGAACATCTGGACCGCGTGTTCCCGACCGGGGCCTGGAATGACCGCCACACCGGCATCACGGGCTTGCTGGAATGCCGCCCAAATCTCGGGCAAACAAGCCTCGCCAACACAACCGCCCTGCGCCGGGAATGGGCAGGCCACAAATGCCAGCCCGGCAACCCGTTCGGGATAATGCATGGCCAACTGGCTCAAGGTTGCACCGCCCAGCGAATGGCCGACACACACCGCACGCTCAATGCCTGCCGCATCCATGTCCGCGACAACGGAATCGGCCCAGTCTTTGAACCGGACACCCGCCAGATCGGCCGGGTATGAACCCCGGCCCGGCAAATCGACGGCGATGGACGCAGGCGGCAGAAACGGCAACACCTCGCTCCAGCAGGAAGCAGCGAAGTCGCCCCCATGCACCAGAACGAAGGGCAAAGTCATGGCGATGACTCAGGAAATCAGGAAACCACCATCAAGGGTGATGGACTGCCCCGTCATGTAACCGCCGGACGGCCCCACCAGATAAAGCACGGCGGCGGCAATGTCCTGCGGGTTGCCCCACCCCAATGGCAAGCGACGCTCGGCATCGGTACCTGGTCCCGCCAGTTTTCCGGCCTGCATGCGCGCCTGCGTATCTGGGTGGAAACGCACCTTGCCAGGCACCGCACCTGGCAGCACACAGTTGATGAGAATGCCATTTTTCGCATAGTCCAGCGCAGAGGCGCGGCTCAAACCAGTGACCCCGGCACGGGCGGCGCCGTAAGCGCCGTTGCCAATCAGCACCGGATGCACGGACCCCATGGTGGTGATATTCACAATACGGCCGCCCTTGCCCGCCTTGAGCATCTGCTTGATGGTTTCCCGCATGCAGAAAAACACCGACTTCAGATCGAGCGACATCACCTCATCCCAGGTGGCTTCGGTGAACTCGGTCAGCGGGCCGTTGTTCGTCATGGCAGCGCAATTCACCACGATGTCCGGGCAACCCCAGGCAGCCGTCACCTGCTCAAAAAGCGCCTGGACCGACGCTTCTTTCTCCACATCGGTGGGAATGGCCATGGCCTTGCCACCCGCCGCCACGATCTGATCGACGATGGGCTGCAGGTGGGCCGGGTCTTTGTCAGCCACTACCACGGCAGCCCCGGCCTCGGCCAACACAGGGGCGACATCGACAATGGAGTTGCGTCCACTGTCGGTCACCACGGCCACTTTGCCTTCAATGCCGAACAGGCGGGCCAGTGCCTGCGGGTTCATTTGACTTCCCATGACAAGGGCAGGTGGCCAATGCAGTTCACCACGCCAGGAATGAACACGGGCGGGTCGCCTGCCTTGAGACCAAAGTCAGGCATCTGCTTCAACCACTCTTCCAGGAACATCTTCATTTCCACACGCGCCAGGTAAGAGCCGGGGCAGCGGTGCGGGCCGGCACCAAAACCAGCGTGAATCGAGCTCTTGCGGTGGAAATCCACTTCCAGCGGGTTGTCAAACTTGCGGTCATCCAGTCCATAGAGCATGGGCGGCACGTAGACCTTGTCGTTTTCCTTGAAATGGATGCCCTTGTAGTCGTAATCGCGCGTCAGGGTGCGGGCGGTGTTGGACACCGCGAAGCGGCGCATCAGCTCGTCAATGGCATGAGGAATGAGCGCTGGATCATCTACCAGCTGTTTGCGGTGTTCCGGGTGCGTGGCCAGGAAGTGGGCGGTGAAGGTCATGGAAGACGCCACTGTGTCCAGACCACCAAACAGGATCACCAGCATCATGCTGATGATGTCTTCCTCGCTCAGCGGCTGGCCATCGATCTTGGCGTGCACCACATCGGTCACCAGGTCAGTGCCGGGGTTGGCGCGGCGGTCTGCAATCAGCTTCTTGATGTAGCCGATCATGTTGTGGTGGGCCTGAACACGCAGCTCAGCCGACTGGCCGCGCGTGGTCCATTCGGTCCACTCCAGCAGCATGTCCTTGTCCGACCACGGCACATTGGTCAGCTTCATGAAAATGGCGATCGGCAGGATCAGCGCGAAGTCGTGGTAGAACTCGCACTCGCCGCGGGGATACAGGTCCTGCACCAGCTTGGCCGCCAGATCACGGGTGAAACCCATCAGGCTCTCAATTTTCTTGGGCGTGAACCAGGGCGAAATGATGGCCCGGAACCCTGTGTGCTCCGGCGGATCCGCCTCCAGCGGCAGCAGGCGCATCGGTTTGGTGCCGTGCGGCACGCCCACATCCTTCATCGAAAACGGGTCGTGATTGCGCTGCAAGAAATCAATATCGTCCCCGCGGGTCACGATCCAGTGCCCGCCGTTGTGCGGCGTCCAGACAATGTCCGGCCCTTTGTGCAGCTCTTTCCAGGCCAGATGTGGGCCAATTTCCCGCGCCTTGGGCGCGTCGTACACATTCCAATCGATCACCAACTCCGGGGGCACGTTGTCGGGACGTGGGGCCAAGGGCAATGCGTGTCCTGCACTCATGGAAGTCTCCTGGTTGTATTTGAAAGCGGCCCACCGGCTGGACAGGCCAAACTCTGGTACAGATTCTAGGCAGCTTCTATCCAATTCAGTATTCACCAAATAGAATCAATAGGATAACTTCTACTCATCAATGACACAGTGAGAGACATCCAGAACCTTGAGCCTTTCGTACAGGCCGTGCGCTGCGGCAGCTTCATTGCCGCAGCCTCGCAACTCAAAGTCACGCCCCCCGCCATCAGCAAAAGCATTGCGAAACTTGAGCGCGACCTGGGGGTGCGCCTGTTCAACCGAACCACCCGCAAACTGCACCTGACCAATGAAGGGCGAGAGCTGTTCCAGCGCATCGGTCCTCTGCTCAGTGGCATAAACGAAGCCCTTTCGGTCGTGACGCAAAGCCCGCAAGACCCCGAGGGCGTGGTCAAGGTGTCCACCACCCCGACCTTCGGGCGCTACTGCCTGATGCCCACCATCACGGAGTTTTTCAAGCAGTACCCCAAGGTGGAACTTGAAATCAGCTTTGACGAGATCGCGCCCAGCCTGGTCGAAGCCGGGGTGGATGTGAGCATTCAGCACACACGCGGCCGCCGCACCAGCCATGTGTCTCGTCTGTTGTGCGAATACCCTCTGGTGCTGGTCGCCAGTCCGGACTATCTGGCGCACCATGGCACCCCGGAATACCCGGAAGACCTGGAACACCACAACTGCATTGGCATCCAGCACCTGTACGGCAAGGCGGCTTTGCACCTGGAACGCATCCGGCAAGACCCGCATTACCCCAGCCGCAAACGCGGCGAACGCTATGTACACAACCCGCGCGGCCCTTTGACCGTGGCCAATCAGCTGGATGCCAGTCTCATTGCGTCACTCTATGGCGCTGGCATCACGGCCTCATCCCTTCCCGCCGTGTTCCCGTACCTGAAATCCGGGCGCCTCAAACTGGTCTTGCCCGATTACAGAATCAAGACCAAAGAACCTGGTGAAGGGCATTCGCAAATTTTCATCCATTACCCGCACCGCAAGCACCTCCCCGCCAAAGTGCGCGTTTTGGTGGACTACCTGACCACGCATTTCCGCACCCACACTGAAGCGCCAGAAGCCCTGGACATTTTTGCGGCTTAACCCGCGCCCCTCGCCGAATCAGGGGTTCATGCATAATTTTCTTTTCCCTGCGTACCCAGCCTTCACGGCAGCGCACCCACCACATTTCAGCCCATTCCCATGACTCAACCATCCCCATCGCACGACCCCGTTCTGGTTGAACGTGACAACGACATCGTGACGCTGACCTTGCACAACCCCGGCAAGCTCAACGCCTTTTCGGCCGCCATGCGCGACAAACTGATAGCGGTATTCACCGAACTGAATGCTGACCCCGAGGTACGTGCCATCGTGTTGACCGGGCACGGCGGCGCGTTTTCTGCGGGGGCCGACATGGGCGGCTGGAATGAAACCACGATCCAGCAATGCCGCACCCGCCTCAAGCGCGGCGGCTTCCCGCTGATGCGCGAAATGATCGGAGGCTCCAAACCCATCATTGCGGCCGTCGAAGGCTACGCCTACGGTGCAGGCCTGGCCCTGAGTTCGGCCTGCGACCACATCGTGGCCTCCAGCAACGCCAAGTTCTGCTGCGCTTTCACGCGCGTGGGCTTCATTCCCGACCTGGCCCTGATGTTCTCCCTGCGCAACCGTGTCGGCGCCACCCGCGCCAAGCAGCTCATCGCCCTGGCCGAGGACCTGCCCGCCGAACGCTGCGAAAAGCTGGGCCTGGTGGACACCCTGTGCGCCCCAGGCGAAGCCCTGGCCACCGCGCGGGCGCTGGCCCGCCAGTACGCCGACGGCCCGCCGCTGGCGTTCGAGCTCGTCAAGTCGGTGTATGCGCGCGGCATGGAAGAGATGATGCAGGCCGAGCTGGACCTGCAACCCTACGTCTGGCTGTCGGAAGACCACAAAGAGGGCAAGCAAGCCTTCGCCGAACGCCGCAAGCCCCGCTTCACCGGGCGCTGAGCCCATGCAACCGCGCAGCCGTTTTTTGCAGCTGAGCCGGGGGCTGCACCACCTGCGGCACTGGGGCGATGAATCGGCGCCGCTGGTGTTGCTGCTGCATGGCTGGCTGGACCTGTCAGCCACCTTCCAGCTGCTGGTGGAGGCCATGCCCGCCCGCTGGCACTTTGTGGCCCCGGACTGGCGCGGCTATGGGTTGAGCGAATGGCACCACCGGCCCTACTGGCTGGGCGAATTTGTGGCAGACCTGGACGAACTGGTTAAACACCTGAGCCCCAACGCCCCCGTCACCCTTGTGGGCCACAGCATGGGCGGCAATCTGGCCACGCTGTGGGGCGCTGCCCGCCCCGCACGGCTGGACCGGTTGGCACTGATCGAATCCTTCGGTCACCCGCCGTTCTCCCACGCTGCACTGCGCGGGATACAGCAACGCTGGCTCCAGGAAGCGCAAGGAGCCAAACCGTTCACGGTCTACCCCGACACCCAGGCATTTGCCCGGCGCCTGCAACGTGATAACCCTCGGCTGTCCACCCACAACGCCCAGCGCATCGCGGACTGGTCCACCCGCACCGTGCCTGGCGGGGTCGCCTTCAATGCGGACCCCTGGCACCGCAGTGTTTTCAACCACGTTGTGATTTCGCCCGACCACTTCGCTGCGGCTTACGCGGCCATCAAAGCCTCCACGCTTTGGGTCACTGGCACGGAATCCGAAGCCATGCAACAGGTGGCCACCGCCTTTGGCGGACAAAAAGTGCTGGACGACCGTTTCAAGGCCTTGGACCAGTTGCAGAGCTTCCGTCTGTCTGACGCAGGCCACAACCTGCACCACGAACACCCCGAACAGCTGGCCAAATGCCTGACGGCATTTCTTGAGCGCTGAACCACGCCCGTCTGGCCCTTGCTTCGGCTCTTCTCCGCCCCCCTGCCCCCACCATGGAACCCTTGACCCCCTGCCTCACGCTGCACGAACACGTTTTTGCAACCGCCGCACAGCGCGGTGATGCCCTGGCCGTGAGCGCCGCCGGTGGCGACTGGAGCTGGGCCGACCTGGCGCGGCACGTGCGCCTGGCTGCCAGCGCCCTGAGCGGCCAAGGCCTGCAAGGCGGAGACCGGCTGGTCATCGTGTCGGAAAACAGCCCCACAACGCTGGTGTTGCTGCTCGCAGCCCAGGCGGTGCGGGCCTGGCCCGCCGTGGTCAACGCGCGCATGCCGCCAGCCGAAATCGACCGCCTGCTCGACTGCGCTCAACCCCGGCTGGTGCTGTTTTCCCTGGAAGAGTCGTCCAGCGTTGAGGAGCTGGCCGAGGCCTACGGCGCAGGCACCGTCGAATTGCCGCAACTTGGCCCGCTGCGCGGCCTGCAACGGACACCGACCATCCCGCCCGCACCGCCGAGCCCAAACCCGAGCGACGAAATCGGCTCCCTCATCTTCACCTCTGGCACCACCGGCAAACCCAAAGCCGTGATGATCAGCCACGCAGGCATGCTCAACCATGGCCGCGTGGTGGGCGCAGCGCGCGGCACCCGTGCCGATGATGTGATCGACGTGGCCGCCCCCCTGTCGCACGTCATGGGCCACGCCAGTGTGCTGGCGGCCCTGTTGCACGGCGCGGCATTGCGCATTCGTCCACGCCTGGCCCCCAGCGAACTGGTGCAGGCCATGGCACGGGGTGAGGTGGCTCAAGCCTCCATGGTCCCTGTAGCCTGGGTGCGGCTGCTGGACCAGATCGAAGCCGAGCGCATCGATCTGTCGCGCCACGCACTGCGCACCCTCGTTTCTGGCGGCGCGCCACTGGACCCCGAACTGAAAGCCCGCATTGAACGCACGTTCGGCCGCCCCATGCAAAACGCCTACGGCATGACCGAAGTGGCCCCCCTGGCGCGCAGTTCCATCACCCGGCCCAGCCAGCCCTGGAGCGTTGGACGACCTGAAGCCAACGTGGAAGTGCGCATCGTGGATGGCCAAGGTCACCCCGTGGCACCAGGCGAAATTGGCGAAATACAGGCACGCGGCCCCAGCGTGATGAAAGGCTATTTCGGCAACCCCGAAGCCACCGCCGAGGTCATGCGCGAAGGCGGCTGGTACGCCACGGGCGACCTCGGCCGCTGGCTGCCGGATGGGGACTTTGCCGTGGTGGGCCGCGCCAAGGAAATGATCATCCGCTCCGGTTTCAACGTCTACCCGGCCGAAGTGGAGGCCGCCATCGGCAGCCACGGCAGTGTGCTGCACGCCGCCGTGGTGGGTGAACCGGCAGAGCACGGCAACGAAACCATCGTGGCCTATGTGCAATTGCGCGACCCGGCCCAAAGCAGCCCTGCGGTGTTTCAGGCGCTGGAAAGCCACGTGCGCAGCCTGCTGGCACCGTACAAATGCCCCTCGCACTTCGAATTCGTGACCAGCATGCCGCTGGGCACCACGGGCAAGATCCTCAAGCGTGAACTGCGCCGCGCTGTCAGCCAAGATTGAGGCCCGAAGCGGCCCAGGCAGCGCGTGAATATAATGAAAAGTTGTCTGCCCTGCCCGCCGGCACCTCTTCGCTGGCGAGCCTGAGCGCAGCTTCCCCCCGACTTGTATCACGAGCCTCTGCGCCGCCAAAGGCAAAGCGCACAGCGACAGGAGACAAAACAATGAGCAAAAACGCCACCGCCCTGGAGGGTGTTCGCGTACTGGACCTGAGCCGCGTGCTGGCCGGGCCATTCTGTGGTCAGATCCTCGGCGATCTTGGTGCCGATGTCATCAAAGTTGAGCGCGCCGGCGTGGGTGATGACGGACGCAAGTACGGTTTTTCGTCGCTCCTCGACGAACAAGGCAACCGCACCCTGGAGTCGTCTTTTTTCCTGAGTGCGAACCGCAACAAGCGTTCCCTGACGGTCGATCTGTCCAAACCCCAAGGCCAGCAATTGATCCGTGACCTGGCGGCCAAATCCGATGTTTTCATTGAAAACTACAAAGTCGGCGACCTCAAACGCTACGGCCTGGATTTCGACACCCTGAAACAGATCAACCCGCGCTTGATTTACTGCTCCGTCACAGGTTACGGTCAAACGGGTCCCAATTCAGCCAAACCTGGCTACGACGGCCTGTTCCAGGCCATGGGCGGCATGATGGCCGTCACCGGCATTCCCGATGGACAACCCGGCGCAGGTCCGCTCAAGGCAGGCCCCAGCCTGGTGGACGTGTTCACCGGCCACAACGCAGCACTGGCCATTCTGGCCGCCTTGCATCACCGCAGCACAACGGGCCAAGGCCAGTACCTGGACGTGGCCTTGCTGGACTGCTCCGTGGCCATGGTGTCGCACATCACGCAGGACTACCTCGTTTCCGGCGTAGTGCCACCCCGTCTGGGCAACGGCGGCAACGGCGGCGGCCCCGCCGACCTGCTGAACTGCAAAGACGGCATCATCTACATCACCGCGGGCACCGACGAACACTGGAACCGCCTGTGCAAATTGATGGAACGGCCCGACCTGCAGGACCACCCGCGCTTTGCCACCAACCCGCTGCGCGGGACGCACCGCAATGAACTCATCGCGCTGATCAACCAGTGGAGCATGACCTGGTCCACCGACGACTTGCTGGCGGCACTGGACAACATCGCCATTCCGGCGGCACGCTACAACGATTTGCCCGACATCTTCAACGACGTTCAGGTGCAACACCGCGGCCTGAAAGTCACCGTGCCCCATCCCCTGGGGCAGGTCAGCATGCTGGCCAGCCCACTGGCACACATGTCCGCCACCCCGGTGACCCGCTACCAGGCTCCGCCCACACTCGGTCAACACACCGACGAGATCCTGCACAACGAATTGGGCCTGTCGCAAGACAAGATTGCCGAGCTGCGCCAACAAGGCATCGTCTGACCATGAAGGCTTGGCGCTGCCATGCCTTTGAACCATCGGGCCTGGTGCTCGAGGACGTACCCACACCCACACCCTCAGCGGGCGAGGTACGGGTCACGCTGAAGGCGGCAGCGCTCAACTACCCCGACGGCCTGATGGTGGCCGGACGGTACCAAATCAAACCGCCCTTTCCCTTCATTCCGGGCGCCGAAATGGCGGGACTGGTGAGCGCGGTAGGGCCGGGCGTCACCGGTGTGGCCGTGGGTGACCGGGTGGTGGTGCGCGGCACCTACGGCTGCTTGGCCGAAGAAGTCCTGGCCGCACAGGCCAACGTGCATCCCTTGCCACCCGACATCCCCTGGGCCAGTGCCGCGGCCACGCCGGTGGTGTACAGCACCGCCTTGCACGCCCTGCGCGACCGGGGTCATACACGAGCCGACGAAGACGTGCTGGTGCTGGGAGCCTCTGGCGGTGTCGGCACCGCCGCCATTCAAGTCGCACGGGTCCTGGGCGCCCGCGTCACCGCCGTGACCACCCGCGAAAGCACCCGCCTCCTCTGCTCACAGGCCGGTGCTGACACGGTACTGGTATGCCCCGACGCCACCCAATTGCGCCCACTGCTGCAAACGCACAACGTGTCCCCTGATGTTGTGGTGGACCCGGTCGGCGGCGACTACACCTTGCCCGCCGTGAAATCCATGCGCCCAGGCGGACGTCATCTGGTGATCGGTTTTGCGGGCGGGAGCATCCCCGCCCTTCCCACCAATATCCTCTTGCTCAAAGGCGTCAGCAGTGTGGGCGTGAACGCGGATTTTTCTCGGCAGGACGCCAGCCGCAACGCGGCCATGATGCGGGAGCTGCTGGGCTGGTTGCAGAACGGTTCCATACGCCCGCAGGTAACGCACACGGCCCCGCTGGACCAGGCAGCCACCCTGGTTCAGTCACTGATGAACCACCAGCTTTCCGGCAAGGTGGTGCTGCTGGGCGGTTAAGGCGCCTTGCCGCCTGCCCGTTCTTCTGCTGCCAGTGCGGCCACCACAGCGGGTCGCTGTCCCATGCGCCCCGTCCAGGCTTGCAAGGCTGGCCATTGCGCTGTGTCCAGCCCTACCAGCGGGCACCAGCGCACCGTCGAATACAGCAGCGCATCGGCAACGGTGAAAGCCTCCCCGAGCAGGTACGCCCGGCCATCTTGCAGCACTTGATCGACCCGGCCATAACGCCGTGCCAGGCGCTGTACCGCATGCGCCGCCACCTCTGCAGGAGCGTTCGGAATGGTGAAGCGCAAATAGCACTGCTGGATTTCGGCCGACACAAAGTTCATCCACTCCAGCAGCCGGTAATAAGCGAAGTCGCCACGTCCAGGAGCGAGTTGCCGGGTGGGCTGCAAATCCGCCAAATACGCCAGAATGGCAGTGGATTCGGTCAGCACCTGGCCATCTTCCAGGCGCAGGGCCGGCACCGTTCCCATGGGGTGGATCGTGAGATATGGCTGCCCTTCGCCGCAAACCATCTTGGCGTGGTCGACCGAAACCAGTTGGTAGGGCAGGCCCAGCTCCTCCAGCGCAATATGCACTGAAAACGCCAGCGAATTGGGGTGGTAATACAGCTTGAACATGGCGGTCATTGTCGCACGCACGGCTGCCACTCACTCACCACCCCATCAGACTTGCATTTGCGCGCGAATACCGCCCACCACGTGGGCCACCAAGTGTTTCAACAGCTCATGCAAGTCAGCACCCGCCCCTTCCTGTCCTGACAGCAAACGGGTCGTCTGCGTATCGTGAATGGCGTGCCCCGCCAGCGTTTGCAAGAAATGCAGCCCCCAGTCAACCACGGCCGGTTTCGCCCCTGGCAAGGCATCGCACAAGGCCTGTCGGTAACGCTCCAGCGTGCTGGTGTAAGGCTCACGGAAGGGACGGGTCAATTCCGGCTTGTCATTGAGCGGCCCCAAACTGGCCAGCAATTGCAGGTAGTGCCGCCACTCGAGGTTGCCGCTGGCCATGCGTTCAACAGACAGTGACAGCATGGCCGCCACCACGGCTTCCAACCGGTCGCCCAGTGTCGTGGTTTGTAACGCCTTGGCCAGCGACTCGTCCAACTGGCGGCAGGTTTCCTCGGCCCGTCGGCCCAGCACCTGCTGGAACAGCTGCTCTTTGGACCCAAAGTGGTACCTGGCCAAACTCAATGGCACACCCGCTTCGTCGGTGATGTTGCGTATGGTGGTGCCGTAGAACCCTTGCCGGGCAAAGCAGGCCTCGGCTGCATCAAGAATGCGCTGCTGGGCGGACGGGGCACCAGGGCTCGAGCGCACAGATAATGGCAATTTAGACATGCAAGTAATAACGGTGTTCGATTCAACCCAGCAGCGCACGTGTGCCGTGCTGCAATGCCGCCGCACCAAAACGCGCCGTGTAAGCGGTGTTGATGGCCTCGGTCTGGAAACGGGTTTCATTGATGAGGAAGATGAAGAGCCCATACACGATCTCGCGCCGGTAACAGGCCCAGGCATCGTCCCAGTCGGGCGCATCCACCCCGTGGCTGCGCAAAGCCTGGAGGTAGTGCCGCAGCAACGCCTCCTCGTGCTGCGGCCGGTCGGCCAGGTCCAGTGCCGCCACCATGTGGTACGTGACTTCCATGAACCAGGGCGCACGGGCCACCTGCATGTCAAAGAAACCGGGGGTGCCATCGGCTTCTTCGTACAGGTTGCCCAGGTGGGTGTCGCCATGCAGCAGGCACACCGGGTACTTCTGGTGCCAATCCCCCAACGCCTGCAGGGCGGCGCGCATCCAGTCCCCATCGCGCAGAGTGCGTGAAACCGCCGCCGCGCGGGGCAGGCCCATGTAGTGCTGCCACACCTCGGGCTCCAGGTAACGGTTCTGGTACACCACGCTCCACCCCTCGTGCCTCCCACCAATGAAGTCCCAACGCCCGCCATGAGCAAATTCAGGGCTGTTCCAAGTTTGCGCGTGGTAACGTGCCATCGCCTCCAGGCGCCGCGCCACCTGCGGCACGGTTTGCGGCTGCAGCGCGCTCAGGAACACTGCGCCTTTGGGCTTCAGGTCCTCCATGATCACGATGGACTGGTGGCTGTCCGGATCGCTGCCCGCGTAATAACAGGCAGGCGCATGCATGTCGATGTATGGCAGCACGTCACGGTAGGCCCGGATCTCGGTCAGGTACATCTCTTTCATGTGCACGCTGTGAGGCTCAAACCCGCCTTTGACGATCATCGTCTGCGGCAGGCCGACATCTGCCCCTGGTTCGTAGTCCAACCGAACCCGGATTTTGGTGGAGGTGCCCAGCATCACGTCTTGCACCGTCGCCCCCCGAAGTGCCACACGGGGGAAACGAAAGCGCAACGCCTCTTGCAGCCAAGCGACGGACACCTCATCGGGCGTCAGCGGCAACCTCATATCGCAAACGGTGGGGTTTTTCACATTGCTCCTTCTGTTTGGTTCTGGCATCCGTCCTGGCAACCGGTCACGCGGCCAGAGGATGCGAATGAAATGGCGGGAAAATACTTTTGGAAGTATCATTCAAACCATGCCATCCAGTACTTTGTAAAGATTATGAACCAGAGAGCACAAAGCGCACTCATGACATTGGGAACAGAACTGAAACGGCGCCGACTGCAAAAGGGCCTGTCGCAGCGTGCGCTGGCTCATCTGCTGGGCACGCACCAACCCCTGATAGCGAAAGCAGAAAAGGGGGACGACATGCTGGTGTCCAGGCTGGAAAAGATGGTTCATGCACTGGGATGCGAGTTGGCGCTGCAGACACCTCCCGAGGAAACGCCCCCCCCGTCCAGCCACAACGGCACAGCACCCTCCCTCGCCGTGCAATCCCGGTTATCCACATCCGACCAGGATTTACTGGCCAGTTACCGCCGCGAATATCCTGATCGGGATCCGCACATTTACTTGCTCGGCGTTCTCATTCAACGGCTCTCCCTGTACCTGAGCAACGGAGTCAAACGGATGTCGGCCCGCTACAACATGAGCTCGGGTGAGTTGTTCGTGCTCGGCACACTGCGGCGGCAAGGTGCGCCCTATGAAAGCACGCTCAGCAATTTGCGCCGACAATTCTGGATCAGCCTGCCCGGCATGTCCAAACGCATCGACAACCTGGAACGGCTGGGGCTGGTGGAGCGCATCAGCAACCCCAACGACCGGCGCGGCTCCCTGATCCGGTTGACACCGCAAGGGCTCGCATTGCAACAAGAACACATGGCACGCCACAGCCGCGAGTTCACCGCCATCAGCAACATGGACAGCAACGAACGCTCCCACTTGGTTCTGGCGCTGTCACAACTGCTGGAAGCCTTCCAGCACACCGAAGCAGAACATGACTATTCCGCCCCTCAGAAAGACATTCCCGCACAGGACATGGCCGCCACCTGATTAACCCAGTTAACCACGTGGCGCTAGAATCCAACACACAATTCCACCCCCTTTTGGAGACACACATGTCCGAACGCAAACGCACCTGGCTGATCACAGGCGTGTCCTCTGGCCTGGGCCGTGCCCTGGCTGAAGCTGTTTTGGCCCGCGGCGAAGTGGTGATAGGCACCCTGCGCAAACGCGAGCAGCTGGCCGGGTTCGAAGCACTGGCCCCTGGCCGCGCCTTTGCCTGCCAGCTGGACGTGACCGACCAAGACCACATCCACAGCATCGTCACCCAGGCCATTGAAAAAACGGGCGGTATTGACGTGGTGGTGAACAATGCCGGCTATGGTCTCTCGGGTGCTGCGGAAGAAGTCAGCGACACAGAAATCCGACACCAGATGGAAACCAACTTCTTCGGCCTGGTGGCTGTCACGCAAGCCGCCCTGCCCTTCATGCGTGCGCAAAAACGCGGGCATTTCGTGAACATTTCTTCGGTGGCGGGCTACAAGGGCATCCTGGGCATGTCCATTTACAGCGCGTCCAAGCACGCGGTCGAAGGGTTTTCCGAGAGCCTGGCGGCCGAAGCGGCCCACCTGGGCATCAAGGTCACGCTCATCGAGCCGGGGGCTTTCCGCACCAACTGGTCTTCCGACACAGCCATCATCCGCTCCGCCAAGGTGATTGAAGACTACGCCCCCACGGCGGGTCTCATTCGGGGCGGGCTGAGCAAAATGGACGGCCACCAGCAGAACGACCCGGCCAAGGGTGCGCTGGCCATCATCGCCGCCGTGGATGCGGAGCAGCCCCCCATGCGTTTGCCGCTGGGCGCCGATTCCGTGAAATTCCTGCGCGACCAGCTGGCCGCCATGAGCAAAGAACTGGATGCCTGGGAAGCCGTGGCCTCCAGCACCCATTTCGACTAATTAACCAGATTTGCACCATGTTCAAGACACGCATTACCGAACTGTTCGGCATCGAGTACCCTCTGATCCAAGGTGGCATGCGCCACGTGGCCCGCGCCGAACTGGTCGCAGCGGTGGCGAACGCGGGCGGCCTGGGCTTTTTGTCGGCCCACAGCCTGCCGTCTGCCGATGCCCTGCGCCAGGAAATCGAAAAAACCCGCTCGCTCACCAGCAAGCCTTTCGGCGTCAACCTCACCATCCTGCCCAACCTGGACGTGAAGCCGGACGATTACGCCCAGGTCATCATCGACTCCGGCGTCCAGTGCGTTGAAACCGCTGGCGGCAACCCGGCGAAGTTCATTGCCGCGTTCAAGGCGGCGGGCATCAAGGTGCTGCACAAATGCACCGCCGTGCGTTTTGCGTTGAAGGCCGAGCAGCTTGGCGCAGATGCCGTCAGCATCACCGGCTTCGAAGCGGCCGGCCACCCCGGCGAAGACTACGTGCCCAACATGGTGCTGATCCCGGCCACCGTGGAAAAGCTGAAAATCCCCGTCGTGGCTTCGGGCGGTTTCGCCGACGCGCGCGGCTTGGTCGCCGCCTTCGCCCTGGGGGCAGAAGGCGTGAGCATGGGTACCCGTTTCATGATGACGCAAGAGTCGCCCATGCACGAGGCGGTGAAGGCGCGCTACCTGGCCGCCACCGAGCGCGACACAGCCCTCATCTGCCGCACCATCGGCGATTCAACCCGTGTGCTCAAGAACAGCCTGACCGCGCAGATTCTGGAGCTGGAAAAAACCGGCCACCCCAGCCACGACGAACTGATGGCACTGGCCAGTAGCGCACGCTGGGTCGAAGCCGCCAAGAAGGGCGACCCTGAAGACGGCGCCTTCGCAGCCGGTGTCGCCGTGGGCCTGATCCACAGCATCCCCACTTGCGGCGAACTGGTGCAGCAAATCGTCACCGAAACCCGCGCCATCGTCGGCCAGCGCCTCAAAGGCATGGTGGGCTAACGCCACCATCCTTTCACCGTAAGACTTCAAAGAAAGAGACAAGCCATGGCCTACGAATCGAGTCTTGAACCCGCCACCGTCCAGGCGGCAGACATCCCTGGTCTGACCCTGCATATTCCCAGGCTGCCAGGCCAGGACGAACCAATGGAAACCCTGGCTCGATTCGTGGTCGAGACCCGCTTTGAAGATTTGTCGCTCCAGGCGGTGGAGTTCGCCAAGCGCCTGGCCATCGACACCCTGGCTGTGACCATAGGCGGCTCGGCACAAGAGGCCATGCCCGAGTTGGTGGATTACGTCAAAGAAATGGGGGGCAAGGAGGAATCGCACCTGCCCTTCTACGGCGGCAAATTCCCTGCTTCCTCGGTGGCACTGGCCTTGGCGTCCATGTCCCGCGCGCTGGACATGGGCGACGTGCACCTGGGCTGGGCGAAGTACGGTTTCTCGGTCATTGGTCACACGGCCGAATACACGTTGCCCACCCTGCTGGCCGTGGCCGGTGCCTGTCCGCGCGTGGACGGCAAGGAATTCATCACCGCCTTTGCCATCAGCACCGAAGTGCTGGTGCGCATTGGCGCTGCGGCCAACAACACCGCCTCTGGAAAAATCCTGGGCCTGCCGGGCAACTTCGACCAGGGTGGCTGGTTCATCTTCGGCGCCGTGGCCGCTGCGGCCCGGCTCCTGAAACTGACGGTCGCACAGACGGTCAATGCCTTTGGCATGGCGCGTTGCATGAGCCAAACGCACGACATGAAGTCCATGTCGCCCGCCAGCCACATGGTGCGCGTGCACCATGGTTTCGTGGCCAAAAACGCCATCGACGTCTGCCGCCTGGCGCTGCGCGGGATCAACGGCCCGCACGACGCCATGCTAGGTTACCGGGGCTTCCTGTTCGCGCTCAGCCGCGGCCTCTGGCCGGTGAAACCGGAACTGCTGACCCAGGACCTGGGCTCGGCCTGGTTCTTCACCCAGACCTGCATCAAACCGTTTTCGGCCTGCAAGGCCACGCACAACGCGGCCACGGCCATCCTGTTGCTGCAAGAGAAACACGGTTTCACAGGCCAGGACATCGCCGCCATCCATGCACGGGTGTCGCTCAACACCCTGGAGCTTTGCTGCCGCCCGGTGGAAGCCAAGTGGAACCCGCAGTCGGACCAGAACGCCCAGTTCAGCCTGCCTTACGTGATGAGCGTGGTCGCCTTCGAGGGCCGCTTCATGATCGACGGTTTCAAACCCCCGGTGCGCGCCCGCGAGGACATTCGGCGGCTGGTCGCCAACGTCACGGCCGAAATGGACCCCGCCATCGGCACTTTGGATGCCCACATCACGGTGCGCCTGCATGATGGCCGGGAATTCGCCATCCTGTGCAACGACTGCAAAGGCACCCCGACCATGCCGTTGACCGACGCTGAATGGCGCGAACGGCTGCATGCCCTGGCACCTTATGCGGCCTGCCCTGTAAGCGAGCAAACCGTTGATCGGTTGCTGGATTGCCTGTTCCACCTGGAACAGTCGGACGACATCGTGCGTGACCTCGTCGAACCCCTGACACCGACCTGAGACTTGATTTAGCGCAAAGTCGTTGCACTCATCTGTTGAGATCCATTATCTGAACAGCGTTCAGCCCTGTATACTTCAAAAATTGAATCTGTTGTACAAACGTACAGTTTTTGACGTCCGCATGCGGCATGTCCGCTCCAGTTCCCACTTGATGGATTCGCCGCCAGTATGAGTTCCCTTTGGATGATCGTGGCCAGCCTGGCTTTTGCCCTGATGACGGCAACGGCCAAGTTGGCCATGGAGCAAGGGGAACCCGTCGCACAGGTCATTTTCTACCGCTGTGTCGTTTCGTTGGCCGTGTTGTACCTTGTGCTGCGCTGGCGTGGCATCCCGGTGGCAACACCCCACTGGCGCAGCCATTTGCAACGCAGCCTGACGGGCGCGGGGTCATTCGTCGCTTATTTTTCTGCCTTGACGATGCTGCCGCTGGCCACCACGGTCACGCTGAACTACTCCTCCACACTGTTCGTCGCATTATTGATGCTGGTCATGGGCTCATGGCAGTTGAACCGGGCCACCCTGGCCGCGCTCATTGCCGGATTCGCCGGCATTGTTTTGCTGCTCCACCCCACGGCATCGCCGGATCAATGGGTTGGCGTGGCTCTGGCCCTGGGCTCAGCGGTCACCTCCGCCTTGTCGGTACTGAGCATGCGGCGGCTGGGCGAATTGGGCGAGTCCGCCTGGCGCACGGTGTTTTACTTCACGCTGTTCACGGCCGTGTTCACCTTTCCATGGTATTTGTCCACCTCGCCCTGGCGGGGCATAGAACCCTCCGCCCTCTGGCTGCTGCTCGGCGTAGGGGTTTTGGCTACCATCGGACAGATTTCTCTGACACACTCCTACCAGCGAGGCAACGCACTGGTGTCGTCCAGTCTGGGTTATTCGCAAGTGCTCTTTTCCACCCTCATTGGCTACCTGATCTGGCGCGATGTGCCTGCCGGTGAAGCGTGGATCGGAATTCCGTTGATCATTGGCAGTGGCATTGCCACGCTGTTTTTGAACCGTTCGCCTAAGGTTGTGTCCAACACGACACCCTCACGCACCTGACCCCTATCAGTACGCTTATGTCTACCACTGTTATCCGCCAGCACCTTATCGACCCGGAACTCTGCATCCGCTGCAACACCTGCGAGGAATCCTGCACGAAAGGGGCCATCACCCACGACGCCAACAACTACGTCGTTGAAATGGAAAAATGCAACGCCTGCATGGAGTGCGTGGCCAACTGCCCCACGGGGTCGGTGGACAACTGGCGCCTGGTTCCCAGCGACCAGCTGTACACCATCGAAGACCAATTCAGCTGGTCAGCACTGCCCGAGCAAGGCCCGCTGCCCGAAGGCGCAAACATGCCCGATGGCGAAGCCAGTCAGCCGACCCATGGTGCACCGGCTTCGGCGGCTACCCCGTCCGTGGGGCTCTACACAGCGCAAGCGCCGGTCACCGCTACGCTGGCGGTCAACCAGCGCGTCACGGCGGCTGATGCAGGCAGCGACATCCGTCATATCGTGCTCGATTTCGGTTCGGCCAACTACCCCGTGCTGGAAGGCCAGTCCGTGGGCGTACTGCCGCCCGGCAACGATGCCAGCGGCGCGCCGTACCAGATGCGGGTGTACTCCATCGCCAGCGCACGCGACGGCGAAGAGCCGGGACGCAACCTGGTGGCACTCACGGTCAAGCGGGTGCTCGAAGACCACGAAGGCAAACCCGCGCGCGGGGTGTGTTCGAATTACCTGTGCGACCTGGCACCTGGCGAACAAGTGAAGGTGGTGGGACCTTTTGGCGCCAACTACCTCATGCCCAACCACCCCGAAGCGTCGATCATGATGATCTGCACCGGCACAGGCATCGCCCCCATGCGGGCCATGATCGAACGCCGCCGCCGCACTGGCCAGACCGCCCCGGACGCCAAGATGGTGTTGTTCTACGGTGGCCGCACCCCTGCCGAACTGCCTTACCACGACGACCTGCAAGCCCTGCCCGCCGGGCTGCTGGACCTGAATCTGGCGTTCTCCCGTGTGGCGGGTCAGCCCAAGCAGTACGTTCAGGATGCCATTCGAGTCAAGGGCAGCGAAGTGGCCAAGATGCTGACCAACCCCGAAACCTACATTTACGTTTGTGGGCTGAAGGGCATGGAAGCAGGCATCGTGGCGGCTTTTGAAGACATTTGCCGCGAAAACGGTATGGATTGGGCCAGCGTGCAGGAATCCATGAAGTCCCAGTCACGCTTGCATATCGAGACCTATTGAACTAAGGCACCATTGACTGGCCGTATGCGGCGAGCAGTTCACGCTGCCGCTGTCGCGCGTCGGCAATGCGTTGTTCCTTGACCCCATAGCCACGGATGCCTTCCGGCAGGCAGGCAATGGCCAGGGCCGCGTCGAGCCGCGTCGGCGTCAGGCCCGCAAGAACGGCGTCCAGCGCCGCCTCGTACTCACCGATCAGCGCCCGCTCGCGGCGGCGGTGGGCATTGTGGCCGAACAGGTCGAGCGGGCCACCGCGCAGGCTGCGGCAAGCGGCGAGAACGCGCAGCAGCGGAAAAACCCAGCGACCGAACAGGCGTTTGACCGGGCGCTCAACGGGTTGCTTGGCCAGGGGTGCCGTTGCGGCGGCGAACCAGGCCCCCTGGGGCGCCAGGCTGAGGCGCAAACGGTAACCGGGCTCGAAGGTGTCATCGAGCTGGCGGCGCCAAGCCGGATCGCTCCAGAGGCGGGCAACTTCGTATTCGTCCTTGTAGGCCATCAGCGCGTGGAGGTTACGCGCCACGGTCAGCGCCAAGGGTCCAGCGGTGCCAGTGGCAGCCGTTTCCCGCGCAGCGACCCGTTCGACAACAACCCGGTAGCGCGCCGCGTAAGCAGCGTTCTGATAAGCAGTGAGCCGCCCAGCGTTGCGTTCCATCAGCGCGCGCCAGTCGTCCACCGCTCCGGCGGCGGCGCTTTCGCCGTCGGTCGTGGCCTGCCATTGCGTCTGGACCGCCGCCGGGTCATGGACGTAGAGGCGACCCAGGGCCAGAGCGTCGAGATTGCTGCGCACCTGGCTGCCGTTGAGGACGATGGCCCGCTCCAGGGCGGCGGCGGAAACGCCGAGCAGGCCGCGCTGCAACGCCATGCCGAGCAGGATCAGGTTGGCGAAGACGTCGCGGCCGAGCAGCGTACGCGCCAGGTCGAGGGCATCCACCGCAAGCACCTGCGCCGTGCCGAGGCGCTCGCGCAGGGCCTGTTCGAAGGGCTCCGCATCGAGGGCCAGATCGGGCAGGCGGGCGAAATCGGCGGTAGGCGCCACGTGGGCGTTGACCACCGCCACGGTGCGCCCCGGCGCCATGCGGCGCAGCGCATCGGCCGTGCTGGCGCCGACGATGTCGCAACCGATCACCAGGTCGGCGGCACCGTCGCCAATGCGGCTGGCGTGCAAGGCTTCGGCACCAGCAGCAAACTGCACATGGCTGGTGACGGCACCGTTCTTCTGCGCCGCGCCGGTCTGGTCAAGCACCTGACAGACACGGCCTTCCAGATGGGCGGCCATGCCCAGCAACGCCGCCACAGTGACGACGCCGGCGCCTCCGATGCCAGTGACGAGGATGCGCGTCGTTGTCGCCGCAGTGCCCACAGCCAGTTCCGGCAGTGTGGCGAAGTGCGCCCGCAGCGGTTCGATGCGCGCGGCACGCGGGCGCAGGCGGGCATCGTCGAGCACGGCGAAACTGGGACAGAAGCCCTTCAGGCAGGAGTGGTCGGTATTGCAGGCGTCCTGGTTGATGCGCCGCTTGCGGCCGAGGGGCGTTTCCACCGGCTCGATGGCTATGCAATTGGACTGGGTGCCGCAATCGCCGCAGCCGTCGCAGACGGCTTCGTTGATGAACAGGCGGCGCCGGTCAGCGGCGGTTTCCGCCCGTTGCCCGCGCTTGCCGAGGCGGCGCTTTTCCGCCGCACAAACCTGGTCGTAGAGGATGGCGGTAACGGCGGGCACCTCACGCAAGCGGCGCTGGAGGCTGTCGAGCCGGTCGCGGTGTTCCACCGTGACCCCGGCGGGCAGGTGCGCGGCGGCGAAGCGTTGCGGGTCGTCGCTGACCACCACCACCTGCGTCACGCCTTCGGCCACCAGCTGGGCGACGATGTCTTCAGCGATTCCGTCCACATCGAGGCTCGGATGACCTTCGATGGGCTGGCCGCCGGTCATGGCGATGGCTCCGTTGATGAGGATCTTGTAGGTGATCGCCGTCTTCGCCGCCACGGCGGCGCGGATCGCCAGCAACCCAGAGTGGGTGTAGGTGCCGTCGCCCATGTTCTGGAAGACGTGCTTCTGCTTCGAAAATGCCGAAATGCCGATCCAGTTGCTGCCTTCAGCGCCCATGTGGGTCCAGGCCAGGGTGGGACGGTCGGGCAGCATCACCGCCATGCCGTGGCAACCGATGCCCGCCAGGGCGCGGCTGCCTTCCGGCACGCGGGTGGAGGTGTTGTGCGGGCAGCCAGCGCAGAAAGCGGGCAGGCGCATCAAAGGCGCGGGCGCGGTGCTGGCCACTGCACGGGACGAACAAGCAGTCCGCCCCAGCCAGCGGGCCAGCAGCGGCAGCAGCAGGTCGGGCGTCAGTTCGCCCGCGTCCGGCACCAGCTCGGCCCCGGCCTGATCGCGCTTGCCATCGATTGTCGGGAACTGCGGAAGACCGTAGAGGGCGGCTGCCACTTGTTCTTCAAGCAACGGGCGCTTCTCTTCCACCACCAGCACGCGCGTCAGACCGTTGGCAAACGTGCGCAGGCTCTCGGTTTCCAGCGGCCAGACCAGGGCTGGCTTGTAAACGGCGAGGCCAAGCCGCATGGCTTCGGTTCCATCAATGCCCAGGGCCGCCAGAGCCTGCAGCACGTCGCCACTGGTCTTGCCGGCGCAAACGATGCCCAGCCGCGCACCCTGCGCCGCCCCGTGTGGGCCGAGGACGATGCGGTCCAGGCCGTTGGCGCGGACGAAGCGGCGGACAGCAGGCAGGCGCAACTGCACTGCCCGTTGCTCCAGTTGCAGGGGCGGCACACCGAAGCGGATCCAGCGGTCGGTGGCGACGGGGTTGGCGAGGTCAGCGGACGCGTCGGGTTCCTCGGGCAGCACCGGCTGCACCCGGTCGCGGTCCACGGCCACCGAGGCGGAGGCGTCGAGCAGATCGGTGACGCATTTGAGCCCGACCCAGGCGCCGCTGTAGCGCGACAGGGCCCAACCGAAGTGGCCGTAATCGAGCAGTTCCTGCAGGTTGGCCGGGGCCAGCACGGGGATGCCACAGTGGGCCAAAGCGGCCTCGCTCTGGTGGGGCAGCGACGAGGACTTGGCGCCAGGGTCGTCCCCCGCCACCACCAACACACCGCCGTGGCGCGAGACGCCGTGGTAGTTGGCATGCTTCAACGCATCGCAAGAGCGGTCAACCCCTGGCCCCTTGCCGTACCAGCGACCGAAAACGCCGTCCTGGAGCGGTTCCAGCAGGCTGGCCTGCTGGCTGCCCTGGATCATGGTGGCGGCAAGGTCTTCGTTGAGGCCGGGTTCGAAGCGCACCTGGTGCGCGTCGAGATGGGCCTGGGCCTGCCACAGCGCGAGGTCCAGCGTGCCGATGGGCGAGCCGCGGTAGCCGGAAACATAGCCGGCCGTGTTCAGCCCGGCCGCCCGGTCGCGCCGGTGCTGGGCCAGCAGCAGGCGCACCAGCGCCTGCATGCCATTCAGATAGACCCGCCCGCTGTCGCGGGTGTAGCGGTCGTCGAGGGCGTAGTCGGTCGGATCAGCGGACGTCACAGCAACATGGCAGTTAGGTGTTCAATCAAAAAGATAGCGGCGCAGCACCCGGTGCATGTTGGAGATTTCGCTCTCCTGCCGCGGATTCACCCGCGCGCCCTTGAAGGCGGGGGAGTTCATGCCCTTTTGCACCTGCTCCAGGTTCTGGAAATCCTGGGAGAGGATAAGACCGAAGTTGTCCACGGTGTTTTCCTTCCAGTCCGGATAGAACTCCTTCTTGATCACGGGCTCGGTGCCAGGGGTGTAGCGCACCAGGGACCAAATGTCGAAGATACAGATATTGGGGTCGTCACCGTAGGGCCGGGCACGGTAGTTGATCGAGCCATCGAAAAGCGGCAGGAAGACGTGATTGGGGAAGATGTGCCAGTTGGTCCCGGCGTCCACCATGCCCTGCAGGTCCATGTCGGGCCAGCCCGCACCGCCGTGTACCGCGGCTTCCTTCTGGAATTCGACCATCTTGGCAAAGGTTTCCGGGATCGGCGTATCGGCCGAAAGCTCCATGAGGCGGGTGACGGCGCCGAAGGAGCGCTCGGTGTACATCGCCTTGAGGGTCTCGTTGAGTTCCGTCCAGTGCTGGATGATGCCGGGCCGGATATCGGCCGGCATGGGCTTGCGCGTGCGCGGCGACGGGGTGCCGAAACAACGTTCGCGCGGCGGATAGACGTACATCCCGTGCTTGCCCTTGGCATGGCTCAGGGTGTAGTCGTCCCCCATGTGCTGCAGCAGCTGCGGGTGTGTGGTGGCCACATGGTAAGCCTCGTTGAAGGCCTCGAGCACGGTCTTCCAGTTGCAGGGCAGCACCACCGACTTGTACCAGCGGTAGCGCCAGGGCTGGATCTCGAACGGGTCGAGGTACTGCGGCACCGGGTCAAGGAAGCTGGCCAGCGGTTCGGCATCGGGGGCAGGGTTGACGAAGACGTAGCCCGCCCAGGTGTCGACCTTCACCTCTTGCAGCTTGAGGTTGTCGTCGGTGAACTCCGCGCAGTCCTGCCAGTCGTCTTTGTCCTGCACATAGGCCAGGGAACCGTCGAAATTCCAGCGCCAGCCGTGGTACTTGCAGAAGAAGAACTTGGCGAGCGTGCCTTCGCCTTCGGTCAGCAGGCGGCCGCGGTGCGGGCAGACGTTGTGGTAAGCGCGAATGCGCTCGGGCGTCTGGCGAATAACCGTGATTGAGTAGTTGGCCACGTCGTAGGTGACGTAGTCGCCGGGGTTGGGGATGTCCTCCAGGCGGCAGGCGATTTGCCAGACGCGGTTCCACATGCGCTCGTTTTCGAGGCGGAGGAATTCCCGCGAGGTGTAGGCTTCTTTGGGGACCCAGTCGTCACGGACTTCCTGGTTCTGCAAGGGGGTTAGGTGGGAAGCGCCCATGGCGTGCTCTCTCTTGAACGGGTTGTTAATAGCGGGGAACGTCGGCGAACATGTCCTTGCCCTTGTCGGTCTGGTACATGAACTCCAGGTAATGGCCGAGTTCGGCGCGGGTGTCGACATAGGCGTAATGCATCATGTCGAAGAAGTTGCCGCCAAGGACGATGCGCCAGCCACGGGCGGCGATGAAGTCCTGGATCTGCGCCCATTCTTCGGCGCTGTGGGTGACATGGCCGAAGTGGTGGTGGCGCAGGGAAAAGCCTTGCGGGGCGAGCACGTCGCGGTAGAGGCCGTCAACACCACCGGCAGGCTGGATGACCTCAATGTGGCGGTCGCCGACAAAGGCCTGGGCCGTGTCGATGACGATCTTGCCCTGGGGGCTGTCCACCTCGGCGCCGCGGCTGATCTGGAAGTGCGGAATGCCGTACACCTCGCCAAGCACGCGGCAGGCTTCAACCACATCGCTGGTGGCGTAGGACACCTGGGAAAAACGGAAACGGGGACGGTCTTGCATGGCGGGCTCCGCGTCAGGCTTGGGCGGCCGGGGCCTTGTGGAAGGCACCGTCCTTCATGATGGCGGCCAGGTTGGCACGGTCCTGCAGCAGCGTCACGTCGGCGGTGGGGTCGCCGCGCACCATCAGCAAGTCCGCCAGGTAACCGGGTTTGAGCTGGCCGAGTTCGTGGCCGCGGCCCATGGCCTCGCCGCCGTAGCGGGTGGCGCAACGCAGCGCCTCCACCGGCGTGTAGCCGAGGTAGGTGACGAAGGCTTCCAGGTCGTAGGCGTTGTGGCCATGGAACTGCCAGGGCAAGCCGTAGTCGCCGCCGATCAGGTGCTTGATGCCGCGCTTCTTCAATGCCTGGTGGCTGGCGATGTTGCAGTTCATGTGGTCTTCCACCTCCATGGCGACCAGGGCTTCGGGCGGCATGAAGCCTTCGGTGCGGTAACGCAGGAAATGCAGGAAGCCGATGGACGGGGTGACGAAGACGTTGTCCTTGCGCGCCTCGATCAGGTCCAGGGCTTCTTCGTCGCAAAAGTCGGCGTGGTGGATGATGTCCACCCCCTGGCGCGCGCAGTACTTGATCGAAGCGGCCGAACGCGCGTGCGCCGCCGTTTTCATGCCGAGCATGTGGGCCGTCTGCACCGCCACGGCCACTTCCTCCTCGGTGTAGGTGGTGGTCTTGCCCGGCGGGTGGGGCACCAGGTTGTCGCCGGAAACGTTGATCTTGAGGAGGTCGGCCCCTTCGCGCCGCCCCAGGCGCACCGCCTTGCGGATTTCGTCGGCGCCGTCGGCCACCATGGCGCAGGGGTTCACGCGCTGATGCAGGCGGTTGGTGTCGTTCAGGCCGCCGGTGGCGGTGAGGGTCGGGGTCGAGGCCAGGATGCGCGGGCCTGGCAGGCGCCCGGCGTTGATCTCGTCGCGCACGGTGGTTTCGGCCTTGAGTCGCGGCGAACCGGCACCGATGCAGCCGGTAAAGCCAATGTCCAGCATCAGGCGGGCGTTGTGCAGCGTGGTCATCAGCAACTGCTCCGGCGCCATGTCCTCCATCTGCGTCATGTACTGCACCAGCGGGAAAGGCAGGTGGGAGTGTGCATCCACCATGCCGGGCATCAGGGTGGTGCCCGTCGCGTCCACCACATGGGCGCCTTCACGCGGCAGCACCCCCGGAGTGCGGCTGACCGCCGCAATGCGGTGGCCTTCGATCAGCACTTCACCCGCAAAGCGGGCCGCGGCATCCCCATCCCAAATGTGGGCGTTGACAAAGAGTGTTTTCATGCGCGTCTCCGGTAGCGCTGCCTTGAATCCGGTGCGAGGCAGTCGATTGAACAGGCACCAGTCTATGGAAACACTTGTGAACTAAAAAGGGGGTTGCCGGATAATCATTGCTTCCAAAACGTTAACTATTGATCTTTCCAATATGAACGATCTGAAAAGCTTTGAGCTGCTGGTGAGCGTGGCGCAAACCGGCAGCTTCACCGCAACCGCCCGCCAAAAGGGGCTGACCACTGCGGCCGTCAGCAAGATTGTTTCGCGGCTGGAACGCGAGGTGGGCGTGCGGTTCTTCAGCCGGACGACACGCCAGGTCTCACTGACCAGCCAGGGGCGCATCTTTGTGGAAAAGGCCGCCCTGGCCCTGGAACAGTTCGACCACGCCATGGGCCTGCTGCACGAAGGCAAGAACGAACCCTCGGGCTCCGTCAGGGTCACCACCAACGCTGCGTTTGGCAAAGACCTCATCGTGCCGCTGCTGCCCGGCTTTCTTGACCGCTTCCCGAAAGTCGATCTCGAGATCCGCTTCCACGACGGCATGCTGGACTTGGTCAAGGAAGGCTACGACCTCGGCATCCAGAACCAGCCCCAGGGAGAAGGGACCTATGTCTCACGCTTGCTGTGTCAGCTGCCCTTGGCGCTGGTGGCCAGCCCGGCGTACTTGAAACGCTTTGGCACACCGGTCATTCCCCAGGACTTGGTGCATCACCAATGCGTCAACGTGCGTTTGAGTTCTGGCCAGGCCGCGCGCTGGAAGTTCGTGCCCTTGACCACACCTGGGTCCGCAGCAAACCAGGCGGCGCCTGGCGAACATCTGCACGCCCCCAATGGCCGGGTCCTGGTGAGCGAGCAATACGATGCGGTGGTCAACGCCGCTTTGGCAGGGCTGGGCCTGACCGTCGTGTTCGCGCAATCGGTGATGCGCTACCTACAGACCGGCGAACTCCAAGTGGTGTTGCCGGACTTTGAGGTGGAGGCGGGCAGCCTGGAAAACAACCATGTGTACATCCGCTACCCGCACCGGGAATACCTCCCGCTGGCGACCCGTGCGTTCATCGATTTTCTGCTGACCCACTTCAAGCAGCAGGACAGCATGAGCAGCGGTCTCTATGCACTCCCGGGCTGAACAGACCGTCACAAAAAAGGGCTGCCAATGGCAGCCCCTTTGGGTTGGCATCCCCAAGATCACTTCTTGAAGATGTAGTCCTCGCGCGCCGTCCGGTGCAGGTTGGCAATGGCCATTTCCTGGATGGGGTTCAAGCGGTTGCCTGGGAAGCCCTTGGACTTCATGCCCATCTGCACCTGCTCCATGTTCAGGAAGTCCTGCTCCAGGATGATGGATGCGCCACCGATGCCGCGCCAGTCGTCCTGGCCCATGAACTTCAATTGGGCCGGGTTCGGTTCCGCGCCCGGCGCGTAGCGTTGCAGGCCCCAGACCTCGTAGATGCAGGAATCCGGGTTGTCGCCGTCCGGGCGCGAACGGTACACGATCACGCCGTCCGGGTACGGCAGGGTTGTGATGTTCGGGAACACCAGCCAGTCGGTCCCGGCTTTTTCCATTTGCTCGGGCGTCAGGTTGGGCCAACCCGCGCCTTCGGCCAACGCGGCCTCGCGCTGGAACTGGAACGTCTTGCCGATCAGTTCCGGGTAGGACTCGGTGGCGGAAGCTTCGGTCAACAAGCGGCGGGCAGCAGAACCATCGCGCAGCGAGAAGAGCACCGGCAACTGGCGGTTGAGCAGATCGAAGAAGCCCACGATGCCTTCACGCATGTCACGCGGCGGCTTGTTCAGGCGCGGCGACGGCTGGCCCATCGGGGCCCGCTCACACGGGGTCTTGAACATGCCGTGCTTGCCATGGGCATATGCGCGGGTATAGTCGTCGCCCATGACGTCCAGCAGTTGCGGGTGGGTGGCAGCCACGTGGTAGCCTTCCTGGAAGGCTTCCTGCGCCACTTTCCAGTTGCAAGGCAAACGGAAGATCGCGTTGAAACGGAAGCGCATCTTGTCGTATTCATACGGGCCCAGCGCATCGGCCACGGCATCCAGGTACTTCAGCAACGGTTCGGCGTTCACGTCCATGTTGATAAACACGAAACCGCCCCAGGTGTCGCACAGCACCTCCGACAACTTCAGGTCGTCATCGCCCATGGAGTCGCAGCCCTTCCAGTCGTCGCGGTCCAGCACGCGGGCGACGGAACCATCGATGTTCCATTGCCAGCCGTGGTAGGTGCAGTGGAAGCGGATCACGTTGCCACGGCCTTCGGCCAGGCGGCGCCCACGGTGCATACACACGTTGTGGAAGCTCTGGATCTTGTTGGCCGCCGTGCGCACCACAATGAACGTCTGGGTGCCAATTTCGTAGGTGATGTAGTCACCCACCTTCGGGATCTCTTCTTCGCGGCAGGCCACCTGCCACACCTTGTTCCACATGCGCTCGTATTCGAGCTGCTGGAACTCGGGGGAAATGTAGTCGGATGCCGGGATGAAGTCGTCGCGCACTTTCTCAGCGGCCAATGCCGCTTCGATTTCTTTGGATACAGCCATGTCTACCTCCAAATATGGGTGGTTGCCCCGCCTAGCCAGCGGAGCGTTGCCGGTCGATCAGAACCACTTCCCGATCCCCGTATATTTACAATAATGTATATTTATTGACGAAACAAGGCGCGCGCAGCGCTGGTTGCGCAAAGCTTGTTTTAGATCAAACATTTCGAGAAATCGGGTTCACGGCGGGTCGCTCTTCACCACGGCTGGCCCCACGGCGGCACCAGCCTTCTGACCCCACGCTGTCCTTGCAAGGCACAAAAAAAAGGGCTGCAGATTGCAGCCCTTTTCACGCACCGTCGGGTCTTATTTGCCGAAGATGTATTCGCGCAAGACCTTGTGCTTGTTGGCAATGGCCAGTTCCTGGATGGGGTTCAGGCGGTTGCCCGGGAAGCCCTTGGACTTCATACCCCGCTGCACCTGCTCCATGTTGGTGAAGTCCTGTTCCAGAATGATGGACACGCTGCCAATGCCCTTCCAGTCGTCCTGACCCAGCAGTTCCACACGGTTGATGGCCGGTTCGGCACCGGGGGCGTAGCGCTGCAAACCCCACACATCGAAGAGGCAGGAATCCGGGTTGTCGCCATCGGGGCGCGCACGGTACACAATCACGCCGTCCGGGTACGGCAGGGTGACCAGGTTCGGGAAGATCAGCCAGTCGGCGCCCGCAGCCGCCATTTGTTCCGGCGTCAGGTTGGGCCAGCTGGCGCCTTCGGCCTCTGCCGCTTCGCGTTGGAACTGCAGGGTCTTGCCCATCACCACCGGGAACGGATCGCTCGCCGAGGCTTCGGTCATCAGGCGACGGGCCGCAGCACCGTCGCGCAGGGTGTACAGCACCACCGGCAGTTGGCGGGTGAGTTGGTCGAAATGGCCGATCACGCCTTCGCGCAGGTCACGGCCAGGCTTGTTCAACCGCGGCGACGGTTGACCAAACGGCGCACGTTCATAGGGGTAGGTGAACATGCCGTGCTTCCCATGAGCATAGGCACGGGTGTAGTCGTCACCGATGTATTCCAGCAGTTGTGGGTGAGTAGCAGCCACGTGGTAGCCTTCTTCGAACGCTTCCGGAGCCACCTTCCAGTTACAGGGAAAGCGCACCGTGGCGTAGAAGCGGAAACGCATCTTGTCGTACTCGTAGGGGGTCAGCGCTTCGGCGGCCTTGCCCAGGTACTGCAGCAGCGGCTCGGCGTTCACGTCCATGTTGATAAACACGAAACCGCCCCAGGTGTCGCACAGCACCTCCGACAACTTCAGGTCGTCATCGCCCATGGAGTCGCAGCCCTTCCAGTCGTCGCGGTCCAGCACGCGGGCGACGGAACCATCGATGTTCCATTGCCAGCCGTGGTAGGTGCAGTGGAAGCGGATCACGTTGCCACGGCCTTCGGCCAGGCGGCGCCCACGGTGCATACACACGTTGTGGAAGCTCTGGATCTTGTTGGCCGCCGTGCGCACCACAATGAACGTCTGGGTGCCAATTTCGTAGGTGATGTAGTCACCCACCTTCGGGATCTCTTCTTCGCGGCAGGCCACCTGCCACACCTTGTTCCACATGCGCTCGTATTCGAGTTGCTGGAATTCGGGGGAAATGTAGTGCGACACCGGCACGAAGTCGTCGCGCACCTTGTCAGCGGCCAGCACCGCTTCGATTTCTTTGCTCACAGCCATGTTTATCTCCAGATAGGTGTATCCGCCTGCTCGGCGACGGGAATTGCGGGACGGTCGGAATCTCCCTTCTGGCCGTCTTATATTTACAATAATGTATATTTAAAGCCAGTACAAGCGGCACTTGGCACTGGTTGCACAAAGCTTGCTCTAGATCAAATCTTTTGGGGAAATGAACCCATGGCCCAGCCCCCACCCAAACCGCCACAGGCCCGCACCCGCGGTCGGCCAACCTTGGAGTCGTCTGCCGCCTTGCGCGAAAACCTGCTCAACAAGGCGCTGGATGAATTTCTGACCAAAGGCTACGCTGGCGCCAGCATTGAGGGCATTGCACGTGCAGCGCGCGTCAGCCGCGTGGCAATCTACAAGCAGTTCGTCAACAAACCGACCCTGTTCCGCGCCTGTACGCTGCGCGCCATGGACGCAGCGCTCCAGAGCGTGGGGGCGGTTAAAGAGCTGGACCGTGCCCCCGAAGAGGTATTGCAGGAAATTGCCCGCCGCGCCTATGCCAATTCCGTGTCGCGCCTGACCATGGCGTTGACACGGATCGTGATTGCGGAGGCACAGCGCTTCCCCGACGTAGCCGCCCGCGTGTTCGCAGACACGGCCATCGTTTTCGCACCTGTGGTGGACTATTTGCGCTACCTGAATGCACAGGGCCGTATCCACATCGACGATCCGGTCGAGGCCGCCGTGATGTTCCTGTCGCTCACCAGCGGCGGGGTGCGCATCTTGATGGACAAACCGCTGGACGGCCCCGCACTGGACGATTGGCTGCGCCGCTCAGTCCAGGTGTTCCTGCACGGTGTGGCGGCGCACCCTGCCCCGGCTGCGCCCAAAACCCGCCGTCAACCCATCAGCGCAAAGGTGTCGTGATCCAGCGCCGCCATGGCAAAGCGCGGCGCCACTGCACAGTTGTTGACCTCGGCCTGGAATTCCACCGGGTTGACGAGCCAAAAGTAAAGCCCGTCGATGATCTGGCGCCGGAAGGCGTCGTATGCGGTGTCAAAGTCGGGCGGTGTGGCCACCCCGTGTGCCGACAACCGCTCCAGGTAGTAGGCCAGCAGCGCCTTGTCCCACTTGCGGCGGTCGGCAATGTCCAGCGCCGACACCATGAAGTACGTCACATCGTGTGACCAGTGCCCCTTGCAGAACGACTGCCAGTCGAGGGTGCCAGCACGGCCGTCGGCATCGAAATACAGGTTGCCCAGGTGGTAGTCGCCATGCAGGAAGCAGTAGGGCTCCTGACGGCCAAACTCGGTGAGTTTGAGCAAGGCCGTCTGCATGCGCTCGCGGTCGTGCATGAATTTGGGTATGGCCACGGCGCGCGGCAGCTTCATGATCTCGGACCACACCTCGGGTTTGAGCTGACCCCACTGGTAAGCGCCGCGATCGCCACGTGGCAGTGCCTCCCACACATGCAGGTAATCCAAGGATCCGCCCGGCTGGAATTCCGGGCTGTTCCACCACTTGGCATGGAACCGCGCAATGATGTCCAAATGCTCTGCGGCCTGCGCAAACGTCAACGGGTGCTGCACCCGGCAGAACTGGACCTGGCGCTGGCTCAGGTCTTCCATGATGACGATGTGCTGCTTGTTCTCGTCATCGTCCCCGGCAAAAAAGGCCTTGGGCACATTCAGGCCCAGCTGCGGCTGCAGATCGCGGTAAAAACGCACCTCCAACTGGTAGCACTCGCGCATCATCTCCCGGTGTTCGGCAAAGCCCCCTTTGACGAACAGGCTAGAGGGCAGCCCCGCCGCCCGGCCGCGCTCGTTGTACTCCAACTGAACGCGGACCTTGGTGCCTGTGCCCCACAGCACATCATCGGTGCGGGCAGACTGCACCTGGACACCAGGGTAATTGACGGCCAGCGCCGTGGTCAGCCACTCAGCGGTGATGTCTTCCACACGGACGGGCAGCTTGACAGGGGGCAGATTCATGCGTTTTGTCTCCAATTTTTGTTTTGCCATGGTACTGAACGCAGCGGCCGTTGCGGCCACTGCCGTGTGTAACACCCTTCAGATCAGCAGGTATCCGCCGTCCACGGTCACGAACGCGCCCGTCATGTAGTCCGACAGGCCTGTGGTCAGAAAGTACACCACCTTTGCAATGTCGTCGGGCTGGGCGAAACGACCCAGGGTCGAGCGGATAGGAGAGTTGGACATGTCCTCCACCGTCATGCCGAGCACCGCCATGATCGTCGGCGATGCTTCGTTGGCACCGGGCGTGCTGACGCCTCCGGGCGCGACCGCATTGACCGTGATGCCATGTTTACCCAGCTCCTTGGCCAACGACTTGGTCATCATGGCCACCCCGCCCTTGGCGGCATCGTAAGGCGTGAGCCCTCCCACCGGCAAAATGGCGTCCACAGAAGCGATGTTGACGATCTTGCCGCCCTGCCCTTGCGCGATCATCTGCCGTGCAGCGGCCTGGGCCTGGAAGAACACGCCTTTCAGATCGATGTCGATGACCGCGTCCCAGAGCTTTTCGTCAATATCCATCACCGGGGATGGACCGATCAAGGCAGCGTTGTTCACCAGCAGATCGAGTCGACCGAAGGTCTGCACCGCCACGTCGACGCAACGCTGTGTGTCGGCGACGACCGACACATCAGCCTGTACGGCGCACGCCTTGCCGCCTGCGGCCTGGATGCTGGCCGCCGTGCGCTGTGCGTTGGCTGCGTTGATGTCGGTTACCACCACGGCAGCGCCTGCTTCGGCCAGCCGTTTGCAGATGGCTTCACCAATGCCTTGGCCACCACCTGTGATGAGGGCCACTTTGCCCGACAGGTCGAGCAGGGACTGAAGACTGTTGAGGGACATGTGTGTTCTCCTGGATATAAATTTGTCTGTTTGCACAGGGCACGATCATGAGGGCGCTCACCGTGCCGGTTGCTAGTGGTTTGCCTGGATAGCGTCAGGCGTTCCAGGACAGCGGCAGTTCAATGGTGGCCATGACTTGACCACAGCGAGCGACAGGCTGCTTGCCTGGGGTGATGGTGAATTCCGGAATGTGTTTGAGCCATTCGGCCAGGAACACCTTGAGTTCGGTGCGCGCCAGGAAGGAGCCTATACAACGGTGGGCACCCGCACCAAACGTCATGTGCTTGATCACGTCTTTGCGGTTGAAGTCAACGGTCAAAGGGTCGGGGAAACGGCGTTCATCCAAGTTGGCCAGCACGCTAGGAATCAGGACCGGCTCCCCATCTTTCATCACAATGCCTTTGTATTCCAAGTCCCGTGCCACGGAGCGGGCCAGGTTGGTCACCGCGAAGCGGCGCAGAAACTCTTCTACCGCAGCGGGTATCAACGCTGGGTAGTCGATCAACTGCTGCCGGTGGGCCGGATGTTCTGCCAGAAAACGGGTCACAAACCCCAATGTCGACGCGACCGTGTCGAGGCCACCAAACAGCGCGACCGAACCAAAACCGAGCAGTTCTTCGGTGGTCAGGCTGCGGCCGTCCACCTTGGCTTGCACCAAGGCGCTGATCAAGTCACTGCCGGGTTTGGCTGAGCGCTCGGCCACCTTCTGACCCAGGTAAGCCCAGGTCTTGCCAAAGGCGGCTTCCACGGCGTGCCGGTCGGACGACCGCACCACAACCTCGGCCAACTGCAGCAACTGGGTGCGGTCCGCATCGGGCAGGTCCACCAGGCTCATGAAAATGCCGATGGGCATGTGCAGCGCAAAGTCGCCGTAGAACTCGCACTGGCCCTTCGCCTTGAAAGACTCAATAAGGCCGATGGTCAAGGCGCGCGCTTTTTTCTCCAGCTCGCCCACCGCTTTGGGGGTGAAGAAGGGCGCCAGCAGATTGCGGTAAACCGTGTGTTGGGGCGGATCGAACTCGACAGGCGGGAACCGGAAGGGCCGCTGTTCAATGGGCACGGACTGCCCGCGCGACGAGGTGAAGTCTTCGTGGTTCTTGAAAATGGCCTCAATATCGTCGGCCCGTGTGGCCACCCAGTGACCGCCGTTGCGCGGGGTCCAGAAAATGTCCGGGCCGCTGTGCAACTGGTGCCAGGCCACATGCAGGTCGTCGGCGCCACCGGCAAAGGTGTAGTAGTCGAAATCCACCACCAGGTGCGGCGGGATGTGGCTTGGAATGTCTAACGTTGTGCCCATGAACGGCTCCAGAAGTGATGGTTGGGTTGGCGCATTCGATTTATCGATACATCAGTGTATCGTTATTTATGGTCAGCATGCAACCGCTAAACTGTGGCCATGTCAGCCACGCCCGTTCGCCCTGCCGCCAAGGCCAAAAAAGTCCAAGCCCGTGTGCCTGGAAGGCCCACGCAGCAAGCGGCTGCGGCGTTGCGCGACATCTGCCTGGAAGCCGCGCTGGACGAATTTTTCGCACATGGCTTTGAGGGGGCCACCATCGACGGCGTGGCCAAACGCGCCAAAGCCAGCCGGGCCACGGTGTACCGCATGTTTGGCAACAAGGAAGCCTTGTTCCGCGCCGTGCACCAGTGGTTTATGGAAAGGCGGCAATCCAATTTGCGCGCCCTGCTGGAAGACGACCTACAGCCCTACGCCATGCTGGTGGCCTTGATCGAGAAAATCTACCAAGACTCGGTCCGGCCACGCGATCTGGCTGTAACGCGGCTGTTCGTGGCCGAATCGCACCGCTTCCCTGAACTGACAGACAGCTTGTTCGAGCACGCTCTGTTCGAACCGCTCATCGACTATCTGAGACGACAAGCTGAGCTGGGAATTTTTGATATACAAGACCCCGTGGAGGCAGCCTGGGACTTAACGGCGCTGGCGGGCGGAGGGATACGGATGCTGATCACACCGCCGCTGACCGATCCAGCCGCTGTGCGTGCGCGTGCTGAACGGCTGGCGGCACTGGCCACGAAGGGGTGGCTGCGGCAGGAGCCCAAGCAACGCCGCCGTCCGGCCAGGCCCTAAGCCACCCGCCGCTTGAGAGCGACGCGCTCGGCAATGCGCCAGCCCGCACTGCTGCGCACGACCACATCGCGGTACACCACGCTGCCGGTACGGCCGTCGTGGCGCACACCAATGCCTTTGGAAACCACACGCACGGTGCCGTCGGAGTCCTCCGTTACCAGCACGTTGGTGGCGTGGTGCGCCAAAGGGTGCACGGCGTCGGGCGTGTCCTGCCACAGACGGCCAATGGCGTCGGCCCCGCCATGCACGCCCGCGCCGAAGTCGCTCACGTCGTAGCGCGCCTCGGCTGTGAACAGCTCTGACACCCGTTCCCACTGCCGCTCGTCTATGACGTGGCCGTAGAGCGAGATGAGGTCGTGGATCGCGAGCTTGTCTTCCAGCGTCAGCATGCGGCAGAAACCTTCGCCCAGACTGAATCGATGCCTGCCATCAAGGATGGCGCGTCAATGCGGCCAACTCCTCCGCGCTGGAGCGCGACCAATATTCCTTCCAGTGCGGGAAGGTGTCCGGCAGGCGCGGCTGGTATTTGGGCTTGGTGTATTTGTCCCAGTTTTGCAACTGGGGCTGCCCCGGCCGGTCGAGGGCGTCGCTGGAATACCAGTGGCGTTCGTCGCGGGTATTGAAGCACCATTGGCCATCGTAGCGCTGGTAGGTGTCAAAGTAGCAAATCGCCATCACGATCCACTTGTCACCGTCTTCGTGTTCGGCACGGCAATAGGTGGTGCCAGTCGCCTTGTCCGGGTCGTTTGGATCGAGGTTGATGACGTGGCCGACGATCTGGTGGTGACACCGGTAGAACGCACGCAAGGTGGGGTCGTAGAAGGCTTTCAGCGCTTCACGGCCCTTGCCCCAGCGGCCGCAGTCCACATTGGGCGCGAACAGGTTGACCAGGGCGTCCAGGTCACGGGAATCCACTGCCAATGCATAGCGGGCAGGCAACTGCTGGATGGCCAGTTGGGACTCGACACGGTCGAGCCGGGCCAGCAAATCGGTATTGCTCATCAATGTGCTCCTGCACCGCTGGTGAACTGCTTCATGAAGTCCACCATGTCGGCATTGAAAGGTTGAACGGCATTGCTCCCGCCGTCTACGGAAATGATCTGCCCCGTCACAAACTCGGACTCGTCGGAAGCCAGGAACAACGCGGCGTTGGCAATGTCTTCCGGCTTCCCCAGACGCGGCGTGAGATGGTGGCGCAGCATGATGTCGCCGGGGCCGCCTGCAGTCGCAAACGTAGTGGCCGTGGCAGGCGTCACGATCAAGCCTGGGGAAATGGCATTGCAGCGTATGCCTTCCTTGCCATGCTGCACCGCCACGTACTTGGTCAGCATGTTGACGCCGGACTTGCCCACCGCATACGCTGTGGCAGACGACATGCCCGCCAGGCTGGAGCCCGACGAGGTGTTGATGATGGAACCCTTGCCACGCTTGCGCATTTCGGGAATGGCGAACTGGGTGGCGAGCATGGTGCCGCGCAGGTTGATGCGCATGAGCGCGTCCCACACGTCCATGTCCATCTGTTCCACGCCCGCATCGCGGGTGCTCGACAGCTCGGTGGCGGCAGCGTTGTTGTGCAGCACATCCAGCCCGCCGTAGGCAGCCACCGTGTCGGCAATCAGGGCACGGACGGACTCTGGGTCACCCAGGTCCACCCGCAAGGCGCGGGCTTCGCCACCCGCCGCGCGGATCTTCTGTGCCTGCGCCTCGGCGCCATTGAGGTTGATGTCCGCCACGATCACCTGGGCGCCCTCACGGGCGAAGGTTTCAGCGGTGGCAGCGCCAATGCCCGATGCCGCCCCGGTCACGATGGCGACTTTGCCGGCCAGACGGCCTGCTTTTTGGGTCGAAGTCATGGTTTTCCTTTGGTTCAAGCCGTGAACAAACCGCCATCCATGGGCACGGTCTGGCCATTGATGTACCCGTAACGGTCACTGCACAAAGCGACCACACCCTCACCGATGTCTTCCCGCGGGCGCCCCATGCGGCCGAGCGGGAAATTGGCCAGGTACTTGTCGCGGATTTCGGGGAACTGGTTGAAGAACACTTCGGTGGGCGGCGTGGCAGCGGCAGGCACAATGGCCAGCACATTGATCAGGTCCGGCCCCCACTCGCGTGCCAGTGCCTTCACAAAACCCCGGTCCGCCCCCTTGAGGGCAGAGTAGATGGGGTTCATGCCCGCGCCGTGCAAACCAAAAGCCGACGCCAGCAGGATGTAGCGTCCGTGCCCGCTTTTCTTCAAATGCGGGTAGGCCGCCTTGGCCAGCACAAACGCGCCGCCATGGGCCACGCTGGACTGCGCCTGCCAATCCTCGTCTGTCACAGCTTCCAGCGCAATCGGCAGCGCCGACGACGGGTTGTTGGCGTTGTGGATGGCAATGTCCAGCCCACCAAAAGTGGCCACGGTCAAGTCCACGGCCGCTTGCATCTGCTCCATGGAAGCCGCGTCTGCAATCGCGACCAGGCCCTGCC
Source organism: uncultured Macromonas sp. (assembly GCA_964420415.1). Taxonomy (GTDB): domain Bacteria; phylum Pseudomonadota; class Gammaproteobacteria; order Burkholderiales; family Burkholderiaceae_C; genus CAYQTH01. The sequence goes on along the minus strand of CAYQTH010000001.1, from coordinate 26,100 downwards.
CCCCTTCGGCCCGGATTTTTTCCAGTGCGGCCTCGCCCACTTCCCGGCGCCGCACCGCGAGCACCACATTGGCACCCGCCGCCGCCATGGCTTCGGCAATACCCAGGCCAATGCCCTGCCCGGCACCCGTGATGAGGGCCGTGCGGCCTTCCAAAATCTTGTATGGCTTGTTCATGGCGTCATCCAGTTCCCACCGTCGAGGTTGATCGAAGCGCCGGTGATGGTGCGACCGGCTTGGCTGCCCATGAAGGCCAGCACGGGTGCAATGTCTGTGGCCAGTTCGGGCGTTCGGCCCAAGGCACAGGGTGGCGGTCCCAATTCAGGCACCTCGGGTCCCCGGTTCATCAACTCGGCAGCGTATTGCTCGTCGGCAACAGCGACCCAGTTGACCGTGATACCCAACTTGCCCCATTGCCGCGCGGCGCTTTTGACGAGCGTGCGCTGCCCTTCGCTGGCCGTGCTCAACGCCACCAGTAGTTTCGCGCCCACCAGCGACAAGGCCGGGCCGACAACGGCAATGGCACCGCCGCGTGTGGCCATTTGCCCATGTGCCGCCTGGAAGGTGTAGAGCGTGGCACGCAGTGCGTCATCGGCCACATGGAAAGCGGCCTCGCTCATCTCTGCCAGCGCAGCTGGCTGGCGCAGCGCCGCCGGTGCCGCCGCATGCACCACCAGGTCGGCGGGCCCGGCTTGTGCAGCGGCTGCCGCAAAAGCCGCCTCCACCGCTGTGCGCGAGGTAAAACCCTGGGCCTCAGCATCGGTGATCAGCACCACTTTGGCACCCGCGTTTTCCAGCCCGCGCGCCAGGGTTGGCCCCCAGCCGAGGCCCGATACCGCCACATAAGCCACCTTGCCCGCCAATGAGGGGCCAGCCCCTGTGGCTCCAGGGGCGTTTTGTAATGTCATGTTGTCTCCTTTGCTCTCGTAGGGTATGTTTTTGGTTGTCGATTCAGGTCAGCACTTCCAAAGAATCGTTGGTGAACTCGGTCAGCGCAGCGCCTTCGCGTACCTTGCGTGCCCAGTGCGGGTCGTGCAGGATGGCGCGCCCCACACCCACCAGGTCAAATTCGCCCCGGTTGAAGCGCTCCATCAGCGGGTCAAGGTTGGTCACGGCCGCCTTTTCGCCGGCCTTGGTGTCGTACATGCCTTTGTTGATGCCCACGCCGCCCACCGTCATGGCCGACTTGCCGGTGAGCTTCTGCGCCCAGCCCGCCAGGTTCAGCAACGAACCGCTGTCGGGAAATTCGGCGCGCCCGTAGTAGCGCGTGCTGCTTTCGAACATGTCCACACCAGCATCGGCCAGCGGGGTCAGAATCTCTTCCAGCTCGGCCGGGTTTTCGGCCAAGCGGGCTTTAAAGTCCTGCTGTTTCCACTGCGAAAAACGGAAGCTGATCGGCATGTCCTCGCCAATGGCGGCACGGATCGCCTTGACCACCTCAACGCCGAAACGGGTGCGCTGCTTGCGGGCACCGCCCCATTGGTCTGTGCGCTGGTTGGTGCCCGACCAGAAGAAGGTGTCGATCAGGTAACCGTGTGCGCCATGGATGGCGATGCCATCGAATCCCACCGCTTTGGCATTGGCAGCGCTGCGTGCATAAGCGGCAATGGTGTCGGCAATGTCGGCATCGGTCATGGGCGGGGTCGGTGCGGCCACACGCGCCATGTAGTCCGGGTTGATGGAGGTCATTTGCCCTTGCGGCCCCCACAGCCCGGACGGCCGCATGGGCGGTGCGTCCGGGTACGCCCCGGTGCCGGGCTCTTTCATCACGCCCATGTGCCACAGCTGCGGAAAAATCACACCGCCCGCCGCATGCACCTCGCTCACCACGCGGCGCCAGCCCGCCAGGGCGGCTTCGCCATGCAATTCAGGGATGCTGTTCTCGCCCAGACCGGCTTCACCCAATGCCGATGGATGGTCAATCCCGACGCCTTCGGTGATGATGAGGCCGGTCTCGCCTTCGGCACGGCGGCGGTAGTAACCCGCCACGTTGTCGCCGGGAATGCCGTCGGGCGAGAAGCCGCGTGTCATGGGCGACATCACGATGCGGTTCTTGAGTGTCACACCGCGCAGTTTGAGCGGCTGGAACAGGGGGGCAGTCGAGAGGGTCAAGGGAGTGTCTCCTCGGTTTCGGATTTGATACCGGCAAAAAACAGCCGGGCGTATTGGCGGGCAATGTGGTCGATGTCGTTGTCCGGCGACTGCTGGAACCAACTGGCCACCGAGTTGCACAGCCCCGTGAGCGCACGCACCATGAGGCGACAGTCAACCTCGGGGGCCATTTCGCTCCGCGATGCTGCGCGCTCGAACATGTGCAGCAGCAAGGCTTCGTATTCCCGCGCCTGCTGACGGATGGCCGCGCGGCGCTCTTCTGGCAAATAGCGGCGCTGCTGGGTAAACACAATCATGCAGTCGCAGCGCGTCTGCAAGTTGTAGATGTGGTTGTGGATGATGCGCTGGATCTGTTCGGCCAAAGGCAAATCGGCCTCGACCACCTGGCGCAGGCGCACAACCGACTCCTCAATCCCGAACAGACACACCGCTTCAAGCGCGGCTTCCTTGGAGCGGTAGTAGTAGTACAGGCTGGCCTGTTTCATGCCCAGGCGGTCGGCAATGTCCTGGGTGCTGGCGCCGTGAAAGCCCTTTTCAGCGAACACGGCGGCAGCAGCCATCAACACCGCCTCGCGGCGCTGCTCGTATTTGCTGCGCACAGGCGCACCAGGGGTGCGGTCGGCATTGGAAACGGTGCTCATGGGAGCACTATATCGAACGATCTATAGAATTTCAATAGGTTGTTCGAAAAATTTCCTAGTCACCCCAAGTCAGGACTTGGCGAAGAAACGGTCCCGCTGTTTGCGCACTTCATCCGAAGCCACCAGCCGGTCGTAAACGGCACGCGCCACCGCCATGCCCGCTTCAAAATCGACCGACTCGACCGATGCCGCCATCGCCGTCAGGGCTTCGCGGGCCATGACCTGGTCGGGCGCCAGTGCGGCACGCGCAGCCGCCAGGACGGCGTCGGGCACAGCGTCGGGCACTGGGCGGTGCCGGATCAACGGCAAGGGGTGAACCCCAGCTTTCTGGCGGGCCAGTGCAATCGCCGCAGCCAGCACCTGCTCGGCATCGGCTTCGACGACTGCGTCAAACAAAGCATATTCAGACAGCTCACGGGCACGTTGCAATTCACCACCGAGGATGAAGTCGATGGCTGCGGCCAAGCCCATCACGCGCGGCAGGCGCTGGGTGCCGGACAGCGGAATCACGCCCAGCTTCAGTTCGGGCAACCCTACCTTGGTGTCGGCTGCCGCCACACGGTAATGGCACACCAAGGCGGTTTCCAACCCACCGCCCACGGCCATGCCGTGCAATGCCGCCACCACCGGCTTTTCACTGCCTTCAATGACCGGGTGCACGTGCAAGGACAACGCCGGGGCCGCTGTAGCCGCCGGCGTGCCGAATTCGCGGATGTCCCCCCCAGCCGAGAAACCCCGGCCAGCCCCGCACAGCACGATGGCTCGCACCACCGGATCGCGGCGCGCTTCCGTGAAAGCCGCCACCAAACCTTGCCGCACCCCCAGCCCCAGGCCGTTGACGGGCGGATTGTCCATGACCACCACAGCCACTTCGCCGTCTAGGTAGTAGCTCACATCCCCCCAGCGCTGGGCCTGCGTTGTCCCGTTCATTGGTCTTTCCCTGAGCCAACCACCGCTTCCTGGTCCAGGAACGGCACGCCCCCTCCGTACGGGAACAGCTCCGTGAACATGGCCATGGACTGCTCCTGAGTGTCCAGCACCACAGCCTGGCGCATGTCCTCGATCTCGGCCACATGCGCCGCCATCGATTCGGGCGTGATGTCGGTATCCACCCAGCCTTGCGCCTCGGTGAACGCGACCCGTGCGACACGACCGCCTCCTACGGCGTAGATGCGCCCTGTCACAGAACAATCACGCGCCAGCAAAGGCAGGATGCCTGCCGCCACCTTGCTGGCCGGAAAATGGCGCCGGAACCATGCCACAAAGTTGGCATCTGGAATCTGCTCAATCATGCGCGTCAAGGCCGTTGGCATCATCGCGTTCACGTGGATGCCGTGCGGCTTGCCTTCAATGGCGGCATCCAGCGTCAGGCCCAACAACCCGGCTTTGGTGGCGCTGTAAGGCGCGTTGGCACCAATGCCGAAAGACGAGTTAGACGAGGTGTTGAGGATGCGCCCGTACCCCTGCTCGCGCATGATGGGCCAGACCGCGCGCACCAGCGCGTAGGGGCCAAACAGGTTGGTGTTGAAAATACCTTGCAGCTGCTCATCGCTGTAGTCCGTGATGAGTCCCGGAAGGGCAATACCGGCGTTGTTGACCAGCATGTCCACCCGGCCAAAAGCGGCCACTGCCGCCGCCACGATTTCGCGTGCTGAAGCGGCGGTGCCCACAGGGGTGCCATTCGCCACGGCCTGCGCCCCCAGGGCCCGGAACTCGGCAGCAGCCTGTTCGGCGCGCGCCGAAGTGCCCGTGGAGCCGTAGGTGTCGCCGCCATAGTCATTGACCAGCAAACTGGCCCCGCGCAAGGCCAGTTCACGCGCAATGGCATAGCCAATGCCACTGGCCGCACCCGTCACGATGGCCACCTGCCCCGCGAAATTAACAGCGCTCATGCCGACTCCTTTGTTGTTGACTTTTAACGCCTCAATCCTAACAATGTGATTAATGCATGTCCAATACATTAATATCATTTATTGATGTATTTAATGCATTAAAAACACAGCAACCCAATGGCCCTGGTGGCCACCCCTATTTGGAACGAGAAATGAACACACGCTTAGATGGAAAAGTCGTACTGGTGACTGGTGCAGGCAAAGGTCTGGGGCGGGCGTATGCGCTCTGGCTGGCGCAGCACGGTGCATGTGTGGTGGTGAACAACCGCGTGCATCCGGACCGGCCGTCATCGGCTCAAGCCGTGGTGGATGAAATCCGGGCCGCAGGCGGGCAAGCCGTGGCCGACGGACATGCCGTAGAGACGGAAGAAGGCGGGCAGGCCATGGTCCAGGCCGCGTTAGACACCTGGGGGCGCCTGGATGCGGTGGTGTGCAACGCCGGCATCACGTCGCCTGCACCGTATGACCAGCTCTCGGCGGCGGAATTCCACCGGGTCATGGACATCAACTTTTGGGGCTCCACCTACCCGGTACTGGCCGCGTTGCCGCACATGGCCCAAACCGGCTACGGGCGGATTGTGACCACCTTGTCCACAGCCGGGCTCTTTGGTCAAGCGCAATCGGCTTACTACGGCGCCTCCCGGTCGGCACTGATCGGGTTCATGCGTTCCTTGGCGCTGGACGTCCCGGCCGACAAAGACATCCGCTTTAACATGATTTCTCCTGCCGGGTACACCGACATGGCCCGCGCCCACATCGACCCCAAGTTTGAGGAATTCATGTCTTCCGAGAAAGTAGCGCCAGTGGTGGGCTGGCTGGTGAGCGATCGTTGCCAACGCTCGGGTTTGATTCTGCACGCCGGCTGTGGGCGCGTGCGCCGGGTGCAGATTGTGGGTGGCCAACACCAGGAAATCCACAACGAAGACGTGGATGCCTGCTGGCCCGCGCTGGATGACATGACTGGGGCGCAGGAGTTCGGCAGTTCATTTGCGGCCGGCCGCTCCATGAACCCGGAAATTTACCCCAACGTTTAAATCCAAACGCGCTGCGCGCCGTCCTGCACACGATTCGTGCCCTGAATGACTGGCAACAAATGACTGCACTTCTCCCACCCGCCAAACTCAACCTGGAGGAGTTGCGGCATTTCGTCTGCCTGGCGCGCGAGCTGCACTTTGGCCGCGCCGCAGAAATCTTGGGCATGAACCAGTCGTCCTTGAGCCGCTCTTTGCAGCGGCTTGAGGAACACATGGGCGCAGCGCTGTTTGACCGCACCAAACGCGTGGTGAAACTGACGCCAGCGGGTGCCGTTCTTCTGGCCGAGGCGGATGCACTGTTCGGTCAAATTGCACGCACCGTCTCCGCCGTGGAGGCCGCCGCACGCAACGAATCCCCTGTCCTTCGCATCGGCTTCAGCACCCCGGCCATTTTTGACGTGCTTCCCAAGGCACTGGCGGTTTTCCGCCAGCAATACCCGCACGTGCAGATTCGCCTGTCTGAATTACAGAGCGATGCACAAGACGAAGCACTGCACCGCGGTGATCTGGACATTTGCCTGCTGTTCCGCCTCAAGGGGGACAGGGAGGGTCTGGAGGCTCTGAACACCCGCGTGTTACTGGAAACACGGTTCCTGGCTGCCGTGTCCAAAGACTCCCCCCTGGGGAACAAGCCTGACATCCAACTGGTCGAGCTGGCAAACCACCCCTTCTTGTCTTTCGACACCCGGCGCGCACCAGCCATGCACGCGGCCATTCAGATGGCCTGCAACCAAGCGGGCTTCCAACCCAAAGTGGCCCATGAGGTCTGGCAACTGGCGCCCATCCTGTCCTTGGTGAACCACGGTTGGGGCGTCGCGCTGGTGATCGAGTTAGCACAGCACATATGCCCGTCGGGAGTCAGGCTGTTACCGGTGCGGGATATGCCTGACTACCTGCAAAGTGAGTTGCTGGCGATCTGGAGCCCACGCAGCAGCAACCCCATCTTGAACGCATTTGTGCAAGCGCTGTCGGCCGCTCGACAGGCTTGACCCGTTGACTCGCCAAAGAGCCGCACCCTTGCCTGGGTGCGGCCCAATGGCGATACGTCTCAACTGCCCTTGAGGGCTTGACGGCGGCGGCACACCGACAGCATCTCGTCGGTCAGTGAAGGAAAGACTTCGTACCCTTCGCGCGATTCGATCTGCGCGAAATGGGCCTGGATGTCTTCTGCGCTGGCTGCCGCCGTGGTGGGGGTGAGCCAACCCGGCGTGGCCCCGAAGAACACACGCGAAAAACGCCCGCCGACGGCCGAATAGATACCGCCACTGGCCTGGCAAGCCTCGCTGACCAGGTAGGTCACCAGTCCGGCCACGTGGTCCGTGGTCATCACACCGGCCAGGTGGGCCATGTCGGGCTGGCGCTCCGGCATGCGCGGCTCCCAGTCCGGCCACAGCACATTGGCCGGCACCTTGCCCAGCTTCGTGTTGGCACTGGCCGCCACCGGCAGCAGCGCATTGGCGGTGATGTTGTAACGCGCACCTTCCAGGTAAACCGAGTGCATCAACCCAATCAACCCGGCCTTGGCCGTGGCGTAGTTGGTACGGATGAAATGGCCAAACACGCCAGAGGCCGAAGACGTGAACAGCACCCGGCCGTAGTTCTGCTTCATCATCACCTTGTAGGCGGACTGGGTCAAAGCAAACGCACCCTTCACATGAACGGCCAGCACGGACTCAAAGTCCTCGTCGCTCATGTCTTCGAAACGGTTGTTGGCCTGGTTGCCTGCGTTGTTGATCACCACGTCGATACGGCCGAAATGGTCCATCGCAGACTGCACGTTGGAGTCGGCCCCCAGGCGGGTCGCCACGGAATCGTAGTTGGCCACGGCTTTGCCGCCAGCGGCCACGATTTCCTGCACCACCTGGTCGGCGGCTTCCTTGCCAATGTCGTTGACCACCACGGCAGCGCCGCGGCGCGCCAGGTCCAGCGCATAAGAACGGCCCAGGCCATTGCCTGCACCAGTGATGATGGCCGCACGGCCGTTGAATTGGATATCGGACATGGAATGTCTCCTGTTATGACTTAGGCTGCGTCACAGAACGCCGCGTTCCTTGGCGGTTTTGGTGTCACCCAGCAAGCCGCGTTCCTTGAGCACAGCCATGCTGGCTTCCAGCGCCTGGGCCACGGCCGGGAAACCCACATACGGCACGGTTTGCAGAATCACCGCTTCCAGTTCCTTGACCGACAGGCCATTGCTCAGGCCCGCGCGCACGTGGTTCTTGAGTTCGTCCGATTTGCCCAGCGCAATGAGGGCGCCGATGGTGACCATGCTGCGGTACTTTTTTTCCAGGGCATCATCGCCCCAGGTTTCGGCGAACGCAAACTCCAGCGCCAGCCGGGCGGTTTTTGCACCAAAGCCGGTGGAGTTGGCGGCCTGTTCGAAACCCGCCAAAAACTGTTCACCAAACATGTCGCGCAGCACCTGACGACCCACTTCCTTGCGTTGCTCCAATGCGTCCATGACGGTCATTTCCTCTGAGTTAGGTTAGGGCCGCCCTGCGGCCCAACAATGCGATAACCCGCCCACGGCAAACTACCGAGGACGGGCTTCTGTTTCGGGGTACGAGGTTACTTCACATCCCACACCAACGGCAAGCGCGTGACGGTGGCATTGACGCCTGCACGGACTTCCACTGTCTCACCCGGCTTGACCTGGAAATCCGGGATGCGCTTGAGCCATTCTTCAATGAACACGCGCAGTTCGGTACGGGCCAGGAAGGAACCCGGGCAACGGTGCGGGCCATTGCCGAAGGTGGAGTGGATCGGCGTCGGGCGGGTGAAGTCGATCTCCAGCGGACGGTCGAACTTGCGGTCATCCAGGCCGTGCAAAGTAGTGGGCATCATGATCAGATCGCCCTTCTTCATTTGCACGCCCTTGTACTCCAGGTCGTGCGTCACGGTACGGCCCTGGTTCACGATCGGGAAGCGACGCATGTACTCGTCAGCCGCCTTGCCCACCAGCTCGGGGTTCTCGATCAACTGCTTGCGGTGCTGCGGGTTGTCGGCCAGCGATTTGGCAATGAAACCCAGCATGGAAGCCACCGTGTCCAAACCGCCGATCAGGATCATCACAACCAAGCTTTGCAGGTGGAAGTCGCTGATCGGCTTGCCATCGATCTGCGAGTGCGCCAGCACGCTGATCAGGTCCTTGCCCGGATTGGCACGGCGCTCGACAATTTTCTGCCCAGCGTACTTGAACAGTTCTTCCAGACCATGGTCGCGCTTGTCCAAGTTGTCAGGACGCACTTGCTGGTCGGCCCAGCTGACGAGCATGTCGCGGTCGCTGTCGGGCAAGTCCACAATCGCCATGAAGATGCCGATCGGCAAACGCAGCGCAAATTCGGAGATGAATTCGCACTCGCCCTTGGCGTAGAAAGCCTCAATCAACTGGACGGCCGTTTCGCGGGCGCGTTCGCCCAGGTTCTCCACCGCCTTCGGGGTGAACACCGGCGTGATCAGGGAACGGAAACCGGTGTGCTCCGGCGGATCGAACATGATCGGAGGCAACTGCACGCCTTTGGGCTGGTTGGCCTGCAGACCTGTGGAGCTGAAGTTCGGGTAGTCTTTGAAGATGTGGTAGATGTCTTCACCGCGGGTGGCAATCCAGTGACCGCCATTGCGCGGCGTCCAGATGATGTCCGGGATGCCTTCATTGTGCAGTTGCTTGAGCCCGAGGTGGTAATCGCCCTGGTACAGCGGCACGTTGTAGATGTCGAAATCCACCACTCGCTCTTTGGGCACGTGGGGCGGAATGGCCACGGTTGTCGCTTCCATGCACTGTCTCCTGTGAGAATCGATAAACAAACTGACCACTCAGCCTTCCATCGGCCATGTTGTGGACGCGGGTGCAGTCTAGAAGACAAAGTCTTTAACGAAAAGCATCGCTCGCTTATTTGATTAGTAAAATCTGCTTAAAAATGAGGAGTACTGGCCGTGGATGATCTGGGCGTGCTGAGGTGGTTTGTACAAATTGCGGACGGCAGCAGCTTCACCGCCACGGCAGCCCAGTTCGGGGTGTCCCCGGCAGCGGTGAGCCAAGGCATCGCCAAGCTGGAAAGAGAGTTGGGCACACGGCTGTTCAACCGCACCACCCGCCGATTGCACCTGACCAGCGAAGGACAGCTGTTCCTGACCAAGGTCAAATCCGGGCTGGACACCCTGGACTCCGGCGCCGCCCTGCTGCGCGACGCGCAACTGGAACCCAACGGCGTGCTGCACATTTCCACGGTGAGCTCCTTCGGCAAGGAATACTTCATGGGACTGATGGCCGAGTTCCTGAAGCGCTACCCGAAAATATCGGTGGAACTGGCGTTCATCGATGAAGATTTCGACTTGGTCCAGGCGGGCATTGATGTCGCTGTGCGGCGGGTACGGCTGTCCAGCCACAACTATGTGTCACGCAAACTGTGCGATTTACCGCTGGTTCTGGTGGCCAGCCCAGACTACCTGGAACGCCACGGCACACCCCACGCGCCTGAAGACCTCGTGTCACACGACTGGATCGGCTGCGGCATTGCCGGGTTGACGCCGGGGAGTGTGGAGCTGCAGCGGGCACCAGAAACGGGCACCTTGCCGCAACACGGCGCAGTCGCCGAAACAGACGCCGAAACCGTGGAAGTGCGGCACCGCCCCAACCGGATCACCGTTTCGGAACAGCTCGACGCCGCCGTCAGTGCTGTCACACTGGGAATGGGGGTGTCCTTCTTTTCACTGCATCTGGTGCTGCCGCACCTGCGCTCGGGCAAGTTGAAACTGCTGCTGCCCGAATACCGGGTGCGGACACGCAACGAAATTCACGTGGTGTACCCACACCGCGAGTACCTGCCGCTGAAGGTGAGGGCCTTTATCGATTTTCTATCGGAGCGGCTGACTTCCGACCCCGACCTGCGCATTGCATCGTCCAGCCTGGCCCCTTTCGTGGCCCGCTGACCGATCAGAGGTAAGTCACACCCGTCAACTGCTGAGACACGTCCCACAGGCGGGCCGCCACAGCCTCATCCAAAGCCTGCTTGGGAATGCGTGCTGGCGCGGGTGGCCCCTTCATTTCGTTCCATTTGGACGGTCCGTAGTACCCGCCTGGCTGCGCCTGGGGTGAGGTCGCCGCGAACAGAATGGGCAACACCCCTTGCTCGGCGGGTTGGAAGAACATGCGCATCAGCGGCGACAGGACCCGTTTGGCGAATGCCGCGCCAGGGGTGTCGAACAACCCGGTGAGCGAAGCCCCCGGATGCGCCACCGCCGCCATGGTGGCGACGCCGCGCTTTGCCAACCGCCGCTGCAACTCCAAGCCAAACATCAGGTTGGCCAGTTTGCTCTGGTTGTAGGCACGCCAGGCGTCGTAACGGCGTTCGCCCATCAGATCGTCAAAGTCGATCTGCCCGGAACGGGCCGCGATACTGGCAATGGCCACCACCCGGCTGCCGGGCGTGGACTGCAGCTTGGGCAACAACAGGCCGGTCAGAGCAAAGTGCCCCAGGTGGTTCACGGCCAGCTGCATTTCAAAGCCGTCTGCCGTGCGCGCCTGGGGAATGGCCATGACCCCCGCGTTGTTGATGAGCAGGTCCAGGCGCGGCAACTCGGCGAGTGCGCGTTCGGCAAAGCGGCGCACGCTGCCCAGCTCAGACACATCGAGTGCCATGACCCGCACATCGGCCTGCGGGTGCTTGGCCATGATCTGCTGACGCGCCTCTTCCGCCTTGGCGGGAGAGCGGCAGCCCATCACGACTTGCGCGCCTCGGCCGGCCAACACCTCAGCGGCGGCAAAACCCAGCCCGCCATTCGCGCCGGTCACCAAGACCACACGCCCCGCCATATCGGGCACATCCGCAGCACTCCATGCCATGCAGTTCTCCAGTTAAGTTATTCAGTGGCCCAGCGCAGCGCCTGCGTCAATTGAGCCTTGCATTCGGCCACCATGCGTTCCAGCAATGCAGCGCAGGTCGGGATGTCGTGCATCAAACCGATGGCCTGGCTCGCCCAAACCAGCCCGCCCTGCACGTCACCCGACTCCAGTGCCGCGCGGCCACGGGCACCGGCCACCAGGGGGCGCACGTCCTCGAACTGGCAGCCGCCTGGGCGGCGTTCGATGTTGACCACCTCTTGCGACACCGCGTTCTTGAACACGCGGCCGGTGTTGTTCAGGGTACGGAAAATCAGCAGCGTGTCGGTTTCGCTGCCTTTGACGACGGCTTCCTTGATGTTGCTGTGGATCGGTGCCTCTTGGGTCAGCATGAAACGCGTACCCATGTTGACCCCCTCCGCGCCCAGCGTCAGGGCCGCCGCCATGCCGCGGCCGTCGGCAATACCACCGGAGGAAATCACCGGGATCTTCAACGCCTGCACCGCTGCCGGGATCAGCACCAGGCCGCCCACGTCTTCTTCGCCAGGGTGACCCGCACACTCGAAACCGTCAATGCTGATGACGTCCACCCCACGGCGCTCGGCGCTCACGGCATGGCGCACGGTCGTGCACTTGTGGATGATGCGGATACCCGCCGCCTTGAACTGCTGGACGAATTCGGCCGGGCAGTTCCCCGCCGTTTCCACCACTTTCACACCGCTTTCGATGATGGCGCGCACGTATTCGGCGTATGGTGGCGGATTGGCGGAAGGCAGCACGGTCAGGTTGACTGCGAACGGCTTGTCCGTCATGGTGCGGCAGCGTGCAATCTCCGCGCGTAAAGCGTCGGGCGAAGGCTGGGTCAGGGCAGTCAAAGTGCCGAGTCCGCCAGCGTTCGAGACGGCGGAAGCCAGTTCGGCACGGCCCACCCACATCATGCCACCCTGCACGATCGGGTACTTGATCCCGAGCATTTCGGTGATAGCAGTTTTCATGGTCGGATTCTTTCTGTGAAATTTACAAGTCGAGCAAAACTTCCGAATATACCAATGTGGGCTGAATCCTTTGCCTAGGCAAAGAATGAACCCCGTTGACTCCCGGATAAGGCAACCGTTCTAAAACCGTTGCCCAACTCGACCTAAAGCACACAGCGACAAATGGCTCACAGCAGGGCTGCTGCACCCCACTTGAAGCGGTTCATGGGTTCACGAAACCTTGAGCGATGCCATGTCAATCACGAAGCGGTAGCGTACGTCGCTCTTTTCCAGTCGCTCGTAGGCAGCGTTGATGTCTTGCATGTTGATCATCTCAACATCACAGTTGATGTTGTGGGCGGCACAGAAGTCCAGCATTTCCTGGGTTTCCGCAATGCCGCCAATGGCCGAACCCGCCACGGCCTTGCGCCCCATGACCAGCATGCCGCTGTGGACCGGCGGCGTGATGGGGCCGATCAGGCCCACCAGCACCAGGGTGCCGTTCAGACCCAGGGTCATCAGGTAGGGGTTGAGGTCGTGCTCGCTGGGCACCGTGTCGAGGATGAAGTCAAAGCGGCCAGCGGCAGCCATCATTTGCGCGGCATCGCCGGAAATCAGCACGTGATCGGCGCCCAGGCGCTTGGCTTCCTGCTCTTTGCCGGGGCTGCGCGTCACCAGGGTGACTTCCGCGCCCATGGCCTTGGCGAACTTGAGCCCCATGTGCCCCAGGCCGCCCAGCCCCACCACCGCCACCTTCATACCCGGCCCCACCTTCCAATGCCGCAGTGGCGAATAGGTGGTGATGCCGGCACACAGCAACGGCGGCGCGGCCTTGATGTCCAGCCCGGCGGGCATGCGCAGCACGAACTTCTCCGTCACCACAATGCGTTCGGAGTAACCGCCGTAGGTGGGCTGGCCATCGCGGCGGTCCACACCGTTGTAGGTCATGGTGGCATGGTGGTGGCAGTACTGCTCCTCGTGGGAACAGCAGGGAGCACACTCACCACAGGAATCGACCATGCAGCCGACACCCACCACGTCGCCGACCTTGTGCTGGCTGACGGCGCTGCCGACTTCCACCACGCGGCCCACAATCTCGTGCCCCGGCACCACCGGGTAACGGGTGTTGCCCCAGTCGTTGTGGGCCTGGTGCAGGTCCGAATGGCAGACACCGCAGTAGAGGATGTCAATCACCACATCGTCAGGCCGGGGGGCGCGGCGCTGGATGGGCATGGGTGCCAGGCTGGCGTCCGGGGCACTGGCGGCGTAGCTGCGGATGGTCACAGACATGGGGATTCCTTGACGGTTGGGTTGGATGCCGGGTTTTACACCAGTTTCAGGTGCTTCAGGTCCGCCAGGTATTTGCGGATGAACGGTGCCGACAGGTGAGGGATGTCCTTGTCTGCGCCCACCTCGTATTTGCGCACGTCCGCGTGGAAGCGCACAGACGATGCATGGGCCCCCGCTGATGCGGGCATGGGCTGCTGCAGTTGGTGGATCAACGGCAGCGACGAACCCTGGCGCTGCTTTTCAGGCAATGCGCGCAAAGCCGTTTCAAAGCGGCCCACCCAGTCAGCGTAATCGTCGATACGCTTAATGTTATGACCCGCCTCAATGGCCCAGTCGATGAAAGTGTCCATCGAAATGGCATCGTCGTGCGGGTTCACCACGTGGTAGCTGCGGTAGCCGTTGAGCGCATGGCTGCCCAGGGTCGCAATGGCGGCGGCCGTGAAATCCACCGGCAACCCATCGTAATGGGCCTTCGCCACATCGCCCGAGTAGAACGACTTGGGCGCCAGGCCGGTGAGCACCACGCTGAGGAGCCAGCGGGTGAACATGTCGGGCACGTTGATCTGGCCTTGGTATTTGCTGTGGGCCAGGATCATGTCGGAGCGGAAAGTGGCCACCGGCAGCCCGAAGCGGTCGTGCGCTTCACGCAACAGCACTTCACCGGCCCACTTGCTGTTGGCGTAGCCATTGGCGTATTGCTCACCGTCCAGATGACGCACCGGCGTGGCTGCGCGCACATCGGCGTCTTCGTCGATCACGCCGCCGCCAGGAATCATGGCCGCGGCCACGGTCGACACGTTGTTGAACGGTTTGAGGTGGTGGGTGATGGCCAAACGGATCAATTCGGCCGTGCCCACCACGTTAGGACCGAACAATTGCGCGTAGGGCAACACGTGGTTCACGAACGCGGCCGGGTGAACGATCAGGTCCACGGTTTCAGACAGGCGCTGCCAGTCGGCGTAGGCCAGGCCCAGGTCCGGTTCGGACAAGTCACCGGCGAAAACTTCCAGGTGCTTGGCCGCCAGCGCGTCAAAGTGACGTTTGAGCTCCGCGTCGCCACTGTCAAAGACTTCGGCAACGCGCTGGCGCGCCGCACCAGCGTCCTGACCACGGGCAATACACACCACGCGGCCACCCACTTTGGCCATGCGCTCCAGCCATTCCAGGCACAGGAAGCGCCCCAGGTAACCGTTCGCGCCGGTGACCAGCACCGTGCGGATCTCCGCGCTCGGCGGTGCGGCCTTGCGGCCCGCGTCCAGCGTCTTGGCGTCGATGAACTTCTCCAGGGTCAGATCGCTGGCATGGATGTCCGTGGCGCCCTTGCCATGCACCGAGGCAAATGTGGCGTGCTGGAAGCTGGTGTCGCGCGCCCGTTCAATGAAGCGGGCCACCTGCTGCAGGCTGCCCGCCGGGTTGTTGATGACCCCTGCCGGCACTTCGACTTCGTAGATTTCCTCCAGCAGCAGCGAGCAAGACAGCGCCGACAAAGAGTCCCCGCCCACCTCGGCAAAGCTGATTTGCTTCGACAGGTCGATGGTTTCCAGACCCAGGGTGGCCTTCACGGCGCGGCCCACGGTTTCCAGCACGGGCGCGCTGCGGCCGTCACGGCGCAGGGCTTGCAGTTCGTTGGCTTGTGCAGAAGCGATGTCATCGTACATCTGCTCCAGACGGGCGCTGTAGCGCTCCTTGAACTTGGGACGCTGGTATTTGCCAATACCCGCCAGCAGACCGTTCTCGGTGCTGAAGGGTTCGCGTTCGACGATGAAGTCGCGGGGCACCTCGTAGGCGTGCAGCTCTTCGGCACGCGCCACATCTTTGACCGCTTCGCGCAGCACCGCCTTGATGGCGGCGGTATCGTCCAGCGCAATGCCCATGTCCTGCAGGGCAGCTTCGTTGGGCACGATCACCCCCAGCAGGAAAGCGCGCTCGCTGGTGCCGTAAAGGTAGACCTGCTTCACGGCCGGGTGCCCGTTGGTGAACAGGGTTTCCAGCTGGGCAATGGCGACGAATTCACCCTGGGCCAGCTTGAGCACGTTGTTGCGGCGGTCCAGGTACACCAGTTGGTCAGGGCCGATCTCGGCCATGATGTCGCCGGTCTTGTAGTAGCCGTCTTCGGTCATCACCGCTGCCGTCACATCGGGCCGTTTGTAGTACCCGAGCATGATGCTGGTGCTCTTCACCCACAGTTCACCGCGCGGGTAAGGCTTGTCGGTCTTGAAGTAGCCCAGCTCGGGCACGTCGTCGAGTTTGTAGTCGATCACCGGCGGGCGGGCAATGCGGTTGTTACGGGTAACACCGGACAACTCGGTGCAGCCGTAGTTGTCGTCCATGCGGAAGCCGAGGCAGTCTTCCATGAACTGCCGCAATTCGGGTGCCAACGGCGCCGAACCAAAACTGCCCGCCAGCATGCGCCCGCCCAGAACTTGGTGACGGGTCTCGAGAATCAGCTCCTGCTTCAAAACCTCCACGTCCGTCACACCCGCACTGCGGCGCTCGAACTCGATCTGGTACTGCTGGTAGACCATCTCGCAAATGCGTGGCACCACGCCCATGAAGGTAGGACGCACCATCTTGACGTCCTCGAACAGCTCCGACAGGTCGCTCTTCGCGGTGAAATAGCAGGTGCCGCCGGAACCGAGGGTCGAATACACGCCGCTGCGCCCGAACGAGTGGTTCATGGGCATGTAGTGCATGTAGAAGAAGGGCAGTGGCGTCACCACACGCCAGGTGGGTTTGACCATGTGCTCCGGGTACATGGCGCCCTTGGGCAGCCCCGTGCTACCGGACGTGTAATAAATGCAGGTCATGCGGTCGCCGGTGTTTGCCTCAGCAAACAGAGGCGCCGGAGGCAGCTTTTGCCCCTGGGCAATGGCGTCCTGCAGCGTCACGAGCAAACCGGTCACGCCCGCGGCCGCCAGCTTGGCCTGGGCGCTCTCGAAAATCTCCCGCTCGTCGTCCACTTCCGGGTGGTAATCGAACACCAGCACGCCTGCCGGACGATGACCGTTCAACACCAGTTCGACCGAGGTCTCCAGACATTCCAGGCTGGTGGCCAGCCAGCGCGGCTCGACCTCTTTGATGATGCCTTGCAACTGCACCATCTGACCGTTGGTCTGCATCGGAACCACGACGGCCCCGTTGTGCAGGGCCGCCATGTCCACGGTGGCGAAATCTACACCCGCAAAGGCAATGATGCACATCAAATCATTGGCTTTGAGCGCACGTTCAGTATCTTGGTTCCAGAAGCTGGCCAGGGCACGGATGCGGCCCCACAGCTCGCTGTAACTGACGGTCTCAAACCGCTTGAGCAACTGGCGCGTCTTGCGGCCGGTGGCCGGGTCGGTCACCAACTCGGTAGCGCGTTGCCCCAGCGCAGGTCGGTCCGCGTAGGCTTCAAGGCAAGTCGCCATGATTTGGGCCAGGCCCAGCTCGGGCTTGAGCTTCGCTTCATTGACGGTGGCCAAGGGCAAGGCGGCACGGAACTGCTCGTCGCTGGCCACAAGTTCCTTCATGCGCGTGGCAATGAATTGGGACGGGTCGCCCACAGCCATGCCAACTTGTTTGTCTCCGGTTTGTGCGTTCATGGT
This sequence comes from uncultured Macromonas sp., assembly GCA_964420415.1. Taxonomy (GTDB): domain Bacteria; phylum Pseudomonadota; class Gammaproteobacteria; order Burkholderiales; family Burkholderiaceae_C; genus CAYQTH01. The sequence goes on along the minus strand of CAYQTH010000001.1, from coordinate 8,733 downwards.
TTTCCTTCTGCAATGAAAGTGATGTGCTTGTCGATCGCGGTATGCGATATTTCAACTGGGAGCGCCGTCAGCGATACGCTGCAACAGCGCACTGAGTGCCTGGTAATCGCCTGGATTCAGACCCTCCAACACCCGGTTCTGTGCCTCAACCACCAGCGGTATGCACTCGCGCGTCAAAGCTTCGCCATGCGGCGTCAGCTCCAACTCCACACTGCGCCGGTCGGTCGGGTTGCGTTTGCGTACCAGCAACTGTTTTTTTTCCAGCACGTCGAGCATGTAGGTAATGGCCGCGCTGTATTGCATGCGCAAACGGGCCAAGTCGGTCGGGCTTTTGGCCCGGCCATTCAAAACAGCATGTAACACACCGAAATGACGGGCATTGATGCCTTTGTCCTGCAGGGTCAAATCAATCGCATCAGTCATGCGATTCATGCAAAGACCCATCAAAAAACCCAGCGATGACTCGGTCTGGTAGGTGGACACCGTGTAGATCGGATCTGGAGCGTGTGTCGGTTGTGTTTCGGCCATGGGCATGTTCAATTTATGGGCCACTGGTTTCCGAAGTTTATAGGAAAAATTATGATTAGTAAAATTTTATGTAAATGCCCAAAAAAAGGCAGCCGTGGCTCGGCTGCCTTTTGATCGGGGGTCAGACGCGTTCGAAAACCGCAGCCAGCCCTTGTCCACCGCCAATGCACATGGTCTCCAGGGCGTAACGGCCCTGGCGGCGCTTGAGTTCGTGCAGCATGGTGGCCAGAATGCGCACACCGGTGGCGCCAATGGGGTGCCCCAGGGAAATGCCGCCCCCGTTCACGTTGAGCTTGTCCGGGTCGTTCCAGCCCCAGCCCTTGAGCACGGCCAGCGCTTGCGCCGCAAACGCCTCATTCAGTTCGACCACGTCCATTTGGTCCAGCGACAAGCCGGTGCGAGCCATGAGCTTCTGCACCGCAGGCACCGGGCCAATGCCCATGCGCGACGGATCGCACCCGGCTGCCGCCCAGCCGGTGAACACCGCCAGCGGTTCCAGCCCCAGTTCAGCCACCTTGTCTTCGGCCACCACCAGGCACGCGGCGGCGGCATCGTTTTGCTGGCTGGCGTTGCCGGCCGTCACCGTGCCGCCCTTGATGACCGGCTTGAGCTTGGCCAAAGACTCCATGGTGGTTTCAGCGCGGATGCCTTCGTCCGTGGCAAACAGGACCGGGTCGCCCTTCTTTTGCGGCACAGCCACCTTCACCAGTTCGTCGGCAAATTTGCCTTCGCGCCAGGCAGCGGCGGCACGCTGGTGGCTGCGCATGGCGAACGCGTCCGACTCTTCACGGGTGATGCCGTAGTCCTTGGCCAGGTTCTCGGCCGTTTCCGGCATACCGGAGATATAGCCAAAACGGTGCTCCGGCTGCGAACGCTCGCGGCCGCGCTGCAGGCGGTCGTGGAAGGTCACCGAACCGGAACGCGAGCCCCAGCGCATGTCGGTGCTGTAGTACTCGATGTTGCTCATGCTTTCCACACCCAGCACGGCGACCACATCGCTGGCGCCGGTTTGCACTTGCATGGCAGCGTTGACCACGGCTTGCAGGCCCGAGCCGCAACGGCGGTCCAGGTTGTAGCCCGCCACTTCCAGCGGCAAACCGGCATCCAGGGCGGCGAACCGGCCCATGCACGGTGCCTCGCTGCTGGAGTACGACTGCGAGGAGATGACCTCGTCGATGCGGGCCGGGTCAATGCGGCTGCGTTCCAGCAGCGCTTTGAGCACTGTGGAGGCCAACAGGTCCGCGGTCACCCCCTTCAGGCTCCCGCCAAAGCCGCCGACACCGGTGCGCAGCGGGGAAACGATCATGGCTCTTCTCATACAACAGTCCTTTCAAGTTCAACAATTTTCAATCAATGCGACATGGCTTGACGGCCACGACCACGCGGCCCGGCCCCCTTGGACAGGCCCAAAACAGACAACACGCACAGCATGCAGCAGAGAACCACGTACTGCATAGCGGCCTGGTAGGCCTCAGGGGCCGAGAACAAACCGCTGGATTTCGATTCATCGGTGAGCGTGACACTGGCCAGCAACATGGTGGCGAACACCGTGCCAGCGGCGTAGCTCACAGAACGCACCACCTGCAACTGGCCATTGATCTCACTGGTGCGCTGCTGCGGTACAGCTTCCGTCACCAACTGGACACACACCGCGTACAAAGCCGAGCTGCCAAACGAGATCACCACCGACGCAGCCACCAATGCCCACACCGAGTCATGCCACAGGTAGAACTGCACCCATCCAGCACAAACGATCAAGGTCACCCAGAACGCGGCCGTTCGACCTCCCGCCCGTCCGGCCAGCCAACCACACCAGGTCGCGCCCAACAACCCCATCAGAATCGACGGCAGCTTGATAGCGGCCGCCGCCGTTGCCGTCATGCCCAGCCCCACCCCCGTCCACTCGGGTTGCTGCGCAAGCTGGAGGATCAAGAGCATCTGCTGCGCTGTGCCCAGACCATAGAACACAGTCATCAGCATGGTCATACCAATTTGGCGCTGCGTGAACAAGCGCACATCGAGCATCGGTTTCGGGTGGTTCCACTCGTGGCGCACCCACACCACCAGCACCAAGACCGACAACGCGATGATGCCCAGGGTAACGGGATCGCTCACCGACGCCTTGAGCCGGGTGATGCCATACAACAGCCCTGCCACCGAAGGCGCGAACAACACCCCGCCCCAGACGTCCAGCTTGTCAGTCACCGGCTCACCCTTGGACGGCGGCAGCACCAACCACAGACACAGGGCGGCGAACAAGGCGTGACCGGCCGAGAACCAGAACACCGAACGCCAGCCGATTTCGTCCACCGCCCAGCCACCGAGCATGATGCCCAGGCCCGAGCTGGAGGCCGCCATGGCCGCCAGAAAACCAATGGCCAACGGGATGCGCTTAGCCGGCAAGTGTTCACGCACCAGCCCGACACACAAGGGCAGCAAGGCGGTAGAGAACCCCTGGATGGCCCGCCCGACAGTCATCAAGACCAAATCCGGCGCCAAGGCACTGATGACCGAGCCCGTGGCGGCCAGCAACAGCAAGATCCCCGCCACGCGCTTGCGGCCGTACATGTCACCGAAACGCGCAGTGAGCGCAGCCGAGCCCGCCCCCACCAGCAGAAATGCCGTGACCAGCCAACCCGCCCCCACCGGGTCACGGAATTCGCGGCTGATGGTGGCCAACGCACCGAACATCATCCCCATCTCGAACGCACTGGTGATTTCAACCAATATCAGCACCAGCATGATGGCCACCCATGGCTTGTGGCCGCTTGGCGAATAAGAAGAATCGGTCGTCTGCATCTTGTTATCTCCCGATCTGGGTGGCCTGCCACCCGTTGGTTCAATGTCTGTCTGGTCAGTTCATGCCGCGGTGATTGGGCGCACCTATCGCGGCGGACGGTGAGGCAACAGCAACGCCAGCAGCACAGACACCGCCGCAAAACTGTTGATGGCGAAAAAAGCCCAGCCGTAAGCGGAGGGGGCGGGGAAAGTGCCTGTTCCGCCGTCTGACACGGTAGCGGAAGCCAGCAGCATGGTCACCACCAACGTACCCACGGCTGTACCCACACGCATCAACACCATGGACATGCCCGTGATTTCACTGGTTCTGTCTGCAGGAGTGACCTCCAGCAGCAGGTTGGGCACGGCCGCATAAATGACGGCCCCCGCTGCTGTGGCAAGGAAAGACAGGAGAACCAGCTCCCAGATCGAGCCATGCCACAGCGCCAATGCCACCCAGCTCAAACTGATGCCCAACGTCCCGACCACCATGGCACGCTTGGCCCCATGGCGTGCTGCCAATCGCCCGCTCCATGGGGCGGCCAGCAAGCCGGAAATACCGGCAGGCATCTTGATCCAGGCCGCCACTGTGGCACTCAATCCCAAGCCAATACCAGTCCAGGTCGGTTGTTGTGCAATGAGGAGCACCATCATCATGAGCTGCGACGTTCCGAGTCCGTACAGCAGCATCACGCCCATGCCAATCGCAACTTGCCGGTTGTTGAATTGCTTGACGTCCAGCATCGGGTTCGGGTGCCGCGCCTCATAGCGGTACCAGAACGCAAACAGCATCAGACCACCCGCCAGCAAGCCCAGGGTAAGGGCGTCGTCCCACCCTTGTGTCTGGATACGCGATACCCCGAGCAAAAAGGCGCCGATGGCGGGCGCAAACAATATGCCTCCCAGCACATCCAGGCGCCCCTTGAGGCCTGCTGCCACCGACGGCGGCAGCAACAGCCAGGTCACCAGCAACGACAGCAAGGCGTGCCCTGCCCCCAGCCAGAAGGTAAAACGCCAGCCGACCGTATCGGCCAGCCAACCGCCGAACACGATCCCAGCCATGGCACTGAAGGACGCGATTGCAGCAAGCCATCCCACCGTCAACGGCACCCGCTGGGCAGGGAAATACTCACGCACCAATCCGATGCACAGCGGCAGCAAAGCCGCCGCCACACCTTGCACCGAGCGTCCCACCACCAGCCAAAAAAGGTCGGGAGCCAGCGCGCTGATCAGCGAACCGGCCATGGCACACACCAGCATGACCATGACCACGCGACGCCGACCGTAGATATCGCCGAGCCGTGAGCACAGCGCCGAAGACGCCGCCCCCACCAACAAAAAGCCCGTCAGCAGCCAGCCCACGCCCACCGGGTCACCGAACTCGCGCACCAGGGTAGCCAGGATGCCGTACATCATGCCGACCTCGAACGCGCTGTTGATCTCGACCAGAATCAAAATCAGCAATATGCCCAGCAATTGCCTGGGACTGAATGGATGGGGGTCAAGGGCTGTGGTCATGGTTGTCTCCGGGTTATAGATTTTTTAGGTTTTGTTCGGGTGGTTTTTGGCTTGCGCCAGCCAACCGTCAATGTCATCACGCAAGGTCTGCTTGGCCACCTTGCCGTTGAACAGCAAGGGGATGTGCGGTAACGTGGCTACCATCGTGGGCACCTTGTACGGGGCCAGCGCCTCGCGCAGAAATGCCCGCAGCTCGGCGGCATCCACATCCTGTCCCGGCTCGCATTCGACAAAAGCCAGCACCTCTTCGTTCCCGTCTTCGCACTTGCGGCCAACGACGGCGCAAGCATGCACAGCCGTGTGGCCATTCAGCACCGCCTCTACCTCGGCCGGGTACACGTTGAAGCCGGAACGGATGATCATGTCCTTGCTGCGGCCCACCAGGAACAGCGCGCCATCGGCGTCCAGCCGCCCCAGGTCGCCGGTGTTGAACCAGCCACCCGGCCGCATGACTTGCTGTGTGAGTTCCGGCGCCCGGTAGTAGCCGCGCATCAGCCCCGGACCACGGATCCAGATTTCACCGACGGCCCCCTGCGGCACCGGCTGGCCCTGGTCGTCGACCAGTTGCGCTTCACAGCCTTCGTTCAAGAAGCCCACGGCGGTGTCGTTGCGCGGCTGCTCCAGCCGGGTGATGAACATGGAACCGGCGTACTCCGTCATGCCATAGCCATGCTGCATGCGGCAGCCGAAGCGCTGCTCAAATTCCTGCTTGAGCGACATTTCCAGGGCGGAGCCGCCCACGTAGGCATAACGCAACGGGTGGCTGGCGGGCACAGCGCCACCGCTTTCGCGCAGGTAGGCCAGGAAACGGGCATACATGGTGGGCACGCCGAACAGCATGGAAATACCGCGCTTTTCAATGGCGGCCAGCAAATCCTGCGGGTCGAAACGCTGCACCAGGTACAGGCTGCCGCCACCGTACAGCGTGCTCAGCAACAGCGTGGCAATGCCGAACACGTGCGACATGGGCAGCGCGGCATATGTCACGTCGTGTGGCTGGAGGCTGCGCGCGCGGTGCGACACGCGGCAGAAATGCAGCAAGCCGCGGTGCGTCACCATCACCGCTTTGGGCAACCCCGTGCTGCCTGAGGTGGCAATCAGCAAGGCCACTTCGCTCAGAGCCGCAGGATCCTCCAGTGTGAGTCCTTGCTCACGTGGCGCCACCTGCCAACGCACCTCGCCCGGCAAATCAGGCGCCAGCACATGCGCGCCCAGTGGCTGGGCCGCGTGCCGTTCGGCATGGTGCGTGGCTTCGGGCGCATGCGCCGTCACGAACAGCTGCAGTTTGGGCTCCACCAGGTCCAGAATGGCGTCGATCTCGCGCGGCGCCAGCCGAGCGTTGATGGACAGCGGCCAAGCATCCAGTGACGCGGCGGCAAACACCAGGGCAATGGCCTCCACGGCGTTTTCCGACACCACCATCACCCGGTCACCGGGCTGCACGCCCTGGCCACGCATCCAGGCCGCCAAACGCGTGATGGCCGCCTGCAGCTGGCCATAGGTGAAGGGTTGGTCCCCCAGCCAGAACGCCGGGGCCTGCGGCGTGCGCAGCGCCCAGTACGCCGGGATCTGGGCGATGTGGGTCAACGCCTCCAGCGAACCGGGGAGAGAGGCGTTCACCTCAGCGGCCCTCAAGCCGCATGCGCGGCACTGGCCAGCAGCCGGTGCGCACGCGCCAGCACGGGCGCATCGACCATTTTGCCGTCCACGGCAATGGCGGCACCCTGTGCCTGGTCGGCCGCGTCCACCACCCGACGTGCCCAGTTCAACTCATCGGCACTGGGACTGAAGGCGGCATTCACATGCGCCACCTGCTTGGGATGGATGCACAGCTTGCCACCAAACCCCAGGCTGCGCGAACGCCGTGCGTCGGCGGCAATGCGTTCGGGGTCGTCCAACACCGTGGTCACGCCGTCGACCGGCGCCGCCAGGTTGGCCACACGTGAGGCCAACACGAGCTGGGAACGGAAGAACAGCAGCGTTTCACCATCGTCTTCGGGGATGTCCAGGTCGAGCTGGAAGTCGATGCTGCCGAACACCAGCCGCTCCACGCCGTCCGCCGCAGCCAAGGCCTGCACCTGGGCCATGCCACGTGCCGTTTCCACCAGCGCCAGCACGGGCTTGTTGCCCGACAGGCGGCGCACCTCGGCCACAGCGGCCGCATCTTCCGCCTTGGGGAGCATGATGGCGCTCACACCAGGGTGGGCACAGGCGCGGGCATCGTCCGCGAACCAGTCCGTGCCAGCCGCGTTGATGCGCACCACCACCGGCACGGCGGCGTTCAGCGCGGCCGTCAATGCGGCCCGTGCCGCCAGCTTGTTGCTGGGCGCGACCGCGTCTTCCAGGTCAACAATGACGGCGTCGGCACCAGTGGCCAGCGCCTTTTCGATGCGCTCGGGCCGGTCAGCAGGAACGAAGAGGTAGGAACGTGCAGAACGGGTCATGGCTCACACCGCTCCCGAAGCGCGCAGTGCTGCGATGTCGTCGGTGCTGTACCCCAGCTCGGCCAGAATGCTGTCGGTGTGCTGACCCAGTGCCGGGATCGGATCCATGCGGGCGCTGAACTGGTCGCTGGTCGCGGGCGGCAGCAACGCGGGCAGCGTGCCCACGGGCGAAGCCACCTCGGTCCAGCGGCCACGGGCGGCCAACTGCGGATGAGCCCAGACGTCGGCCATGGTGTTGACCGCGGCGTTGCCAATGCCCGCCGCGTCCAGCTTGGCGATGACTTGGGACGCACTGAAGGGCTTGAACAGCTCCTCGATCACGGCCTTCAGTTCAGCACGGTTGGCGCTGCGCTTGGCGTTGGTGTCGAAGCGCTCGTCGGTCTGCACGTCGGGGCGTTCCAGCACCTTCTGGCAGAAGGTGGCCCATTCACGCTCGTTCTGCAGGCCGAACAGCACCGTCTTGCCGTCACCCGTGCCGAAGGGGCCGTAGGGGTAGATGCTGGGGTGGCTGGCACCGGCGCGGGGCGGCGGCGTCTGGCCTTCGAAGGCGTAGTACAGCGGGTTGCCCATCCACTCGCCCAGGGATTCCAGCATCGACACGTCGATGTGGCTGCCCTTGCCAGTTTTGCCACGCTGGATCAGCGCCGCCAGGATGGAGCTGTAGGCGTACATGCCGGCCGAGATGTCGGCCACCGAAATGCCCGCACGGGCCACCTGGTCCGGCGTGCCGGTGGTGGACAGCAAACCGGCCTCGGCCTGGATCAGCAGGTCGTAGGCCTTTTTGTCGCGGTAGGGACCGTCCGCGCCGTAGCCGGAGATGTCACAAACGATCAACCCCGGATGCTGGGGACGCAGTGCTTCGGCGCCCAGGCCCAGGCGCGCAGCGGCACCTGGTGCCAGGTTCTGCACCAGCACGTCGGCCTTGGCCAGCAGCTTGTTCAGAATCACCTGAGCTTCAGGCTTCTTGACGTCCAGCGTGAGGCTTTCCTTGGAGCGGTTGATCCACACGAAGTATGAGGCCTCGCCTTTGGCGCGGGTATCGTACTTGCGGGCGAAGTCGCCCTCGCCAGGGCGCTCGATCTTGATGACGCGCGCGCCCAGGTCGGCCAGTTGCCGGGTGGCGAATGGCGCCGCCACCGCATGCTCCAGCGTGATGACGGTCAGGCCGTCCAACGGTCGGGTCATGGCGGCCACCTCAGTAGGACTTGGGCAGACCCAGCACGTGCTCGGCCACGTAGCTGTAGATCATGTTGGTGGAGATGGGCGCCACCTGGTACAGACGGGTTTCGCGGAACTTGCGCTCCACGTCGTATTCGCACGCGAAGCCAAAACCGCCATGCGTTTGCAGGCACACGTTGGCGGCCTTCCAACTGGCGGTAGCGGCCAAGTGCTTGGCCATGTTGGCTTCGGCACCGGCGTTCTGGTGGTTGTCGATCATCTCGCAGGCCTTCCAGCGCATCAGGGT